>CBDUCL010000036.1:0-18405 GCA_965365625.1 uncultured Chromatiales bacterium | reverse complement strand
CCTCTCCCGGCGGCTAGCGAACGCGACCCGGGGAGGGTTGCTTTACGAAGTCGTCTCGACGCCTGCCGGCGAGGACGAGTCGTCCCGCCGGCACTGACGGTCTAAAACTCGAGCCTGAGCCCGGCCGAGAAGGCGTCGACGTCGAGATTGCGGTAGCCGAGCAGCTTGCGGTAATAGAAATAGCCGGAACGGCCGTGCCCGAACTGGGCCGAGACCCCGAGGCGCAGATTGAAGTAGTTCTTGTCCAGCTCGTCGGTGTCCAGGGCAAAGCCGGTGCGCGAGGGGTCCTGGAGAAAGTAGCCGGTGACTTCCTCGCCGCCGTCCTTGAACTCGTGCACCCATTCGAACTGGGCCTGCGGCAGCAGCACGCCCCAGTTCTGGCTCATAGCGTAGCTGACTTCGCCGCCGAGCTGGGAGGTGAACGACTTGAGCTTCTGGTCATCGATGTGGGTCGCCCAGCCGCCGCCGTCGGCCTCGGGGGCGGACATGCGCTCGTTGTAATCGTCGACGTCGATCTTGACGTACTCCAACCGCGCCGTCGGGCCGAAGCTCAGCGCGTCGCGGCTGAAGCTGTAGCCGCCGCCGAGCGCCAACGAAAGCTGCTTGCCGTCGAAGTCCGATTTCGCGTCCTGGCGCACGCTGGTTTCACCGATGTCATAGCTGATGCGCCGGCGTTGGTCGTAGTCGTTGTTACCGTAGCTGAGGATGCCGTCCAGATACATGCCGCTGTCGCGGTAAAAGGTCCCGTAAAGGCTCAGGCTGTAGCCGTCGGTGTCGAGGTCGCCACCGTTGGCGTCGAGGTCGGTATCGGTGTTGAGGTAGCCGGCGGCCAGTCCCATCACGAGTTGGTCGGTGAAGCGGTAGTCGACGCCCAGGGTGATGCCTTTGGTGTCGAAATCGAAGCCTTCGACATTGCTTGTGCTGTCGCGGTCACCGAGGCTAATCGAACCGTTGATAAACAGGCCGAAGCGGCCAAAGTCCATCGCCGAGTCGGAGCCGGCAGCACCGCCATTTGCGCTCAACAACTGTTTCCAGAGGCCGTCAGCCAGCGAGGACGCGGGTAGGGACTGGCCATTGACGTTGATATTGAACGCGCTGGTCATCCCTCGGGCCCCCAGGCGCAGGGCAGTTAGGCGGGTGCCCACGTTGCGGCCCTGGACTTGCACGCTCGACTGGGAAGCGTCCCGCGAGGCGCTGGCCTGGTCCGAGGTGACCTGGGCCAGGGCACGACTGGACTCCTGATTGGTGTCCTCCTCCGGGGCCAGGGCACCGCCCACCATGACGTTACAGTCCTCCTGCAGGCGCGGCGCGACTATGCCCTGGGGGCAGACGGTGCTGATCGCCGCCGCGGTGGAGCTCTGGGGCTGGGTATTGGCGATATCCTGCATCGCGTCGTCGATGTCATCCTGAGTCAGCGGCGGTCCGGCGTCTACTTCAGCGATAATGAGCACCGGCACGTCGACCTCGGCGCCGTCCGACGCGGTGACCTTGATACTGTCGGTGAACTCCTGCTGGTCGGTGGCCGAGCTGGGAATCCGGAAGCCGTAGGTCACCGTCTGATTCAGGCCCGGGTTGGGAATATCGATGCTGCCGCGGTCCGTATTCATCGGCATCACCGTGAAGGGAGGGCTTCCGTCGGTGATGATAAAGGTAGTGGTCGGCGTCTCCCCAGCGGCGCCCTGGAGCTCCAGGTTCGGCGGGCTGACCAAGATGGGTTGGGGCTCCGATGGGGCCGGTGGTTCGGCGACGTCGTTATCGGTGATGGTGAGCACGGTAGTTGGGATATTGCCCAATTCGGGTTGAAATACGCCTTGGGGGGAGGCACAGGCCACCTGGCCAGTGAGCTCGGTGATGGTGAGGCCGACGGTTTCCGCGTCCTCCACCTCGGGATCGTCGACGACGCCGATTCGAACCGGGGCCGTGGTGGTCCAGTTGCCGCTGGGGTCGTTGACGAAATTGACGGTGATGGGTGGACCCGTGTAGTCGCTGCCCGGAGTGGCGTCGCCGCCGATACTGTCCACGGTGACCAATAGGAAGTTCTCACGACTGGGCGCCGGTACCTCGCAGCCGTCGATAATGAGCTGGAACACCGCGTCGCCCGTGCCCTCCTGGACGGTTTTGGAATCGGTGTCGAAACTCACCGAGACCGCATGGCTGGCCCCGGAGAAGCCCAACAACAGAAGCATGATCAGGACGTCGCGCAGCCGGCGCGGATGCGTCCGGTTCAGGAGTGGTTTGGCAATCACGAAAGGGTCCCCTTCAACTGGCTCAAGAATAAAACGGGCTTCTACTTCCAGCCCTCGGATTCGGCGGAGTGGTCCGCCGTTGCTCGTTGTTTTTGGTCTTGCGCGGCCGCGTCTTCCGGCAGGCTTCGCATAGGTAAGGGAAACGCTCAATTTCCTAGGTTTCCCGCGCGGGGCAGTCTGCCCCGCCATTTTCCGGCGTCCAAGCGCCCGAAACTGAACGCTTTGGGAAACTGCGTTTTCCAAAGCCGTGCTGCAAAAAGCCAGAGCGGGCAAATTTTGCAGCACCTCCTAACATTTATGCCAGCCGCATCGTACTGTCAAGGAGCGACCGCCGCAAAAGGTTCAAACGTAAGGGGCGGGGTCCTCGACATCCAGCTGTCCCGGGCTCAGCACCTGGCCGGCATATTGCTCCCAGACCCGCATCCGCAGAAACAGATCGAAAAGGTCCGGGTCGATATGTCGGTTGTCTCGCATGCCGCGCAGAATCTGGAGGGCTTGGGAGATCTTCATCGGCTTTTTGTAGGGACGGTCGTGGGCGGTCAGGGCCTCGAAGATGTCGGCAATCGCCATCATGCGCGCCGGAATCGACATCTGCTCCCGTCGCAGGCCCCGGGGAAAACCGCTGCCGTCCATCTTCTCGTGGTGGCCGCCGGCGTATTCGGGCACCCGCCGCAGCTTGCGCGGAAACGGCAGGGACTCCAGCATGTCGATGGTGACCTGCATGTGATTATTGATCACCTGGCGCTCGTCCGGCGTCAGGGTGCCGCGTTCGATGCACAGGTTGTCCACCTCGTCGTCGCTCAGCAGGGGCTGCAGCCGGCCTTCGGCATCCGGCCATTGCAACTTGGCCAGGGAGCGTACCCGTTCCTGATCCTCCGCGGCCATGGATTCGCCGCCGCTGTTGGCCCGGCGTAGAAAGGCGAGATCGTCCTCAAACTGCGCCAGCGTCTGTTGCAGCTTGGCTTCGAGCTCGACCCTGCGCTGGGGTTCTGCGGCGATTGCGCGCAAGGTCTCCAGCTCCTGGTGCTGGCGTAGCGCGGCGAAGCGGGCCGCCACCCACTCTATGCGGTCGTCGAGCGTGTGCAGCTTGGTCGACTTGTCGAGCACCGAGTCCGGGGTGGAGAGCTTGCCGCAATCGTGCAGCCAGGCGGCCACCCGCAGCTCGTACCAGTCGTCCTCGTCGAACTGAAAATCCCGAAAGGTCTCGCGATCGTCGCAGGCGGCCTGCACCATCAGCTCGGTCAGCAGGGGCACCCGCTGGCAGTGGCGGGAGGTATGCGGGCTCTTGGCATCGATCGCCTTGGCGATGACCTTGATGAAGGCGTCGAGCAAGTCCTTGAGTTCCTGTACCAGGATCAGGTTGTTGAGCGCGATAGCGGCATAACTGGCCAGGGCCCGGGCCAGGGGCTCCACATAGGACGAGAAACGGGTCACCTTGCGGGTGTAGGGATGGATGGCGTTGACCAGCTGCAGCACCCCAATCACCTCGTCCAGGTGGTTGAGCAACGGAATGGTCAGAAAGGAGACCGAATGGTAGCCATGCTCGCGGTCGAAGGCCTTGGTGCCCGAGAAGTCGAACTCCTCCGATTCGTAGGCGTCCGCGATATTGATCATTTTTCCGCTGAGCGCCGCGTGGGCGGCCACGTGATGGTGGTTCTCTTTGCCGCCTTCCAGGTAAAGGGGGATCGGCGCCAGGTCGATGTTTCCACCGCTGGAACCGCCGAGGTTGTAGCGCAGGGAATTGTTGCGCACCAACGCGAACTCGAGCCGCGGCCGGCCACCGTCGTCACGGTAGAGATACAGGGTGCCGCCGTCGGCGTGGGTGATGGCCTGGGCCTCGGTGAGGATGCGCTCCACCAGCCGCCCGGTATTTGGTTCTCCGGACAGGGCGATCAGCAGTTCCTTCTGGTCGTGCATCACCCGCTGTTGCTCCAGGGCGACCGCAGCGAAGCTCGCCAGTATGCGGACCACCGGCTCCGTGCTCTTACTGAAAGCCACCACCTGGCCGCTGTCCCGATCGCAGGCGTTGATTAGCTGCATCACCGCCACCAGTTCGCCGAAGTCGGTCAACAAGGGCACGGTGAGGATGGATTGGGTGGAGTAGCCGAAGCGGCGGTCGAAGTCGCGGGCCCCGGTGAAATCGAAATTTTCCGCGGCGTAGACGTCTGCGATGTTCACCAACTGGCCGCTGAGACCGGAGTGGGTTGCTACCTGACTATGATTCTGCTCGCCGTCCAGGTACATGGGTAGAGACGGGTAGTGGATGCCCCGCCCGCTGGAACCCCCCAGGGTCAGTTTCAGGCTGCGGTTGCGCAGGATGGCGAACTCCAGCCGTTGGTTGGCGCCGTGCCCCGCGACCAAGTACAGCGTGCCGCCGTCTGCATTGGTCAATACCCGTGCCTCTTCCAGAATAGCCTCGCACAGCTTGGCGATGTCGCGTTCGGCAGTAATGCGTTGGCCCACCCGGACCAGTTGACGCAGGTGGCGGGCTGAAATCCGGTCCAGGGGGTCCATGGCGTTCTCGTCGGCTGGTCGGGGCGGTCGGGATGGCCCATCGGCTCGGCGCTCGGCGCGCTTGGGTTGCGCCCACTCGCGAATGCCCAGCGCCGCAACGGATTCATAGTTTATGTCACCCCTGTGCCCGTGCTGTCAAGCGCGTTGCCTGGCCTGAGAGGCCGGCCGATCGAGCTGCAATCGCCCCAACATTCAGCCGCTGCTCGTTCGGATACCGAGTCAAAGGTCGGATCGAATCCCATGCTTTTGCTCCAAACCCTCAATCTCTCTCTGCTTCGGCTCGGTGCTTGGCTCGGATGAAGGCCGAGTGGGGCAGGTGCAGCAGGTCGGCGATGCGTCGGATATGGTATTCCTCGTACTTATCCAGCCGCCCGTCCGCAAAGGCGACCCGCCACAGGTCTTCCAGGATCTCCGCTTTCTGCTCGGGGTCGAAATGCCGGTTTATGCGGCGCAGGAAGGGATGCAGCGAGTGGCTATCCTGGCTTTGCTGGTGGGCCAGCTCCAGAAGATCCGCCAGCTCCGCTGAGCTGAGTCTGAAGCGCTGCTGCAGGGCGTCGGCCACCGCCTCCAACTCCGCCTCGTGGATGTGGAAATCGGCGCGGCCGATTTCGATCATCAACACGGCGGTGGCCAGGTGCAGCCGGTGCGCCTGCTCCGCCGGATCGGAGGCAGGCTGGGAGGAGAACAACTGGTTCAAGGCGTCAAACATGGGGTCTGGCTCCTGGTATCATGTCGCGCTCAGGCTATCACAGACTAGGAGGCCAAGGTGCCAAAAGCCGGCGAGCTGAAACGGGGCATGATCGTGGACATCGATGGGGTCCCTCATGCGGTCAAGCAGGTAGAGGCCAAGAGCCCGTCGTCGCGCGGCGCCGCGACCCTGTACAAGGTGCGCTTTACCAATCTCCAGAGCCGGCAAAAGCTGGACCAATCCTACAAGGGCGACGACTTTCTGAAAGAGATCGATTGCCAGCGGGTGCCGGTCCAGTATTCCTACCAGGATGGCGATCACTATATGTTCATGAACACTGAGGATTACAGCCAATACGGACTCGACCGGGGCGATTTGGAGGGTCAGCTGGAATATCTGACAGAGGGCCTGGAAGGGATCCTCGCCCTGCTGGTGGACGGAGCGATCCTCGGTATCGAGTTGCCGCAATCGGTGACTCTGGCTATCGTCGAAACCGCCCCGGGGGTCAAGGGCGCCACCGCTACTGGTCGTACCAAGCCCGCGACCCTGGCTACAGGTCTGGAGATCCAAGTCCCGGAGTACCTCGAGTCCGGCGAGTTGGTGAAGGTCCATACCGCTACCGGCAAGTTCATTTCCCGCGCCTGAGGGGGCCTGGTTTCAGCGGCGTCGCCACCCCTCGGCTTGCAATTCGTTCTGGCCCGGATTCTTGGGATACGGGACTCTGCGTGCGGCAGAGTAATCAGCTCCGATGCGGTCGAAACGGCTCGGCGTCTATCCCTTTGGCGGGGGAGTCGTTCCCGGGCCTGCCTGGGGATTGACTTCCACCTCGATATTGGCCGTGGCCTCGGCGGTATCTTGCGACAGCGCCTGATTCGCGCCGTCCGCTGCGTCTTTTTCGGTGATAGTGACTACCCGGCCCAAGAATATCGCCTTTCGAAGGCTGGATAGGGCCTCAATGGCTTTTCTTTCGCCCGATACCTGACAAAATTATAGTGGGAGGCAGAGAGGCGGTCGGCATTGAGCCATTGCAGATGCATTGCGCTGGGTCCCCTTCGCGTGCCGACTCGATGCGATGTTCCGGCATCTCCCACCCGCAACCTTTGCCGGAGCGACTTGGCCTAGAGGGAAGAGCGGTGAGCGCCGAGCGAGAAGTTACCCGTTTCTTCGGCATGCCCTATGTCCCGGGCGTTGCGAACGGATGGCTACGAAGGACTGTGGCCGAGGCAGCGGACGATTCGATTCTGCTGCTCGACCCGCAGTCTACTGCGCAGATCAGCCGACCGCCGGCGGGTCTGCTGGTCCTGGAGGGCGCACCCTTTTCCCATTCGATGATCCGGCTGCGGGGACTGGGGGTGCCGACGGTATTTGTTGATGCCGCCCAAGCGGCCCGTTTGGTGCCGGGCAGCCGGTTGTGGCTGGACGGCGAGCGGGGTGAGGTGGCCACCGGTTCGCCTCCGCCGGCTCGGCCGAAGCCGCCGGCCCCGGCGAACCGGCCGCTACGCAGCGCCGATGGTTGCGAGGTTCGGCTGCGGGCCAGCGTATGGACCCCGGCCCAGGCATCGCGGGCCCGCCAGGCCGGGGCCGAGGGCATCGGCCTGGTGCGCACCGAGTTCCTGCTACCGCCTAAGGGGCGAATGCCGGAGCGGGATTTCTATATCCAGGCCTTCGGTGAGCTATGCCAGGCGGCGTCACCGCTGCCGGTACAGGTGCGCCTACTGGACCTCGCAGCAGACAAGTTGCCGTCCTGGCTCGGGGGAAGACGCCCTGACGGCGGTGCCTTAGGGATGCAGGGGGCACGACTGTTTGCCCTGCCGGAGGTGCGGCGAGTGCTGGACGCCCAGCTCGCGGCTCTTGATTTGCTGGCGGCGAAATTCGAGCTGGGGCTGATGCTTCCTTACCTCAGCCGGGCCGAGGAACTGGATCACTGGGCTGCCTACGTGCGCGCGAGATTGTCCCGCCCGTTGCCGGTGGGGGCGATGGCGGAGTCTCCCGCCGGGGCACTGGATCTAAAGGAATGGCTGCGAGTTGCCGACTTTGCCACCATCGGCTGCAACGACCTGATGCAGTGCCTGTTCGCCGCCGACCGCGATCTGCCGGCGCTGAGAGGTTTTCTGGATCCCTGGAGCCCAGTGCTATACCGGTTTTTGCGCCAGGTGGCCATGGCGGCAGGAGCAAGGGCGGGGGAGATCCAGCTTTGTGGCTTGCTGGCGCAACTTCCGGGGGTACTGCCAATTCTGCTTGGACTGGGTTTTCGTACTTTTTCGGTGGACGCCGGGCTGATCCCCTGGCTAGCCCAGCGGGTGCAGGCAATTCGCATTGCCGATGCCGAGACCCTTGCGGCTTCGGTGTGCGCCGCTCGCGGCTCCGAGGGGGTAACCGGGCTGTTGGGGGCGAGGTCTTCACCCTGAATGGACGTTCCAGCAGACTGCTGGCGATGCACAAGAGGCAAAAGAATACCGGCAGAGCTTGCCAGCTCTGCCGGTTTGGGGCCGGCTCTGGATCAATCTAATAAATCTGCAGGTAGGCGATTTCGTCCTCGGCTTTGATATATCCCCGAGAGATCGCCCAACCCCGGATCCGGGCGCGCAGGCGTCGATTGTCGGGGTAACTGACTAACTTAGCAGGGGCTTTGACTGCGCGTCCGTCCGTTGTGGTCAACTCGTTGGTTTGAGCATCGTAAAGGTGCACGCGGGGGATGAGCATTACGGTCCTCCTTTTCCCTCAATCCGCTCAAAAAGTTTACAACAAAAATTCAAGCAGTTGAATGCGAATCCGCAATGTCTCGGGACTTGACGCGTCGTCCTCTATACAGCTATTCCCGCGCCTTACAGCGCAGCGCTGCGTTGCTGAACTGGCGCATTTCGTCGCAGATTTCGCGACCGTCTGGTCCCAGGGGGCATCGAAGCTCTAAATATCGATAGCCAGGCGCGGGCCACCGGGGCGGAGAATCCTTGATGGGCGCCGGCGGATTTGGCGCTTTATGGCCAGCGCCGCCGAAGGCGCATCATCGCGAGCGGCATCCGGCATGGTGCGGCGCTGGTTTCGCTTGCAGGGACTATTTGTAGCGGTCCATGATGCGCTTTTTCCCGGAATTGTATTCTTTCTCGGTAATAATGCCCTTCTTGTAGGCGGCTTCCAGGTCCTGAAGCTCCTGGCCCATGGTGGTGGTGGTGGTGACCGCTTCGACTTTGGCACCGCCGCCACCACAGCCGGAAAGGCCGAGGACGAAGCAAGCGCTCAGCGCAATCAATGTTAGGCGTTTTTTCAACATCGTGAATCGCTCCCCTGTCTCGTAAAAAAATTTGATCGGCAATTGTAGCCGGATTTCGCTAGCTCGGGCTAGCCGAGCGCGCTCATGTCGGGCGTCCGCTTTCCAACAGGCGCGCCTTGACCAGGCACACCTTTAACCCGTTGTAGTCCAGCACTCTTGGATACAGGCGGAAGAGGACGGATACCGTCGCCGGTTGCTCCCAGGCGGCCTTCTCCAGGCGGGTTCTCAGTGCATCGGGCAGGTTCTCCAGGCAAAGCAGGCGCGGGGCCATGGCGGCCTGGTAAGCCGCCAGATCCTGCTCGCTCGGCCCTTCCGGGTCCCGCAACAGGGCGGGGGGGAAGGCTTCTGCGGGCAACTCCCTTTGCGCTTGGTCCGGACGTAGATGGCGCCCCCAAAGGCCCTGGCCGCTGCCGTCGGGCCGACGGCTGAACCACTGCAGGCTGGGACTGGAACCGCCGCGTCGATTTACCAGGCCGGCGGCGCGCTCGGCCAGTGGAATCTCGGAAGGGTGCCGATACTCGCCGCCGCCGCTGCCGTGCAAAGGGAAGGAGCGCCAGCGGCCGGCCGGACGGCCGCCTGCGGCGGGGCGCACTCGGGCCGCGTCGAGCAGGGCCAGGGGCAGTTGGTCGCGGTCGTCCAGGAGCCAGAGTTCGAACGGATCGCCGGCGGCGAAGGGCAACCTGTCGCGGCGGTCTCCGAGCTCGGCCAGCACTTGATCTGCCTGTTCCTTGGCCAAGGCCCGATCCGCCTGGGCCGGCAGGGGCAGCATCCGAATTTGACCTTCGCCGTTCCAGTTGCAGTAGGGGACGAAGCCTGATTGGTGCGCCGGGTCGGCAAAGCTGCTCCAGCCGCTGCTGCTCCACTGCAGGCCGATCTGGATCTGCCAGCTCATTCCGTCGAGGCTCAGGGCCCGGCCCGCATCGCATTCGAGCACCTGCAGGGTGCCTTGGAACGGTTGCAGGCGCCGCAGGCAGTAGGTCTCGGTGGCGGCGAATTGGGGCGCCGGGGCATCCTGATTCATCGCACTAACCCGATTCCAGTTCCTGCAGGCGCCGGCGCAGCCGCTGCAGCAACTGATCGGCGAGATCTTGCATTTCGGGGGGCAAGAGTTCGAATACGAACTCCACCTCGTCCATCGCCCGGTGCACCGCCTCCGGCTGATCCAGCTGGTCGAGCCGGCCGGAGATCTGCTGCAATATCTGGAGCGGCTGCATATCAGCGGCGCCGGCCCCACACCGCGTGCAACGGGTCGGAGTAAATGCTGGCGCCGATGTGGGCATCGTCTTCCGGGCGCGACAGGCCGCGCACGGACAAGGTCTCCAGGGCCTCGAACTCTCCGGAATCCATGAAGTACTCCAGCACCAACGCCGGGCGCTCGAACTCGTGCAGATTGTGCCAAAGGTCGATCGCCTTGGGCGGAAACCAGCGGTTGGAGAAGCTGACGATGAACTGCCCGCCGGGCCTCAGCACTCGGGCCACGTCTCGGAACACGGCGAAGGGCTGGGTCAGGTATTCGACCGACACGGTGCAGACCACGGCGTCGAAACTGGCCTCGGGGAAGGGCATTTTCGGGCTCTGGTTGAGGTCGTGCACCAAGCGCTGATCGAGCGCCGGGTTGGCCTCCAATTCCTCTCGGTTCATGCCGAGTCCGGTGACCCGGGTCTGCAGGGAAGCCGGCAGGTGGGAATTGATGCTGGACATCAGATCGAGCACCACCGTCTCGGGCTCCAATAGCCGACCATAGAGGGCCTGGACCTGGCCCAAGGCCACTCTGTCCAGGTGGTTGGTCATGCGCGCCATGGCGTAAAAATAGGCGTCATCCGAGCCGTCCACCCGTTTGAAGGGGTCGTCGGCTAGGAAGTCGGTGGGCTCCTCGCCGCGGCGGCGGACCTGCATCCCCGGTCCGTTGGCGATCTCTTGAAGGATATCGTTGCAGCGGCCCCCGTGCTCGTCGCCGGCGGGATGGATGTCGCCGATTTCCACCGCTAACTGGACCGGGTAGGGAGACAGGGGATGGTTTAAGTCGAAACCGAGATAATCGCCGTCAATCTCGACCAGCCGGGCCGGACGTAAATCGCCGCGGAAGGTGCCGTCCAGGCCTCGCACGATACTGCGGGGGTAAAAGCGCCCCAGGCGCGGTTCGATCTGCCTGTGCGGGCGCCAGTTGCGGTCGAACTGGCTCTGCTTCACCCGCGCCAGATTGTCTTCGCTCCAGGCGGGCACCAGGCTGCCGGCGCCGAAGCTATGGCGTCCGCTGTGTCCCTGGGGGCGGCCTAGAACCTGGGTTTGAATCTCCTGCGGCAGCAGGTCGAGATCCCGCCATACGTTGAGCTTTGGGAAGTGGTAGCGCTCGGTGTGGCGGGCCAGGGCACTCTCCCAATGAAGTTCAAACGCGGCTTCGATGATGCTGTGAGCGCTGACTTGCTTGGCTTCGGTGATGTCGTTCATTGGTCGAGTCTCCACGGTTTTTGATTGCCACTTGCTGTACAATTATTGTATAAGATAGCTGACGGATCAAGTAAAAGTCCCGAGAAAATCATCAATCTGCGAGGTGACTGAAATGCATCGATTCTACGCGGCTATTCTAGGTCTCACCCTGCTGGGTGCTACCGCCCCCGTCTGGTCCGAGGCCTGTCCGAAGGCGCTGGACTTTGAACTGCGCAAGCTGGGGGGAGACGAAACCGTAAAACTGTGCGAAGCTTATCGCGGCCAGGTAGCGCTAATCGTAAACACTGCTTCGCGTTGTGCTTTCACGCCCCAGTATGAAGGTCTGGAGACGTTGTACGAGCGCTACCGGGAGCGCGGGTTTGTGGTCCTGGGTTTCCCATCCAACGATTTCGGAGCCCAGGAACCCGGTAGCGAACAACAGGTTAAAGATTTCTGCCGCCTCACCTACGGTGTGCGCTTTCCCATGTTCGAGAAGACCCGAGCCGCGGAAGGCCGAGCCGACCCCCTGTACCGCGCCTTGGCGGAGCAGGCCGGTGAATACCCGAGCTGGAATTTTCACAAGTACCTGCTGGACCGGGAGGGGCGCGTGGTGGGAAGCTACTCCAGCTTTACGCCACCGGAGAGCAGCAACCTGATTCGAGCCATAGAGTCTCTGTTATGAGTGAATTCGAGCTGGTGTCGCCCCCGCTGCAACCGGACGCGCGGATCCGAGTCGGTATCAGTCGCTGCCTATTGGGCGAGAAAGTGCGATTCGACGGCGGCCACAAACGCGACGCCTTTATCAACAACATGCTCCAGCGCCACTTCGAGTTCGTCTCGGTGTGCCCGGAAGTCGCCATCGGCTTGGGCGTTCCGCGACCCCCGATCCGGCTGGTGGGGGACCCGGACAAACCCAGAGTCGTGGGGGTAAGAGACCCATCCATCGACGTCACAGTGCCGCTCAACGACTACTCCCGCCAGCAGGCCAGGCACCTGGGCGGTCTCAGTGGGTTCATTCTGAAGAAGGATTCGCCCAGTTGCGGCATGGAGCGGGTCAGGGTCTACAGCGAAGAAAAGGGGATGCCGGCCAACCGCGGCGCTGGGGTGTTCGCCCACCATCTGATGCAGGCCCTGCCACACCTGCCGGTTGAGGAGGAGGGCCGGCTCAACGACCCGGTATTGCGGGAGAACTTCGTTACCCGGGTATTTGTCTACCATCGCTGGCAGCGGCTTTTGGCGGGGCGTCTTACCCCGGGTGCTCTAACCGATTTTCACGCCCGCCACAAATATTTGCTAATGGCCCATTCCCAAGCCGCCTATCAACGGATGGGGCGTATGCTATCTCAGTTGTCGGGAATCGACTTGCGGGCGATGGCGGCGGACTACGAGGCGGAACTGATGGGCGCGCTGAAGCGGCGGGTAAATCGGAAGCGCCACGTCAACGTGCTCCAGCACATCATGGGTTATCTCAAAAGAAACATCGATGCCGGGGATAAGCAGGAGTTGGGAGCCAGCATCGAGGCCTACCGGCGTGGCGAAGTCCCCCTGGTGGTGCCCATTACTTTGATGCGCCACTATTTCCGCCGGCATCCGGATCCGTACATCGAACAGCAGGTATATCTGCGTCCGCACCCGGAGGACCTGAGCCTGCTGAACCAGGTGTAGGGGGGCTGGGCTCTTCCAGGTGAACGCTCAGGGAGCAGGCGTCGAATCAAGGATCGGCGGAGTCGAGGTCGTTTCTTAGCGACCGCGTACAAGCAGCACTCACTTGGCGGCGGGCAGCCGGCTGCGGATAAGGTTCAAGGCTGCGGCCGGGTCCTGTCCCAGCTTGATCGCGCCGCGTTGAGCCAGGGTTTCGCCCAGGCGCTCGCTCAGGCTCCCAAAAACGAAAACGGGAACGCTGCAACGGGCCACCAGGGCCGGCAGCCGAGTGTGCACCAGGCCAGGCTCGGGATCCCGTTCGCCGAATAACACCAACCCCTCGCACGCGCTGTCGCGCACTGCCTCTGGCAGGGGCTCCAGCGGCATGTCTGGACCCAGGCTGAGGACCTGATAACCCTGGTTTAGCCCCAGCAGCGCAAACAGCAACAGTTCCACCTCGCCATGTTCCGCCGGCAGTCCGGCCAGCAACAGCAGCGGGCCTTGGCTCTGGGGCAGCTGGTGTTGGTAGCGTGCCCCCAGCTTGGCGCGTAGAAAGCTTCGAACCAGGTGCTCCTGTATCTCGGCCGCCGCCGCATCGTAGCGTTGTTCTTGTAGCCTCCCGAGCAATGGCAGCAGGAGTTCGCGCGCCGCCTGGTCCAGCGGGTAGAGGGCGAGGGCGTCGTTATAGACCGCTTCCAGGGCCGCCAGATCGTATCCGGCGGCCGCATCCAGCATGCGCGCCTGGTACTCCGCCCAGGGCCCGGAAATCTCACGGCTAGCCTCCGGCGGCTTGGCCAGAGGCCCTCCCTGGCGCAGGATTTTCTTTACCTGACCGATGGCCACCCCTTGTTCCATCAATTGCAGTATGCGCCTGATCAGGGCGATGTCCTGGTCAGTGTAGAGCCGGTGGCCCTTCGGGGTCCGCTGCGGCTTGATCATGCCATAGCGGCGCTCCCAGGCGCGCAGGGTGACCGGGTTGATACCGGTCAGGCTGGAAACGGTGCGTATCGGGTACAGTCCCTCGGGGGCATGGCTAGTTTCGTTCATGGGGCCCGCCTAAACCAAAAGTTGTACAGGAAGTATAAGCCTAAATTCGGCCAGATGCCAGAAATTGTACAACGACGGGAATGTCAGGCTTGTTGTACGCTCAGATTGCCCCAGAATAGTGCGGCTTGGAGCGAACCCGTCGGAGGGCTGTCGCTTAATGGGTCGCCGGACTGCTGGGATTGTGCGCTCTTGCAGTTTGGACCAAATATTGCAGTTTCGATCTTCTAACTGGGCAGGGCGAGAGGGAGCCTCCGGCCGCCCGGGAAGTCGAGACATGCGGGGTCGCTACAATGCGCTCCGCCGATTGGAGCCGAATATGAACGATCCTAAACCCAGCGGGGACCTAGGCGATACGCTGGAGGAACTCGGGTTGCGCTACCATGACCTGGGGCCGAGGGAAAAAGCCCCCGCGGCGCTGGTACTGGCGGGAGCCGAGGGCTGTGATCCGAGCGGGCAGTTCGTACTGTCCCGGCTGGCCGACCTGCTTCGCGGCGCGGCCCAGGGTAGCCACGACAAGTACCGGCTGGGCCAGCGGGTGATCCTGGTGCCGGCGGTGAACGAGCCGGGGGCCGGGGCAGCGGCTGCCGAGTTTCGCACCCGCCTGGCTGCCGCCACTGCGGCGGTGCGTTGCCGCATCGAACTGCTTCCGCCTCGCGCCGGTTGCCGCGAGCTTCCCCAGTTGCACCTGTTCGGCGCCGCCCAAGAGGAGCGCGAGAGCGCCTTCCTCTTCGGGCTTCCGGCGATCGTCGAGCAGCCGTCGGAGGCGGTACCGGAAGCCTCCCTCAGCGCCGACTGGGGTCGTGCCCTGGGAGAGGACTTCCTGCTGCTCGGCGGCGAGCCCGGCAAACTGGACCTGGGGCTGGGTCAGAGCCTTTACCAAGGGCTATTAAGGTTCTGCGTCCACCGCGGCATCCTCGAAGGCGAAGCGCCGGAGGGGGACGAGGACCCGCACCTATTCTTTGGCGCCGATACCCTGATCCTTCGGGCCCGCTGCGTCGGCCTGTTCGCCAGTCACCTGGAGGTGGGCCGTTGGGTGTTGTCGGGCGAGACCCTGGGCTATCTGCACGACCCTTTCGACGGCCGCCTGCTGGATGAGATCAAGGCTCCGCTGGCCGGTCTGGTGAGCGCCTTGCGCCTGCAGCCGATGGTGGAAGAGGGCGATCGCCTGGTGCGGATTCTAGGTCGCGGGCCGCGGTCCGGGCAGTCGCGCTCGGGGGAGGAACAGGAACCGGATCTGCTGGGGGACTAGCTGAGTCCGGTCACCGCCATGGCTTGCCTAGGCTGGGCGAGCGGTGGTCGCTACCGATTGCCGTTAGACGCCGCGGGCAAGGCTGTACGTCAGCCTCTTCGGTCCGATAACGGGCGAAATATTCTGCTCGCCGGCACGGTCCCAAGTTTTAACGCGAGACCTTTCCTTGCCTGACCGCTGTTGGAGGCCTAGCCCGTGTCCCGTTTTTCGCTCCTGATATTTCTGTTGCCGTTGGTTTGTCTCGGTGCCCTGGCCCAGGCCGAACCCATACAGTTTTCGAGTGTTGGCGGCAACAAGCTGCTGATCGAACTGTATACCTCGGAGGGATGCAGTAGCTGTCCCCCAGCGGAGCGCTTTCTCAACCGCTTGGGTGAACGCCCGGACCTCTGGCGCACTTATGTGCCGGTCGCCTTTCACGTCGACTATTGGAATCGACTGGGTTGGCGGGATCGCTTCTCCAAGCCCGCCTATAGCCAACGCCAGCGTCGCTACGCCGAGTTGGACTACCTCGACAGCGTCTATACCCCGGGCTTCGTGGTAAACGGCCGGGAGTGGCGCCGAGGCTGGTTTCGCAAGGATCCGCCCCCCGCCCAAGCCGGCATCGGCGAGCTTCGGTTGCGGGTGGAAGACGGTGAGGTCAGTGCGCACTATGACGCTGGCGCCGGTAACTACCGGCTCTACCTGGCCCTGCTGGGGATGGGGCTCCAAACCGAGATCAGCGCTGGCGAGAACCGCGGCCGCAGTGCCCTCCACGATTTCGTGGTACTCGGTTTTGTCACTGCTGACAGCGCCGACGGGCACTGGCAACTGCCGATGCCGCGCGCCGAGGAGACCGGCGCCGAAAGCTACGCCCTGGCAGCCTGGGTCGGGAGGGGCGAAGACCCCACGCCGCTGCAAGTCGTGGGCGGTCCCCTGCCTGCAGGCGGAGTTCCGTACGGAGCTCCCTAGCCCTGGATCTATGGTTTTGTCTTCACATCGGTGGGGCGATCGCGAGAATCCCAGGGCTCGATTCGGGTAACCAGAAAGCGATTGCCGCGGCTCTCCCAGCGGATGTCGAGTCCTTCCAGGCGCATACCGAAACCGCGGCCGGTGACATCGCCAGCCTGGTGCGCGGGGCGCGGATCCTGACGCAGTAGGCCGCTGATCAGGCTCCGCAGGCGCTGGCCCTCGGCCTGGGGCAAGGCGGCTAGAAGGGCCTCGGGTTGAGGGCCGAAGTCCAGCTCCAAGTCCGCCGGCTCGGCTTCCCCGAAGCCGACTCGGGCCTCGGGCAGGCTGTCTGCGTAAGGCAGGTAGGGCTTGATATCCAGCACCGGGGTGCCGTCCGCCAGATCGACGCCACCCAGACGCAACGCCACTCGGCCGCCGCCGCTGTCGATCCCCAATAGCGCCACCGCCGACAGGCCGATGGGATTCGGGCGGTAGGGGGCCCGGGAGGCGAATACCCCGATCCGGCGTGCTCCCCCCAGACGCGGCGGCCGCACGGTGGGGCGCCAATCTTCGCGCAGGCAGTGGTGGAACAGGAACAGTAGCCAGACGTGGGAGCAATCCTCCAGTCCGCGCACCGCCTCGGCCCGGTTGTACGGGGGCAGCAGTTCGAGCCGAGCCTCCGCCTCCGGCACCAGCCCGGGTTGACGGGGAATGCCGAATTTGTCCGGGAAGCAGGAGCGGATGACCCCGATCGGGTGCAGCTCGATCGGGGTGAGCCCGGTCTCCGGGTCAGGGCTCATATTAACTGCCCCGCGGGGGGCCCGGCCGCACCATTGCGCGCCTCAGTCTTGGCTGCGCCCGAGCAGGCTGGTTACCAGTCCGCCTTGGCGCCGCTTGGCCTCGAGCTCCATTCGCTGGCGCAATTCTTTGCGCTCCTCTTCGGAAATCGGCAGCTGGATCAGCTTGGTGTGCTTGCGCAGGATATAGTTGCCCAGGTCGTCCAGGAACTCCGGAGTGATCTGCTCCGGGCGGTACTTGGCGTGGCGGCTGATAGGGGCGTCGAAATTGGTGATGTGGATGTGGATCAGGGTGCGCTCGATGTCCGCCGCCACGCGCACCATAACCGGAATCTCACCCTCCACCTGGAAACGCTGGCCGATCACAGCCCGATAGTCGTCGAAGTAGTCTCGGCTGTCGAACTTCATCGCGTGTTCCAGCAGCTGATCACGCAGGTCGGAGGCTACCGAGGGCGGGCTGACCTTGAACCGAGCCGTCTGGCCGCCGGTGCAGCGAAAGCGCAATACGATCTGGCGCATACTTTCTAGGCTGTCCACGGTCAGCCGGTATTCGTCTTGGCGCAGGCCCAGCATTCGGCCGTAAACCGGCAGCTCGAAGTCCACTCGGGTTTTCGGTTTGAGGTAGTTTACTTCTTCCACCAACTGGCTCAGATACTTGAAGATCTGGCGCATCTTGGGATTGACGTAGCGCTCGTAAGCGGCCTGCAACTGTTCGGCATGACGCCGCTCTGCCAGCTCTTCGGTCTTGCGCAGTTCACTCTTGGCTTTCAGATCGTCGAGTAAGCCCATGCTTGAAAATCAGCTCCAAATCGAATTGACGGCGGCCAGGCCGGGTTTCTATCGAAGTTCATTGTAGTCGGCGTCCGCGATGCGCACCATAACCCCCGTCGCGCGTCCTTGTCCGAGAACTGGTTATGTATAGTACAATAGCCGATTTAGTTCTGAGTCTATACCGCTATGCAGGATCTCAATCCCATCATTCACAAAATCGGCGATCTCCGGGGGCGCAGCCAGTCCCTTAGGGGGTATCTTTGACTTCGCTGAAAAGCAGGAACAACTGATCGAAGTCCAGCGCGAGCTGGAACAGCCGGACATCTGGAACGATCCCGAGCGGGCCCAGGCCCTGGGGCGCGAGCGGGCCTCGCTCGAGGCGGTAGTGCTGACCCTGGAACAGTTGGAGAGCGGGCTCAACGACGCCGCTGACCTGCTGGAGATGGCGGCTGAAGAGGAGGACGAGGATACCGTCGAAGCCGTCAGCGCGGACTTGGAGGGCTTTGAGCGCCAGATCGCCGAACTGGAATTCCGCCGCATGTTCTCGGGCGAAATGGACGCCAAGAACGCCTTTCTGGATATCCAGGCCGGTTCCGGCGGCACCGAGGCCCAGGATTGGGCGGAGATGTTGCTGCGCATGTATCTGCGCTGGGGCGAGCATCACGCGTTCAAGACCGAGCTGATCGAGGTCTCCGCAGGCGAAGTGGCGGGCATCAAGAGTGCCACCGTGCGTTTCGAGGGCGAATATGCCTTCGGCTGGCTGCGTACCGAGATCGGCGTGCATCGGCTGGTGCGCAAGTCGCCGTTCGACTCCGGCAATCGGCGCC
>CBDUCL010000035.1:0-18438 GCA_965365625.1 uncultured Chromatiales bacterium | reverse complement strand
ATTCTCCCATCTGCAGCACGACTTCGATCGGCTTTGCGAGGAACTGGGCGTCACCCCCCTGCCTTTGCCCGCCGAGAATCGCATGATGGCACTTGCCGAGCGGCACCGGGCCGAGGCCTACGATCGGGTGCGGGCGATGCTAGACAGCGACCGCTATGCGGAGTTTCGGCGCGACTTTCCCACCTGGGTGGATGCCGCCTCCTGGGAACAAGCGGATATGAAGAAGAAACAGGCGAAACGGCTGCACTCGGCAGTGCTGCCGTTCTCCCGCAAGCTGCTCGACCGCTTGGAGCGACGGGTGTTGGAATCCGGCAGTCATGTGGACAAATACTCGCCCGAGCAGATGCACCAGCTGCGCATCGAGTGCAAGAAGCTGCGCTACGGGGCCGAATTTTTCACACCGATTATCCCCGGCCTGGACCAGTTTATCGGCCACATGAAGGGCCTGCAGGACCTCCTCGGCGTGATGAACGACGTCGCCGTAATGAAGGGGCTGCTGCAACAACTGCTGGAAGGCGAGGTGGATGCGGAAGCGGCGCAGTACGCGGGTGGCCTGGTTGGTTGGCGCACCCGCCAATTCCACGAACTTCTCAATTCCTTCGACGACCGCTGGGAGGAGTTCACCCAGGCCAAGCATCCCTGGTGGAGCAAGAGCAATAACAAGGGTGACAGCGAGGCTTGATCTCTGTTGCCCATATAACTCAAACGGCGTGATCGGGAGAGCGTAACGGAAGGACACTCGGCCCGAACACCAGGCCCCCAACGGCGGACCATTATGGCGAAAGACAAACAAGCGAAAACGGCCAAGGGCGGAACAGGCGGCGGAAAGCTCGCCCAGCGCCAGAGGGAGTTTGCCGCCAGCCTGGATAAGCTGAGCAGCAGATTCGCCAAGCTGCATGATCGGCAGAAGCGGCTGCGCGAACAAGGCCGGGACCGCAAGCACGAGAACCTCGCCTTCGCCCGTGACCTGCGCATGCTGCAACGCAAGACCAATGGCCTACTCGAGCAACTCTCCGAACTCAAGGCGGACAGCCGGCGCATGGAGCAGCGCATGGCCGCCGATCTCCTGAGCACCGGAGCGGTGGATAGCCTGCTGGCCAGGTACGACGATCGGCTCGCGGATACCGACCAGCATCTGGAAGAATTGCAGAGCCGGGGCCGGGAACTGGAGAGGCTCAGTCGGGAGACGAGTGGCCGTGCCGATGCCCTGGAGCGCCACATCGGTGTTATGCAGGAGGAGCTGCGCAGCTATGTCCAAGCGGCATCCAGCGCTCAATCGACACTGCCCGACGAGACTGAGCAGGCCCAGGCCCAGGACGAGGAGGCAGTCGAGGTGGTCAACGGCTCCGCCAACGCCAATGGGCGCCCATCCGGCAATGGCCAAGGCTCCAACGTGTTGGCGTTTCGCACGCCCGAGGAGGAAGCGCCTGGGGTCGATGCCGGGCTGCTCGAGGAACTGGGGCAACGCATCTCCGGTTTGGAGCGCCTCGCCGGCGGGCTCGACGAGCGGATTCAGGGCTTTGACCTGGCCATGGACAAGGTGGAGGATGGCCAGCGTCAGCTCCGAGGCGAGCAGGAGAGCATCCGGCAGTGGCTGGAGCATCAGGGCGAGGATCTCTTTACCGGACAGGACGCCCTCCGGGCTCAGACCGCCCGGCTGGAAGCCAATCTCGAGGAACTGAGCCAGGCCCGCAGCGCCGATCGCGAAAACCTGACCCGCCTAGACCGTGACACTGGCACCTGGGGTGACCGCATCGACCATTTGGAGCTGCAACTGGCGGTCGCCGATTCTCGGGCACAGGGCCTGGCCGGTAAGGTCGAGGGGCTCGAATCCACGGCACACGCCCTCAAGAGCGATGCCGAGCAAAGGCTGGAGGAAAACCACTCGCTGCAGGACCGGGCGGCTAACCTGGACCGCGGCCTGGAGCAGGTGCGAGCTGACGGCAGCGCCGTTCAGAAGCGGTTGGCTGAGCTGGACGCCGCCGACGGGCGGCTGGCGGAGGGCCGTCGGGAACTGTCCGAATGGACCCGTGCCTTGAGCGCAGAATCCGCCGCTCTCTCTACACGCCAGGGCCGGTTCGGCCTCGGGCTCGGTCTGCTGGGGTTGTTGCTCTTGGGGCTGGCAGTTGCTGGCTACTGGTTGTTCGAGAGCCGCATGGAGCGCCAGACCCGGACCTTCGCCCAGGATCTTACGGAGTTGCGGCAGGGGCTCGAGGCCGGAGAAGAGCGACTCGACGCCCAAGCACTGGAACTGGGACGCCTATCCCAAGCCGACCAGGGATCAGCTGGTGGCGAGGATCGGATCGATGAAATTGGCGGCCTGATTCGGGCCCAGGACAAGCTGTTGATCGCCCAGCACCAGGACCTGGGTCTGGTCCAGGGCCAGGTGGACGCCATGCGGGTCGAGCAAGCGCGGCTGTCGGCGCGAGCCGAGCGTATGGAGGAAGCGCTTGAGGAATTGGAGTCCCGGCAGGATGCCATGAAAGCCGGGGTTATAGCCGAAGTGGCGCCAGCGACGGACGGAGTGCTTGGTCCCGACTGGCTCGCCGCCCAGGAACCGGCCCATTACACCATCCAGATCATCGCTGCCCACGATCCCCGGGCGATTGCCGATACGGCCCAGGCGCAAGCCTATTTCGCCGCCTTGGCCCAATACCGGCGCCTGCGCAATGGTCGCGACTGGTATGTGCTGGTTCACGGTAGTTACCCGAGTCTGGAGGCGGCTGTGGCCGCCAGGGAGCGGTTGCCGGCCTCACTCGAGCCTTACGGGCCTTGGATTCGCAGTTTCGGCTCCGTTCAAAAACAATTGGGCAACCCCTAAGACCGTCGTTCAACTAATTTCGAGGAATCAAGATGGCCCGGGAACTATTGCTGCTGCGCCATGGTAAGTCCGATTGGAACAGCGGTCTGCCCGACTTCGAGCGACCCCTCAAAGAGCGCGGTCGCCGCGGCGCCCAACAGCTCGGCAACTGGCTGTTGGAACAGGGCCTGCTGCCGGACCTGATTCTCAGCTCCGATGCCGAGCGCGCCCGCGGCACCGCCCTTGAGGCCTGCCATACCATGGGTGTGCCCTTGACGCGCCTGAAGTGGGAGCCCCGCATCTACGCTGGCGGCCTCAAGCAGCTGCTGGCGGTGCTGCGGGACCAGTCGGCGGAACCCGCCCGAGTGCTGCTGGTGGGGCACAATCCCGGGCTGGAACTGTTGTTGCAACACCTAGCGGGCCCGGCCCTGGAAATACCGGCTGACGGCAAGCTGTTGCCCACCGCCACCCTGGCTCGATTGAAGATGCCAGACGACTGGGGGTCCGTTTCCGAAGGCTGCGCCCAACTGGAGACGATCCAACGGCCGGCCGATTTGCCTTTGACCTTTCCCTTTCCCGTCGCGGACGTGATGGAGCAGCGCGAACGCCCGGCCTACTACTATGACCAGTCGGCGGTGATCCCTTACCGTCGGCGCAAGGGTAAGCCCGAGATCCTGCTTATTCGGTCCCGCAGCGGTCGCCGCTGGGTGCTGCCGAAGGGAATTCGCGAGCCGGAAATCAGCCACGCCGAATCCGCCGCCAAGGAGGCCTGGGAAGAGGCCGGGGCCCGCGGCCGGGTCGGTGCCAAGCCCCTGGGGGAGTACCATTATGCGAAGTGGGGCGCTGACTGCCGAGTCGAGGTCTATCCCATGGCGGTCGAAGAACTGGCAGACGATTGGGAAGAAAGTTTCCGCGAGCGCGAATGGCTCGGACCCAAGGCGGCCGCCAAACTGTTGCAGCCCAAAGCCCTGGGCAAGCTGGTACGCAAGCTGGGTGAGCGCCTGAAGAAGGGGGCCGCAGGCCTGCCATGAACCAGCGCTGGACCATTGGTGCGAGCGAGCGCAGCCAACGTCGACGCAATATCCTCTGGGGCCTGTTGCTCAGCCTGCTATTGGCGGGGATCGTCGCCTACCAGAATCAGCACAAACCCCAGCAGTACAACGACGTATTGCTGTGGTCGGTCGTGGGGTTTGTGGCCCTGGCCAACCTGATCAACTACCTGCGCTACCGACGCTGGCTTGGGCGCAGTGCGAAACACTTTCTGGAACTCACGGACGAGCGGCTGAGCTTTTCCACCGCCGGCGAGGTATCTAGCCTTGAACTGACCCAGATCACCGCGCTGCGGGTATTCCGCCGCTCCGGCCAAGTGCGCCATATTCAACTGCTGCTGCCCAACAACCGCGGCATCCGGCTGGAGGGCTACGATGATCTCGAGGGCCTGTTGCGTGCCCTTTCGGATCGGTTGCCGGCCGACAAGATCATGGGTGCGTGATCGCGAGCGGCGGTGCGACCCATCCGTCCCCGAAACGCATTATTGGCGCCACCCATCACCAGGTGATTCGTTCCTTCCCGCACCTGGACGTTCCGTTGGCGTGCCCTTGGATCGACCCGGGCTGGGGCGCGAAAAGCTGCTATCGAAAAAAAGCCCGCCGAAAGGGCGGGCTTTTTCGAGATTTTCGGGCTTCGGCGTCACAATCCACTGACTTGCACGGTCGCCCAGACGAAGAATCCGAACATAACAACGGCGCCGGTAAGCAGGAACGGAAGCATCGAATGTGGTTGCCTCCTTTTGCGCACGTTTTCGGTATATCCGTCTAGTCTGTTCATTAGTTTGCTCCTCTCTTCTGTAGTTCAGGTAAATACCTCCGACCTCAAACCGTGCTGGTCGGTGCTTGGACCTTTGGCCTCCCGCCGAGGCGTCTCGCTGGTTCCATCCTGGTGGAAGCGTAACGGGCGGGATCGGGAATGGCTGTAGTCAGGTTCCGAAAGGCCTGTAGGAAAAGTCTGAGCAAAGACGAAATGGACCCTAGTTCACAATTCAGCGGTGGATGAGGGCCCCTTTTGCACCGATGCAATGTCGTTGCCGATGTCCCCGCATACTGCCAACGGTATGCAGCTTCAGTCCGAGATGTTTCGCAACACTATGAAAATTAGGGGGATTATCGCTAGATGTGCGGAACGCGGAGCATGGCGTCGATCGCCCCGGCGGTGACCGGCGGACTGAAATAGAAACCCTGACCCAGGTCGCATCCGAGTTCGAGCAGGAAGGCAAGCTGGGCTTCGGTTTCGATACCCTCGGCGAGCGGCGTCTTGCCCAGGTTTTTCGCCAGCTGGACGGTGGAGAGAACGATTTCCACATCGTCTTTCTCGTCTGGAATGCCGACCACGAAGGACTTGTCGATTTTCAGGGTGGATACCGGGAGTTGACGCAAGCGGCTGAGGGAGGAAAAGCCGGTGCCGAAGTCATCGAGCGCGAGCCGAAAGCCTTTGCTGTGCAACGAGTTCAGCAGCAGTTGGACGTGATCCGCATCGTCGATACTGGAGCCCTCGGTGATTTCCAGTTCGATGAGATCGGCCGAAATCCCGCAGGCCTTGATCCCGGACATTACTTCGGACACCAAGTCGCCGCGCAAAAATTGGCGTACCGAGAGATTGATGGCAACGTAGAATCCGTCCCTTTGCTCGCGCCAGACCTTCGCCTGCTGGCAGGCCTCGCGGAGGACCCAAAGACCTAGCTGGTTGATTAGGCCGGTGCGCTCGGCAGACTCGATGAATTCTTCGGGCATAATCAGCCCCTGGTCTTGATCCTTCCAGCGGATCAAGGCCTCTACCCCGACCAGGCGCCGGGTGGCGAGTTCGACGATTGGCTGGTAGCGGAGAACGAAATCCTGTTCGCGTACCGCTCGGTGCAATCGGGCCTCCATTTCCTGTTGCCGCTGAAATTTCAGGAAAAGCTCTTCTCCGTACAGGGCGTAACGCCCGCCGCCTTTGCCCTTTGCCTGATACATGGCACTGTCCGCGTTTTGTAGCAAAGTGACTCCGGTTTGCCCGTCGGTCGGGAACCGGCTAATGCCGATGCTGGCGGTCACAAAGAACTCTTGGCCGTCGATGCTGAACGGGGGGTCGAGGGCCAGTAACAGGCGTCTGGCGACCTCGGAGGCGAGCTGCGATAGATCTTCCTGGGAAGAATCCGCGCTTTGCTCCGCGCTCGTGCCCGGCGGAGTAAGCAGCACGATGAATTCGTCGCCTCCCTGGCGGGCCAGCACGTCTGGTTCGCGAATCACTTGGCGCAGTCGATTCGCCACCTCAAGCAGCAGGTGGTCACCGGTAACGTGACCGCGGGTGTCGTTGACCAGGCTGAAGTTGTCCAGATCGATAAACAGAACCGCCAACTTGCTCTTGTATCTCGCCGCACGCACCAGGTAGTGGTCCAGGAATTCGCCCAGCAAGGTGCGATTCGGCAGGTCGGTCAGCTCATCGTAGTGTGCCAGGTAATGGATCCTCTTTTCGGCTTGTTTGCGCCCCCGGATATCTTGAAAGGCGATCACCGCTCCCACGGTTCGATCATCTTGTTTCAGCGGCGTGGCGATGGTCGAAACCGGCAAGCGGACGCCGTCTTTGCGGATAAACAGGTCATCGTCGTTGCGGTAAGGTGCTTCGGCACCCATAACGGTATGCAAGGGACACTGGGCCCAGGGAAAGTCCGCACCGTCTTGACGTTCATGATGGATGATTTCGTGGACGATACGGCCCGCCAATTCCGATTCCTTCCAGCCGAGGAGTTTCTCTCCCGCCGCGTTCAGAAAGGTCAGGTGTCCTTGCCCGTCCACCCCGTAGAGTCCCTCTCCCAGGGCGCTGATCACGTCTCGGTTATAATTGTGGGCATGGAGCAATTCCCTCTGCGCCTCAGCGCGTTCCGTCATTCGGCGCCGGGTTCCCCGATAGCCGAAACCGATGGCGCCGATACCGAGTATCCAGTACCCGCCGTGGAGCAGCCCCGTGAAGATATTGTGCTCGCGGGCGGCTACGGCTTGCGCGGTCATGGGTACGATCACGGAGAATCCACCCGCTAGGTCCCCTACTTTGAAGCCTTGGTTCTGATGACACCCCATGCAGCCGGTCTTGAAGTAAAGCGGCCGCATGAAGCGGGCCTGATAGATACCGTCGACGGTCAGCGTTTCATATTTTTCCGTGGCCCCGTTCTGAAAGTCCTGGATCGCCTGGTGCTCCCAGGCATCCGGTTCGTTTTCGGGGCGCAGCGGATTGAGTCCGGTAACTTGGCCCGCGACGCCAAATAGGGTTTCGAATTCCTCGTTGACCAGGCGCAGCACCTGCAGTGAACTCAGCAGTGTGAGCATTCTGCCTGACTCCGTAATCACGTCTCGCTCGTGAACGCTCTCCATCAGCGGAGAAGGCCGGACCTTCTCCGACACCGGGACGTAAAGACCTCCGTGGCTTGCCACCCAGGTCCTGAACGCCCTGTCCTTATTGAAATAGGCAAGGGCAATAGTGCGACCGATCTCCTCCGTATGCTGCTGTTGGTGGATAAAGTCCCAGGTCAGAGAGGAGGCAAGAATCAGGGTCCAGGCGAATGCGGCGATCAGCGCGTATCGCTTTAGCGTGCCCGTATCCTGGTGGATTGATGAAGTATTGGTCTCGATCATTTCGGGGCTATTTCTATTGGATAATGTTCTCTGGAACCTCGAGACGTATTCGGCGAACGCCCTTCCGACTAACGAGTTGGCGCTATCCCATCGGGGCGATCGCGACAAAGCGATGCAGCTCGGTTCGGAAACTGAACCCGGGCTGCGACGGGAGAAACCGCCCGGATCGTAAGCGACCCAATTAGAGCATCATTAGTTACTTATGGTGTTTGGGTTCTTGCCGGGTTTCGTTCCCCTTCGCTAGTCGAATAATAGATGCTGCAAAGCCTCCTGCAACCAGGCTTTCGGTTCGCAGAGACAAATGTTTCCCTTGGTGTAGTCCGCTTCAGCATCGAATTTCGGCCCCCCGCTGGGATAATTCCCAACAGCAGACGGCCGCCAACAAGCCGTCGCCTCGTTACGACCAGAGGCTGGGATTTTCCATGCGCAGACTGCCCACGTTTGAGAGTTGGTTGGCAGGGAATCGCGCGAGAGCATGGCATCCCGGTCCTTGCCCATGTGCCAGCGACAAGCATGGGCGAAGCCCTACTGTGCCTGTTTTAGCAAGTCCTCAGGGTGGCAGGCGAAGGCGGCGAAATTCGCCGCTATGACCCGCTGCGGATTGGCGGACTGAGGTCTGTACAGAGACGAATTGACGGCGCTCAACTACCCGGCGAAAATTCGTAAACAAATGAAACCCAAGCCCCTTGCTCGGTTGACAGTTTGGAGCGACAGAAACGATATTGAGGGGGCCGTGAGCCGGGTGGCTACGGCGGGTTGGCCAAAAATCCTCCCTCGGCCCACGCGGTTCGGAATGCGTAGGCCAGGGTTGAAAACCAAAGAGGATCTCGGTTCGGCAGTCTCGCTCTTCACGGGCGAGGTTGCGCTCGTTATCGGAACGTCCCACTTGAGGAGAAAGACAGTGGCAACAGACACCGGAAGACGCAGTCTAGCGAAAAAATTCAATCTCTCCCTGATCCTGTTATATCTGATCAGTATTACGATCGCTGCTCCCAGCGTTTATCTGTTTACCAAGAAACAGGTCTATGATCGGGCAAACGAGGACCTGGTGCTGCTCGTGGACGTGGTGAAGTCGATCCAGGATTATGTCGCCACCGACCTGCGTCCGCACCTGATGAAGCAGGACATTTTTTACACCCCGGCCATTTCCGGCATCGTTGCCACTGCCCGAATCGCCGGTTACCTGAACGAGAAGCAGCCCCAGTACTACATCAAGAATGCATCGGATAATCCTCTGAATCCGAACAACCAAGCGCTGGGTCTGGAAAATGAGTTGCTCGGGCGGTTTCGCAAAGACCGGGCTATGACGGCACTGAACGAAGAAGGCGTGATCGGGGGGAAGGCGTACCTGGTCGCCTCGGCCCCCAAGGTGAGCAAGAAAGGCTGCCTGCGTTGCCACGGAGACCCGGCAAACGCACCGGAGGACCAGAAGGTCAGCTTTACCGGGGGCCGGGGGTATGGATATAAGAAGGGAGACGTCGTGGGCGTGAGCCTGGTTGGCGTGCCTCTTGCCGACGTGCAGGCCCTGAGCATACAGCGCAGCCTGTACGTCATCGGCGGCCTCACCCTGCTGTTCGCGATTCTGTTCATCGTGGTCAATTTGTTGGTCAAGCGGCTGATCCTGGTGCCGATCAGGGATATCACCGAAGTGGCGACCGCAGTGAGCAAGGGCGATCTCAATCGTGCTGTTACCGTTGCCGACCGCGATGACGAGATCGCGGATCTCGGCCAGGCGTTCGAACTCATGCGGCGCAGCTTGACGACTGCCATGAAGCACCTGAAGGGTAAGTAATAACCTCAAGGTCAAGGTTGCGGGCCGTCGCAAGGCGGCCCGCTTCAACGCCTGAATGAAGCTCCCGCGGCGAATCGCCGGAGCCGTAATCGGTTGCAGTGGAGGTGGTGAGTCGGCGGGGCCATGGGCTGGCCAGGGTTTCCCGGCGCGTTTCTCGCCTGGCGATGTCGAAGTAGTGTGCTACCCGCAAGTCGGGGTAGGGCGGGGCGGGTTAATACCCGCGGCTTGCGTTTATTTTTCTGCCAGTATGCGGCGCAAGGCGGCGTTGGCTCTGTCTCGAAACTGGGCCTGCTCCGAAGGATCGTCGATGTCCTCCGCCAACTTCTCGATGAATTCCAGGGTGCCCTCGGGGGTCGCGCAGAAGTCGCCCGCGGAGCTGAGCGCGCCGTCGAAGACGATTCCTGCAATGGGGCCCAGATGCGTTGCCAAGAGATCTTTCAGCTCTTGGCAGACCCTTTCCCTGTCTTCCGGCGAAACGCTTCCTCCGCCGGCCGTAGCCATTGCCGCCGCTGGGGCGGCGCTTGCAGTATGCGGCTCCCTCAGCAGGTTGAGGATTTCCAGCGTAGGCGGCAGATCCTGGCTTATGCCAGCCAGACCGGTGGCTTCGAAACGGTAGGTCCCGCTCGTGACATTGCTGATCGGGGCGATCGCCTTGCGTCCTCGTTTCGGACCGTGGTACAGCGCGCAGATCCTGCCCTCGTCCAATCCGAAGGTGATTACGTGGTTGTTATCGGAATGGATAAAAAGGGTCCCGGTTTGTTTCTTATCGACCAGATTGGTCAGAACATCCAGAATCTGGGTGAAGGATATGCGATTGGCCATGGCGGAATATTCGTTTGGTGATTTGATTCGATGGGCGATGCCTCGGCCCCGCCCCTCCTTAAGCTCTAAATCTTTTCTTATATATAGTAGAAGGCTACCCGCATTCTAATGAAAGAGTCTACTCGCTTGTTTCGAATGCTACAAACACCAACCGCGCCGATATCCGACGGAGCCAGGTACCCCGTTTCCTGGGGGCAGACCGGGCTTTGGCTCGACCAGTCGGATCGGCAAACCTGTAATCTGGTTTTGCCAGTAAAGGCTGACAGCATCCGATCGCTGCGCATTGTCTGGGACCTAGGAGGCACAGACCTCTGCAGCCGGCTGACCCCATTCTCCAGTCTGAAACTCAGGCTCGGCGAAGAATCTCGACCGGCGGTCGACTTAGCAAGGGATAGACCGCTGCCATCCCCGCCAGGCCGATGCCCAGCGCACCGCCGCCGAGGCCGATAATCCAGATCCAGGGGTTGAGCTCGAAGCCGAGGGCAAATACCTGCTCGGCCAGCAGGTAGCCGGTCAGGCTGGCCCCCAGGGCGGCGAGCAGGCCGGCCAACAGGCCGAGGGTGCCGAACTCGGCCCCCGCCGCCAGCAGTAGTCGGCGCCGCTCGAGCCCCAGGGTGCGCAGGACGGCGGATTCCTGGATGCGTACCTCGCGCCCGGCCTGAATGCCCGAGTAGAGCAGGATCACCCCGGCGGCCAGGGTGAACAGGAACACATACTCCACCGCCAGCGAGCCGCGGTCCATGATCCCCCGCACCTGGGCCATGATCGAGCTTACGTCGAGCTGGGTAATCGCCGGGAAGCGCTGGGCCAGATCATTGAGCCGATCCGCCTGAGCTGGATCGAGATAGAAGCTGGTGATGAAGGTGGCCGGATATGGGTCCAGAGATCCGGGACTGGCGAGCACGAAGAAATTGGGGTTAAAGGAATCCCATTGCACCTGGCGCAGGCTGGTGACCGGCCCGCGCAGGGCCTCCCCGGCGATTAGGAACTCCAACTCGTCCCCGAGGCGGATGCCGAGGGCGCTGGCTATGCCTTCCTCCACCGAGAATTGCAGTGGGCCCCGATACTCGCTGCCCCACCAGCGTCCGGCCAGTATCCGGTTGTCGGGGGTCAGCTCCGCCCCGGAGGAGAGATTGAACTCGCGGGCGGCCAGGCGCCGGGCGCGAGGGCTGGCATACGACTCGGGTACCACTCGGCGCTCGCCGATCGCGGTCAGGCGTGCCCGCAGCATCGGATACAGGCCGGCGCTGTCGATGTCCAGCTCCTCTAGGTAGGCGTCGAGCTCGCTGACCTCGTCGCGCTGGATATTGATCAGGAACTGATTGGGGGTGTCGTCGGACAGCCGCAACTCCCAAGCCGAAACCAGGTCCACCCGCACGATTGCAAGCAAAAGCAGGGCCATGATGCCAAGTCCGAAACCGCTCAGCTGCACCGCGCTGAGTTGGGGGTTGCGGGCCAGCCCGGCCAGACCGTAGCGCCAGATGCTGCTGCTGTGGTAACGCAGCGGAGTGAGCAGGCGCACCAGCAGGCGGGCGCTGACCAGCAGCACCAGCAGGGCAGCGCCCATGCCCCCGATAACCCGCACCGCCAGTTTCGGGTCGCCGGCCTGCCACAGCATGAGCGAGCCGAATGCGAGCAACGCGGCCCCGAGCACCAGCCAAAAACGGGCCGGCGGCAGGCCAAGATCGCGCCGCAGCACCCGCAACGGCGAGACGGAACCCAGCCGCAGCAGGGGCGCCAGGGCAAAGCCGAACAGGGTGATAAGGCCGGTGGCGATGCCGGCCGCCAGGGGCGCAGGGGATGGCGGCGGAAGACCGAGGCTGAACCAGTCACCGACCAGTAGGGCCAGCAACTGCTGGGCCAGCACCCCGAGCAGGCTGCCGGCCAGGCTGGCGAGCAGCCCCAGGCCCGCCAGGCGCAGCAGGAATACCCGCAGCACAAAGCCACGGCTGGCCCCGAGGCAGCGCAGGATGGCGCCGGTGTCGGCCTGGCGTTCTACGAAGCGGCGGGTGGACAGGGCCACGGCCACTCCGCACAGCAGCACCGCCGCCAGGGCTGCCAGGCCAAGAAAACGGCTACCCTGGTCCAGGGCGCTGCGCAGCTCGGGGCGGGCGTTGCCTACGTCCTCCAGTTCGGCGCCGTCGGGCAGGCGTGGCTGCAGCCAGCTCCGGTAGGCGGCAACCGCCGCCGGAGCCCCGGCTACCAGGAAACGATGCTTGACCCGGCTGGCCGGCGTCACCAGTCCGGTGGCGGGCAGCTGGTCGAGCGCCAAAAGTACTCGCGGTGCTAGCCGAAACAGGTGGCCGCCCCGGTCCGGCTCCCAGCGGATCACACCATCGATGCGGAAGACCTTTTCTCCCAGCCGCAATGGGTCGCCGGGAGTTGCCTGCAGCAGGCCCAATAGGCGGGGCTCCACCCACAGAGCATCCGCTGCCGGAGGCGCGTCGGCCACCCGCTCCGGGCCCTGGCGTTGAGGGGCGATCCGCAGCTCCCCGCGCAGCGGATAGCCCGGGCCCACCGCCTTGACCTGCACCAGCTGGGGACCCCGTTCGTCGAGCACCACGCTGGGGAACTCCAGAGTGTCGGCGGTTTGCAGACCGCGCACTTCGGCTTCAGCGGCCAGATCCTCTGGCAACGGGTCGGCGGTCTCCACCACCAGATCGGCGGCGAGCAGCTCGGCAGCCTGCAGTTCCATGGCCCGCTGCACCCGGTCGGTAAAGAACAACACCGCGGTGACCGCGGTCACCGCTACCAGGAGGGATACCGCCAGCAGCCGTAGTTCGCCGGTGCGCCAGTCCCGGCGTAGCAGGCGCCAGGCGAAGGCTAGCTCACTCATCGCCGTTCTCCAGGCGCCCGGCGTCCATGTGCAGGCTGCGGTCGCATTGGGCCGCAAGGCCGGCGTCGTGGGTTACCAGAACCAGAGCGGCACCGGAGTCGCGGCGCAGGCGAAACAGCAGTTCGCCCACGTGTTCCCCGGTGCGACGGTCCAGATTGCCGGTGGGCTCGTCTGCAAACAGCACCTGCGGTTTGGGGGCGAAGGCGCGGGCGATGGCCACCCGCTGCTGTTCGCCGCCGGAGAGCTGGTTCGGGTAATGGAACAATCGCTCCCCCAGTCCGACCTGCTCCAGGCCGTCTCGGGCCGCTGCCTCGGGGTCGCGTTGGTTGGCGAGTTCCAGAGGCAGCATCACGTTCTCCAGGGCGGTCATGCCGGGCAGCAGCTGGAACGACTGAAAGACGAACCCGACGCGCCCCGCCCGCAGCCCGGCCCGGGCGTCCTCATCCAGGGGGCTCAGGGCCTGACCGAACAACTCCACCTCGCCGGCGCTCGGCTGGTCAAGCCCCGCGAGCAGGCCGAGCAGGGTGGATTTGCCGGAACCCGATGGGCCGAGGATGGCCACCGCCTCTCCGGCGCGGATCTCCAGGCTGAGTCCGCGCAGGATATCGAGATCGCCCTCCGGCCCGCGCACCCGCTTTTCCAGGTCGCGCGCAACCACTGCGACTGGGTTAGAATTCTCGTTCATGAAACACCTATTCCTCTTCGTGGCCTTGCTGCTGCCCGCTGCCGCCCGAGCCGAGGCGTTGAACCTGTTGGTTGTGGGCGACAGCCTGAGCGCCGGCTATGGCATCGCTACCGAGCAGGGCTGGGTCAATCTGCTGCAACTTCGCCTTGACCAGCGCGGCCCAAATTACCGAGTAGTCAACGCCAGTATCACCGGCGATACCACCCGCGGTGGATTGGCCCGATTGCCGCGGGCGCTGCAGGTACATAAACCCCATATTGTGATCATCGAGCTCGGAGGCAATGATGGATTGCGCGGGCTGCACTACGACGAGATGCGCGCCAACCTGCAGCAGATGGTAGAACTCAGCCGGGAGGCCGGGGCCCGGGTGCTGCTGCTGGGAATGCGTATGCCGCCCAACTACGGCCCGGAGTTCACCCGCCGCTATCATCAGGTTTTCCACCAAGTGGCGGCGGAGGAGCAAGTAACCCTGGTACCTTTCTTTATGGAGCGGGTGGCCGAAGACAAGTCGCTGATGCAGGCCGACGGTGTCCACCCGAATGCCGAGGCCCAGCCGGTGTTGCTCGACAACGTCTGGTCTGCGCTCGAGCCGATGCTGGACCAGACGCCGGTGGACTCCGTCCCAGAGGGATAAAGCCGTCGGGAAGCTGAGAGCAGGCCAATTAAAGCCCTGTGTTTGCCGAGTTTCGAAACGCGAAAAGGCTGTGGGTGCCGCCGCCGTTTCCGATTGGGGCCTGTTCTGAGCCGCACCGGGGTTTGAAAGACGCGGTAGGATCGAGAGCGGTTTTCCGGTTCCTGGGCTGGCCGCGATCGAGTGAAGAGGGCTTGCTGAGCCAAGCCAGAACCTGATTCATAGCCCAGGTCTCCGCCGCAGAACGGTAAAGTGCGCTAAAAACGGGTGATTTAGGACGCGCTTCCGGGGTGGTAGACTCAGGAGACATTCATCGGTGAGGAGAAGGTAATGGGTACGAGCCGGTTCTTTGGCGCCCTTAGCATGGCGATGCTGGCGGCTCCGGCATTGGCGGGCGATTTCGACGGTTCCCGACCCCTGCTGTGCGCGGTCAATGACATCCAGGAGTGCGTGGCCGATGTCCCCTGCCAGGAGGTCTCGGCCGAGGCGGTGGGCGCCCCCCGCTTCCTGGTCGTAGATGCAACAGCCAAGCAGATCACCAGCGTTGGCGGCGACGACCCGCGGGTGTCGCCGGTGGAGCGGATGGAGCGTGTCGACGGCAAGCTGATGCTGCAGGGCGCGGAAGACGGCATCGAGGGGGTGCGCGACGGCCTGGCCTGGAGCCTGGCCATCTCCGAGGAGACCGGCCGGATGGTGCTCACCGGCTCCGGGGATGACGTGGGCTTCGTGATCTTCGGGGCCTGCATACCTCGCTGACGGCGCCCCCTTCCCGGCGGCGCGACCCGAAGGTCCTTCCTAGCCAGCCGGAGCAGCCTCGTTTTCCGTTACCAATACCCGCCGATGTGCCAGCGCGGCGGCAGCGGGCGGCCGCGCACCAGGGACCGGGGGTGGTCCCAGCTCTCCAGCTGGATCGGCGGCAGCAGTTCGGCGTAGTTCGGGCGTTCGCGCAGGGCCATCAGCCGGGCGATACGCTCTTCGGTAGGCGGATGGGTGCGTAGCAGGGAGGGTTCCGGCAGGCGCTGGCCGGGCCCGATCAGGTGCTCGAGCACCCGGCCCTGGAAGCGCTCCATCTTTGCCAGGGCATTGGCCAGGGGTTCCGGGTACCCGAGAAGCTGGGCCGCCCCCAGATCGGCCGCGAACTCCCGGGTGCGCGCCAGCGCCAACTGCCCGAGGGCGCTTACCGCAGGGGCGAAGATCAGGATGGCGATAGCCAGCCAGTTGATCGCAAGGTCCGTGAACAAGAACACCGGTAGGCTCACCAGCAACAGCAACTGGCCGAGCAGTGACAAGGCTCGGGTCAGGCGCTCGAGCAGATCGGCAAATCCCAGCACCCGCAGGTCCCGGTTGCGGATGTGGCTCACTTCGTGGGCCAAAACGCCTGCGAGTTCCTCCAGGCTGAGGCGGCGCAGCATGCCGTCGGACAGGGCGATCACCGCCTGGCGGCCCTCTCCGACCGCGAACGCGTTCATCACATTGCTCGGCACGTAGAACAGGCCAGGCAAATACTCGAGGCCGGCGCGACGGGCCAATTCTTCCAGCAGCGCGTGCAGCCTGGGTGCCTCCCGATCACGAATGGGCCGGGCCTGATACAGGCGCAGGATCAGGCGGGGTGAAAACAGCGGGTTGACGAAATAGAGCACCACCACCAACGCCAGGGCCATCAGGGTGAGGCCGCCGCCGCCGACGATCCAGGCCAACCAGCCCAGCAGCAAGGCCATGGCCAGCACCAGAAGGGCCGACTGCAGCCGGTTGCGCAGTTTTTGTTCGAGAAGGATGTCGCTGTCCATATCGTTACATTAGTTGGTGGCGTCGGCGCCCCGGGTCAACTGAACCAGCCTCCTTCGGAGAAAAGGAGCTTGGCGGTAATGCCCAGGGATACCAGCACCAGCATCGGCCGAATCAGGGCACTACCGTGGCGCAGCGCCAGGTGCGAGCCGAGCCAGGCCCCGCTCATCTGGCCCAGCCCCATGCACAGCCCGGGCAGCCACATCACCTGGCCGGCCCAGGCAAAGAACAGCAGCGAAGCGATGTTGCTGGTAAAGTTCAACACCTTGGTGTTGGCGGTGGCCCGGCGCAGGTTGTAACCGAGCAGGGCGACGAAGGCGAAGGCGAAGAAGGAGCCGGTGCCGGGCCCGAAGAAGCCGTCGTAGAATCCCAGTCCGGTGCCGATCAGCAAAGCGAAGCCGATCTCGTGCAAACGCTGGCGGGCGTCGAGGTCGCCGACCCGGGGCGAGAATAGGAAGTAGACGGCAAAGGCCGCCAGCAGCAGGGGAACAAGGCGCTGCAACAGACCCGGTTCCAGGGCTTGCACCGCCAGCGTGCCGGCGGCGGAACCGACAAAGGTGCAGGCGATGGCCGGCCAGAGTCTGCGCAAGTCGATACTGCCCTTGTGCAAGAAGTTGAGGCTTGCGGTTAGGGTGCCGAAGCTGCCCTGCAGCTTGTTGGTGGCCAGGGCCTGCACCGGCGGCATGCCGGTGGCGAGCAGGGCCGGCAGCGCCAGCAATCCGCCGCCGCCGGCAATCGAATCCACGAAGCCGGCGGCCAGGCCGACGGCGGTAAGGGCGAGCAACAGCTCCGGCGACCAGATATCCAAGCGCGGACGGCTCCCAAGGCGCGGGGCGAGATTGAAAACGACCGGTCCGGCACCCAACTGGGGAGATTTCGGCCGAGTTGCCGGCAACAGCGGACAGGGCTATGAAGGCATTATCCATCAAACGGCTCACCAAGACCTACCGCAATGGCCTGCGGGCCCTGGAAGGTATCGATCTGGACGTGGAGGAGGGAGACTTTTTCGCCCTGCTCGGGCCGAATGGGGCGGGCAAATCCACCGCCATCGGCATCGTCAGCTCGCTGGTCAACAAGAGCGGCGGTCAGGTGGAGGTGTTCGGCCGCGACCTGGACCGGGATCCCCAAGGGGTCAAGCGCTGCATCGGCCTGGTGCCCCAGGAGTTCAACTTCAACCAGTTCGAGCCGGTGGTCGAGATCGTGGTCAACCAGGCCGGCTATTACGGCATCCCCCGCCGCGAGGCCTTCCAGCGCGCCGAGGCCTGTCTGCGCCAACTCGACCTTTGGGACAAGCGCCGCAGCCAGGCGCGGGAACTGTCCGGCGGCATGAAACGGCGGCTATTGATCGCCCGGGCCCTGGCCCACCGCCCGCGGCTGTTGATCCTGGACGAGCCCACCGCCGGGGTCGATATCGAGATTCGCCACAGCATGTGGGAGTTCCTGCGCGAGATCAATCGCCAGGGCACCACTATCATCCTCACCACCCACTATCTGGAGGAGGCGGAGAACCTGTGCCGGAATATCGCCATCATCGACCAGGGCCGCATCGTCGAGCACACCAGCATGGCTGAACTGCTCAACCGACTGCACACCGAGCGCTTCGTGCTCAATCTTCGGGGTAGGCTGGCGGAGCTGCCGGAGCTCGGCGGTTATGTGCTGGAGCGGTTGGACGACTGCGCGCTTGAGGTGGAGGTGAGCCGTGACCAAGGCATCAACGGCCTGTTCGCGGCCCTGTCGCGCAACGGCATCGAGGTGATCAGCATGCGCAACAAGAAGAACCGGTTGGAGCAACTGTTCATCGACATGGTGGATCAGGGCAAGCGCCGTAACGGGGACCGGGCATGAACGGCTGGTCCGCCTACCGCGTCGCCTACCGTACCATCGTCACCAAGGAGGTACTGCGATTCAGCCGCATCTGGTTGCAGACCGTGCTGCCCTCGGCGATTACCACCGCCCTCTATTTCGTCATCTTCGGGCGCCTGATCGGCGAGCGCATCGGGCCCATGGAGGGATTGGCCTATGTGGACTTCATCGTCCCCGGTCTGATCCTTATGGCGGTAATCACCAACTCCTACGCCAATGTTGTGTCGTCGTTCTACAGCAGCAAGTTCCAACGCTTCGTCGACGAACTGCTGATCGCCCCGGTGCCCAACTGGGTAATCCTCGCCGGCTATGTCAGCGGCGGCGTAGCGCGCGGCTTGGTGGTCGGCGCGGCGGTCACCCTGGTGGCCTTGATATTCGCCGATTTTCAGGTGCATCACCCCTTGATCACCGTGCTGGTGGTGTTGCTCACTTCGATACTGTTCGCCCTCGGCGGACTGATCAACGCGGTCTATGCCAACAGCTTCGACGACATCTCCATCGTCCCCACCTTCGTGCTGACGCCGCTCACCTACCTGGGCGGCGTCTTCTACTCCATCGAA
>CBDUCL010000034.1:0-18704 GCA_965365625.1 uncultured Chromatiales bacterium | reverse complement strand
TGCAGGGTCATCAGCTGAACGCAATCCTCGTCCGCCCCGCCCTGGGCTTCGCCCGCCTCCAGGGCCGCATTGGCCAGGAAAGCGGACAGGGGGTCGCCCTCGTCGTCTTCGGTCTCATAGGCGAACTGGCGCGCCGCATTGACCAGCTCCTCGAGGTTTTCGATCCGGTCCTGGCCCTTGCCGTCCTTGTTCTGCTGGAAGTGCTCCGGCAGTCGGCTGTCGGCGATCACCCGCGCCACCTGGTCCGCGAGCTCCGCATCTTCGATCGCGCCCCGCAACTGCTCTATCAACTCCAGAAAGCCGTTCAACGCATTGGTGGCCCGGGCCGGCAGGCTCTTGAGCTCCACCAGCTCGTGGGCGGCGCGCCACAGGGAGCCGCCGAGCTCCCGGGCCTGGGCCCTGACCGCCTCCAGGGTGCGCGGACCTATGCCCCGGGGCGGCATGTTGACTGCCCGCTCGAACGAGGGGTCGTCGTCGCCATTGGCCAGCAGACGCAGATAGGCCAAGGCGTCCTTGATCTCGGCGCGCTCGAAAAAGCGCAGGCCGCCGTACACCCGGTAGGGAATGCCGGCCTGGATCAAGGCCTCCTCCAGTTGCCGGGACTGGGCGTTGGAGCGGTAGAGCACCGCCGCCTCGGCGCGCAGGTGCCCCTGCTCGATGTGCTGGCGGATGCGCTCCACCACCCAGCGCGCCTCGTCCACCTCATTGTAGGCGGCATAGACGCTGATCGGCTCGCCCTCGCCGTCCGCGGTCCAGAGGTTCTTGCCCAGGCGCGACGGATTGTTGGCGATCAGGGCATTGGCGGCCTTGAGGATGGTGCCGGTGGAGCGGTAATTCTGTTCCAGGCGCAGCAGGCGGGTCGCCGGGTAATCGTCGCGGAAGCTGTGCACGTGCTCCACCCGGGCCCCGCGCCAACCGTAGATGGACTGGTCGTCGTCGCCGACCACGAACAGGTTGTCCCGAGGCCCGGCCAGCAATCGCAGCCAGGCGTACTGAATGGTGTTGGTGTCCTGGAACTCGTCCACCAGGATGTGCTGGAAACGCTCCCGATAGTGATGCAGCACGTCGGGCCGGTCGCGCCAGAGCTCGTGGGCCCGCAGCAGCAGTTCGGCGAAATCCACCAGGCCGCTGCGCTCGCACTGGGTCTGGTACTCCCGATAGATGCGCAGCATCTGCTGCAGGTAATGGTCGCCGGCGTCATCGATGTGCTGGGCCCGTAGCCCCTCGTCCTTGCGGGCGTTGATATAGCCCTGCACCTGGCGCGGCGGCCAACGGGACTCGTCGAGCTGCATCGCCTTCAGAATCCGTTTGATGAGCCTGAACTGGTCGTCAGAATCCAGAATCTGGAAGCTCTCCGACAGACCAGCTTCCTGCCAATGGGCCCGTAGCAAGCGGTGCGCCAGGCCGTGGAAGGTACCCACCCACATACCCCCCACCGGCTGCTGCAGCAGGTGCTCGATGCGGTGCTTCATCTCCCGCGCCGCCTTGTTGGTGAAGGTCACCGCCAGGATCGACCAAGGCGAGGCCCCCTCCACCTGTACCAGCCAGGCGATGCGGTGCACCAGCACCCGGGTCTTGCCGCTGCCCGCCCCGGCCAGCACCAGCAGGCTGCCCGGGGGCGCCGTCACCGCCTCGCGCTGGGCGTCGTTCAGCCCGTCGAGAATATGGGAAATATCCATCGCGGCATTGTAGAACAGCGGGCGGGGTGGGGACAGGGGTAGTAGACCCCGGGTCCCCGCCGACCGGCTGCGAGCGTGCAAACCGCGCCCGGCGCAAACCCCGTCTCTACCGCGCGGCCCAGCGACCGGCCTATACTGATGAGCGGACAAGCGTATTCAGCCACCACGGAGGACGACTATGGGCATCCCCCTCATACCCTTTGCTCTGGGCGCGGCAATGGGCACCGCAGCAGTCTATTTACTCGGCGACGAACGTACCCGTCGCCGCATCGCCGAGGAGTCCAACCGGGTGCGGCATGCAGTCGGCGATTACGTCGCCGATCTGGTCGCCGGCCGCCGCACGGCCCACACCGATTACACGGCCGACCGGCCCAGCGCCCCGCCAGATGCGGTGGCGGCTGACCGCGAGCGCTGCGAGGCCCTGACCAAAGCGGGGCAACGTTGCCGGGCCAAGACGAACCAAGTGGTAGAATTCCCGCGGGAGGGCGGGGGCGCACAAGAACACGGCCTTTGCTGGCGTCACGCGCAGGCATTCGAGCGCGGCGAGCCACTGGAACTGGCGCCAGCCGCCCAGGCTGGGGAAACCGAACGCCACTGAGGTCCGCCACGGCCCGCAAGCCAAGTGCCGGGGCGCGAGCCTGCGCGGGCTATGCCCTGCCTCCCCGAAGCCACAGCCGGTAGCCGGCTTGGCCGGAGTCGGGTTCAGTGCGGGGATGCGAGCTTCAGGCCGAGGATGCCGACCAGGATCAGGCCGACGAAGAAGAAACGGGCCAGCTGAGCCGGCTCGCCGAACAGCAGTATGCCGAGCAGAAAGGTGCCGACCGCGCCGATGCCGGTCCAGACCGCATAGGCGGTGCCCATGGGGATGTCGCGCTGGGCCAGCAGCAGCAGGGCGCCGCTGGCCACCATGGAGACCAACGCGAAGGCGATCCAGCCATAGTGGGGACCCTGGTCGCTCCAGCCCAGCTTCAGGCCCACCGGCCAACCCCATTCGAAGACGCCGGCCACGATCAGATAGGTCCAGGCCATCTCATTTCCCTCCGGTGCCGGAAGGGCCGAGCTCTGCCCACAGGGCCTGAGCGTCCGCCGCATTCGGGTGAGCTTGATACAGGCGCTCGGCATAGGCTCGGGCAGCGGCCAGATCGCCCTGGTCGCGGCTCATGGTGGCCGCGGCTAATAGCAGGTCGTGGTCCCGCGGATGACGTGCCAGGGCGGCGGCCAACACCGACAGCGCCTGCTCCCGACGCTCCAGCCCTTGCAGGGCCAGGGCCTGCACATAGGCGTACCTGGGCTGGTCCGGGGCCAGTTCGGCGGCCCGCGCCAGGGGTGCCAGAGCCTCATCCAGACGTTTTTCCCGCACCAGCAGCAAGCCCAGGGCATAGGGCAAGCTGGGCGCCTGCGGGGCCAGCTCCATGCCCTGACGCAGCAGCCGCTCGCCTTCGGCGTCCCGGCCCTGCTGGCGGTAGAGGTCCGCCAGGTTGACATAGACCGGAACGAAATCGGGCTCCAGGGCCAAGGCTCGGCGGTAGGCGGCCTCGGCAGGCCCCCCCTGGCCCTGAACGGCCTGGATCAGGCCCAGGTTGAGCTGGGCCTCGGCGCGGTCGGCGTTGACCTGCTGGGCGCGGACGTATTCGCCCAGGGCCTGCTGCAACTGGTCGCGGAGGCCAGGAGGCAACCCCTGGCGCATCAGGGGCGCCAGCACCCGAGCCGCCTCCAGGCGCACCCGGCGCGAGGGGTCCGCGAGCAGGGGCCAGCCCAGTTCCACCCGGGTGCGCAGATCGGCGCCGTCGAGGTAGGCGACGGCGGCGGCGCGCACCAGGGGGTCCGGGTCCGCCAGCAGCCGCTGGATGGCCGGCAGCTGGCCGGAATCCGCGCGTTCCGCCAGGCGTTCGACCGCAGTGGCCCGGGCGATGGCGGGCTGGGCCGGGTCGCCGGCCAGGGCGAGCAGGCGCGCGGCCGCGTCCGGGTCGTTCTCCCGGGCGGCGTGCAGGGCCTGGCCAAAATGCGGTGCGGGCGCCTTACTGCCGTACCAACGCTCCACGGCGGCCTGGGCCCAGGCAGCATCCTGCTCCTTGTGGCACTGGTTGCAGGCGTTGGGGCTGCCCAGGCTCAGGGTCAGGTCCGGGCGCGGCACGCGCAGGCTATGGTCTGCACGCTCGTCGTTCACCATGTAGGCACGCTGGGGCATGTGGCAGGCGATGCAGTCGGCGCCGGTGGAATCGGGTGGATGGTGATGATGGCTTTCGGCGGCGTAACGGTCCGGCAGGTGGCAGCGGGCGCATACCTGCCCGCCCTCGGCCCGCAGCGCAAGGCTGTGGGGTTCGTGGCAATCGCTGCAGACGACGCCGGCCCCGTACATGCGGCTTTGGATAAAGGACCCGTAGACGTAGACCTCGTCCTTGATCTGGCCATCCGGGTAATACAGCTCGTCTTCCAGCAGGGCCAGGCGATGGCTCTGGTGCAGGGGCTGGCCGTACTCGTAGGGCTCCCAGACCTGGCCGCGACGGGAATGGCAGCGGGCGCACAACTCGACCTGGGTTTGGTCGCTGCGCGGTCGGGAACGGCTAGGCTTGCCGCTGTCCGGATCGATGGTCCAGCCGACGCCGGGGTCTTCGGACAAGTCCAGGACCAGGCCCAGGTCGTCCTCCGCCGCCACCGGCTGGCCGGGCTCCCGCCCCTGGGCCCAGGCCAGGTGGCCGGAGCCGGGACCGTGGCAGGCCTCGCAGGCGACGTCGATCTCGCTCCAGCTGGTGGCATAGCGGTCGTCGGCGGGGTCGTAGTTCTTCTGCAGGTTGGTGGAGTGACACTCGGCGCACTGGTAGTTCCAGGTCTGGTCGCGGGCGGTCCAGTGCAGCGGGTGGCGGTGGTCCATGTCCGGCTCGCCGGGGTAGAGATGGAACCAGCGCTGTCCGCCCTGGTCCGCCGGGCGGCTGTCCCAGGCCAGGCCCAGGCTCTGCAACCGACCGCCGGGGAAAGGGATCAGATACTGCTGCAGCGGGTACCAGCCGAAGGTATGGGTGATCGGATACTCGGCCAGCTTGCCGTCGGGGCCGTCGGTACGCACGAAGTAGCCCGCGTCTTTTCGGTAGAAGCGGGAGGTAACGCCGTGGGCGCTGAACTCGACGCCCGAGAAGTCGCCGAGGACCGTATCGGGTCCGGCCTCGGCCATCGCCAGGTCGTGGTGGGAGCCTTGCCAGGCCTGGTACTCGGTCTGGTGGCAGTCCCGACAGGCTGCGCTGCCAACGAACTCGGCGGCCGGGGCGGGCCCGGCGGCCAGCCACAACAACAACAGCCAACCGCTGCCCCGGTTTCGGAAAATGCTTAACACTGGCCCCTCCTTTGTGGGGGGCCAGTATACCGGAGATCGCCGGCCGGATTTCAGTCCCGCTGCGCCAGCACCGCCGGCAGGGGCACCTTGGCAATGCGCTTGGCCAGGGTGTAGATGCGCCGCATCTGGTCGACGAAGGACATCTCCAGGCGCACCAGCTGCACATATTCCGGATCGGCGGCGGTCAGGCGCTCGACCTTGTGCGCCAGCAGGGCCTCGCTCTGGCGGCGCACGTCGTCCTTCAGCATCAGCACCGACTCGGCAGCCTTTTGATCGTCATCCCGGATGGCTTTCACCGTCAGCTCCACCGCCTTGAGCACTGTCAGGTAGAGATCGCCCAACAGGCGCCGGGTCTCCTCGCCGGAGGCGGAGGTCAGGTCCGCGGCCTTGCGTGCCAGAGCGGCGATATCGGTCTCGATCACGTCGGCCAGGTTTTCCAGGTTATCGGCGGCGGTCAGCAGGCCCTGCAGTTCCAGGCTCTCGCGCTCGCTCAGCATGCCCTGGCGGATCTTGCCCAGGTAACCGAGGATCTCGGCCTCCAAGATATCGACCTGGTCGTCGCGGCGCACGATATTGTCCAGCCGCTCGGCATCTCGGTCGCGCAGCGCAGGGCCTAGGTCCTGCATCATGCCGAGGGTAATCTCGCCCACCCGCCCCAGTTCCAGGCGCACCTGCTGCAGGGCCATCGGGGGGGCGGCCAGGGCCGCCGGGTCGAGAAACTCGGGCTCGATAATCAGGCCCTCCTTGGGCGGGCGATCGGGCACCACCCACTGTGCCAGGCGGGCAAACCAGCCGGTGAAGCCGATGAACAGCAGGGTATTGATGACATTGAAGAAGGTATTGGCATTGGCGATCTGGCGCGGCACCTCGGCGGCAGCCCGTTCGCTCCCGGCCAGCTCCGGGCTGGCGGGGGAGATGGCCACCGCGATGTCCACCAGCAGCCAGATCAGCGGCAGCCAGATCAACACCCCGACCACATTGAAGGCCACGTGCACCACCGAGGCGCGCACCGCGTCCACCGACTTGCTGCTGAGGATGCCCATCAGGGCGGTGGTCACCGCGGTACCGATATTGGCCCCGAGGGCCAGCGCGATGCCCGCGGGCAGGGCCAGCAGGCCCTCGCTGGCCATGGCGATGGCGATGCCCACGGTGGCCGCCGAAGACTGCACCACGGCGGTGAACACCGCCCCCGCCAGGATCCCCGCCAGCGGGTTCTCCAGCCCTTCCAGCACCGCCAGGAAGGGTTCGTAGCTGCGCAGCGGCACCATTGCGGAGCTCATCAGCCCCATGCCGTAGAACACCAGGCCGATGCCCATCACCATCATGCCGTAGTACTTGACCTTCTCGCGCTTGGCGGTGAACAGCATGAAGAAACCGATGGCCACCGGCCCCAGGGAGTACTCGGACAGGTTGAAGGCGAGCAGCTGGGCGGTCACCGTGCTGCCGATATTGGCCCCCATGATGACGCCCACCGACTGCGCCAGGGTCATCATGCCGCCGCTGATGAAACCTACCACCAGCAGGGTGGTGACGGTGGAGGAGTTGAGGATGCCGGTGACGAAGGCACCGGTCACGGCCCCCATGAAGCGGTTGGTGGTGAGCCGGCCCAGCACCGTCTTCAGGGCCTGGCCGGCGGCCTTTTTCATCCCCTCGCTGAGCAGTTGCAGGCCGCCCAGAAACAGGGCCAGGCCGCCGAACAGGCCGAGCCCGAGCTGCAACCAGTCCGGCGAGGCCGGCCCCGGCTCGGCGTCCGCCGCCCAGGCGACGAAGGCGATCAGCAGCAGGCCCAGGCCCAACCCGGTGCGGGTGAGGGCCTCACCCGGAGCGAAGGAAGCGGCGAAATACTTGCGATTAGACATGGCACGACCTCGATGTAGGTGCAAACTGACCCCAGCGCGGCCAGGCGTCGTTAACGTCGGTGCAACATACCTCCCGGCTCTACCGGATACAACCGTCCCAGCCGCTGGACGTGGCGTCGAACTGCAACTAACCTGGAACAATAACCCTTCGAGTCATGCGGCATCACCGCTAACGCGTCGGAACACCATGTCAATCGCCTCCGCTCTACTCATGCCCCGACTGCGCATCTGGACCGCTGCCGCGCTGGTCCTGGCAGGGACCGCACCCGCTTTGGCGGAAGAGGTCCCGGCGGTCGCACTGCTCGCCCCCGCACCCGGCAGCGAAGTGATCGCCAAACGCCCCGAGATCCGTATCGGCCTGGCTGCCGTCCCGCCCTGGGAGGCGATGCTGGTGCTGCTCGATAATGCGGACATCACCGCCCTGCTCGAACCCCAGGGCGACGGCTATAGCTACAACCCGGTACAGATTCTCGGCGCGGGACCGCATCAGCTTAGCGTCACCCTGCTGCTGGCGGACGGGCGCCAGCTGGAGCAGTCGTTCGCCTTTTCCAGCCGGCACTCGGAGACCCTGCAGGAGGCCTATAGCATCAACCAGCTGAGCGCCGAATTCGAGGGCGCGGCGGTCCCGGCGGATGCCCCACTCCCCCCCGACACCCAGTTCGAGGCCAACCTGCAGCATGACAGCCGGATCGGGCAACCGGGCTGGCAGTATTCGCTCACCACCAACGCCCGCTATTTCGACCAGAGTGAGCCGGCCCTGGCGCCCCAGAGCAAGGGCCTGGACCTGGCCAACATGACCCTCTCGGCCCGCTATCAGCAACGCGAGCTGGGGTTGTCCGCCGACGTCGGAGACGTACAGGTCGACCACTCCCCCTACACCCTGTCCGGCCTGGCCCGGCGCGGCGGCGTGGTGGGCGCCCACTACGGCAACGGCCAGATCCAGGCCTTCAACCTGCGCAGCGCCCAGGAATACGGCTTCTCTCACGGACTCGGCATCGGCGGCGACAGCGACAGCCACATATCGGGGGCCAGCGCCGGGCTGCGCCTGCTCGACGACCGCCTGTCCCTGAACGCCCTGTATGCCAGCGGGGGCGAGCAGGGCAGCTCCTTCGGCATCGGCGCCCCGCCCGAGCAGCGGCGGGGCTCGGTAGCCGGGCTGAGCATGGACGCCAAACTCTGGCCGGAACTGCTGCAGGCCGAACTCGACCTCGGCTGGTCGGATTACGATCCGGACACCAGCGATCAATTCGACTCGGAACGCGACCACTCGACCCTGGCCGGGCTCAGCGGCGGTTACGGACGCTACCGCTACCAGGCACGCTACGAGCGGCTGGGCCGCGACTACCGGGTAATCGGCAATGACGGCGTACTGCCGGACCGCGAGGGCGGGCTGCTGCGGGTGGACGCCGATTTCGAGGGCCACGGGGTCTATGCCGCCTACTCCCGCTACCGGGACAACCTGGAAGACGATCCGCTGTTTGCCCGCCTGGTGAGCGCCAGCGCCGAGGTGGACTACCGCTTCAACCGCAACCCGAACCTGCCCCTGGGCCTGAACTACCGGCGCGACACCCTGCACAGCCGGGACGAGCCGGTGAACACGGCGCCGATCAAAGTCGCCACCAACACCATTACCGGGAATCTCAGCTATCAGAGCGGGGCCTGGGGCTACGGCCTTCAGGGCTATTTCTCCCGGCGCAACGACCGGGAGCAGGACAGCGGGGACACCAATACCACCGGCATCTCCCTATTCCCCAGCTATCGCACCCAACTGCTGGCGATTGCCCCTAGCTTCGGCTATAACCGGCTTTATCTCCCCGACTCCGAGCTGCACCTGGACAACTTCACCCTGAACCTCGACGTCCGCGGCCAGACCCCGGGGCAGCGCTTCGACTATGCCCTGGCGGCCACCTATCTGAACCAGCAAAACAGTGAAGAACTGCCCGAGAGCGAGTCCGTCCAGGGCAACTTTCTGGTGTCCTATCGGCTGCTCCCCCACCGGCCCAAGTGCTTCGACCCCGCCGTCGGCGTGCTCGGCAGGTTTCAACGCGACCTGCGGGGCGTCGGTGCGGGGGACGACTTCAGCCTGATGCTGGTGCTGACCGGCGGTCTCAAGGCCTCGTTTTAGGAGCCCACCATGGCAAACCGCAGACGGCTTCCGACAATCCTCCTGGTCCTGGGCAGTCTGCTCGCCCCCGGGGTCGGCGCCATCGATCTCAGCGTTTCCCCCAATCCGGCGGCGGTGAATCAGATTGTCACGGCGCGCATCACCGCCCTGTTTCCGCCCACGACCGGGGTTAACTGCAGCCTGCAAGTGGACTTCGGGGACGGCAGCGGCGCGAGCCCCGCCGGACTGTGCACCACTTCGCCCTGCATGCTGACCGCAAGCCACAGCTATACCGGCGCCGGATTCTACCGGGTGCTGGCCCGCAGCACTCCCGGCGCCTGCGGCACCCCGCCCTTGGCGCCGGACCCGGCATCCAGCTCGGTTTCCGTTATTGACTGCCCGCCGCTGGGGGTCGCCACTCCGCCCCAGCTCCCGGCCGGACAGGTCGGCTTGCCCTATATCCAGACCCTGGTATTCACCGGCGGAGTGCCGCCCCTGCAGCTGACCCTGACCGCCGGCAGCCTACCCCCCGGCTTGGCCCTAAGCGCTGACGGGCGCATCACGGGAACCCCGAGCAGCACCGGCCAATTCGTCTTCACCGTGGCGGCCAGCGACCGCTGCGCCCTTGGGTCTCAGCGCATCAGCCGCCGCTTCCTGCTCGAGATCACCGCCCCCGTCTGCCCGCCCCTGCAGTGGGCTACCGGCGCCGAGCTGCCCCCGGCCGCTGCCGGCCAGGCCTATAGCGCCCAGCTAGTCGCCAGCGGCGGGGTGCCTCCCCTTGCCTATCGGCTGCTGGGGGGGAGCTTGCCGCCGGGGCTAAGCCTGACCGCCGACGGCCGCATCACCGGGATCGCGGCCCAGGCCGGGAGCTACAGCTTCTCGGTGGAGGCCAGCGACCGCTGCGCCTCCGGCACCCAGCGGGTGATCCAGGGCTTCCGGCTCACGGTAGGCGCGGGCGCCTGCCCGCCGCTGCGCTGGGAGACGGCCCCGATCCTCCCCGAGGCCAGCAGCGGCCAGCCCTACCAGGTCCAGCTGCGGGCCCTGGGCGGCGTGCCGCCGCTGGCCTACCGGCTGAGCGGCGGGACCCTGCCCCCAGGGCTCACGCTGGGCGCAAGCGGACTGATCTCCGGCGTGCCGGCAAGCGCCGGCCGTTTCGGCTTCGAGGTGGAAGCAAGCGACCGCTGCAGCACCGGGGTCCAGCGGACGGAGCGCGGCTTTTCGCTGCAGGTCTCCAGCGCCCAGGCGCCGCTCACGGTTCGCCCAGTGCCGGCGCAATTCAACGTTCCGCGCAATCGGTCCAGCCTGGTAAGCATCCAATACCTGTTTACCGGTCCAGGGCCCGCCAGCCTGCGATTGAACTCCCCCAACGGGCGCTTTTTGGCCGCGGGCCGCGAGGTCGGGCGCAGCGACCAGCCGCTGTCGGTGTTGCTGAGCAATGGCAGTGGCCAGACGCTCGAGAATCTGCAGGTGCCGGTCGGGGTGGTGCAGGCCAGCCTGGCGGCGGGGACCAACCGCTTCACCTACGTGCGAGAGTTCAGCGGGGCCGGACTCGCTGTGACCAGTCAGGTCAGCTTCCTGATCACCGGCGCGGGCGCGGCCGACTTTGCCACGCAAAGGATACGGATTTTCTTCGAAAACCGCCGAGCCGAGATCACCGTGCCCAGAAACCGACCGCGGCTGACCGCCTACGTCGAGCTGATCTACGTGGGCGAGGGCCTGCTGCGGGGCTTCTGGGAGGTCGACGGCCGGGTGCTGGCGCGGGTAGAGCGGCAGCTGGACGCCTCCGGGCGGGTACTGCTGACCACCCCCGAGCAACCGCCGCTGCCGACCTATGACGTGGGCAGCCACCGCCTGCGGTTCATCATAACCAGCCCCTTTTCTGCCATCGACCAACCGGTCGCCATCTACTTCGTCACCGCCGACGAATACGCCGGAGGCAAATCGATTCGACTCAACGCCCCGGCCGCCAATGCCCGGCAAATCTTTCGCCCGGCGCGGTTCGAGTGGCAACCGGTGGCCGGGGCCGCCGCCTATCTGCTCAGCTTTCGCCGGCCGGGGGATCTGGAACCGACGTTCTCGGCCTATACCCGGGAGCCAGGCTATGCGCTCCCTCGGGCGGTATTGAGCCGGAGCTTCGACCGCAATGGAAACTACCAGTGGCAGGTCACCGCCTTCGACGCAGAGAATCAAGTGATAGGCAGCAGCGAGACCCGAGTGTTCACCTTCGGCGACGAGACCGCTTATTGATGAGGCGGAGCGGCAGGCCGAGCCTGGGTGCGCCACCCGGCTTCCCAGGCGCAGCCGGACCCGGCGCCGATACGGAGAGAGAGCCTATCCGATTGGATAGCCTTACCTGTACCGAGGCACCGCTAGTGATCGGGCTTAACCACTCGATCGCCTTGGCGGCCGAGTTCGACTGCACGGAATCGGCTTTATGCGCACCGCTTAGCGGGTCTCCGTCTCCTGGTCTCCCGAGCTCGGCGTAGCGCCGGCGTCGACCGCAGGTTGCTTGGGCGAGATTTGGATCACGTCGGCTTGGCCGCCGGACCCCGGCTGCTGCTCGCGAACCTGGTCGAGGTTGTTGCGCACACGCCGGGCCCGGTCGAGCCGCTCTCGGGCTTCAGCATGGTCCGGGGAAATGATCAGCAGGGTCTCCCAGACCTGAATTGCCGCGTCCAGTTCCCCGTCGGCGTACAAGCTTGCCGCCAATTCACCGAGCACCCGGTTTTGCAACTCCATGATCTGGTCCAGGCCTATGCGCAGGGCCAGCGCCCGGGGATTTTCCGGCTCCTCCGCCAGCACCTTGTCAACTTCGGTCGATGCTTCTGCATAATTCCCGGCGGTGGCCAGCGCCTCGGCCTGCTCGATACGCCGGCTCCGCTGACGTTGCTTGCGCTTGATCGAGCGGGCCCGCTCGCGCGCTTTCTCGGCCGCTACCCGCGCCGCGCGCGCTGCTTCTCCGCGCTCGATATCCTGCCGTAGCGCCTGGGACCTGGGGTCCACCTCGATCGCCTCGGACAGCTCCAGGCAATTCACTGCCAGGCCAGGGTCAGCTTCGAGTTGCCGTTCCGCACACCTGAGCAGATCTTCGCGGGCACCGATCTGGGTCCGCTTGCGGTTTTCCAGGGTCCAGGTCCGGGACAGTCGCTGTGGTTCGGCCATAACCAATGGCTCCAACAGCGCGATTTCATCCTTCAGGCCCTGGCTGCGGACGGCCGCCAGCCGGTCCTCCAGCCCTGCCTTGAGCTGTTCCCAATGTTCGCTTACCCGCTGTTCTTCGGCCGCCACGTCCGCGTCTTCGGGGTACTCTCGCCGCGCGGCCTCAAGCAAGGATATAGACTCGCCCCAGCGACCAGCTTCCGCCAGCACTGCGGCTTGTTCGAGCGCCTGCTCGGGCGACCCGACGCTGCTGAGGCGGGGCAGCGGTGAGTTGGCGCAGCCGGCGCACAGCAGAGCCGCCGCCAGCGTCGCTACGACCTGCTTCATAGGGGGTTTCGGGGCGTCGTCGCAGCCGCCGCGACACAGCTTCGGACTTTTTGATCGAGTTGCTCCGAGACCGCCGCCACCCGATAAGGGCTCATCGGACGCTCGTAGCCCTTGAGTTCGAGCTGGGGCAACAAAGCGGGGGTTACCTGCTCGGTGACGCCGGGCTCGGCCATAGTGTCCGGGGTCAACACCAGCTGGTTCACCGCCGCCCGCTCACAAAGCCGGGCCGCGAGATTGACGCTGTTGCCAACGACCGTGAACTCCATGCGCTCGCTGCTGCCCAGATTGCCGGCCAGCATCAGCCCGCTGTTGACGGCAATCCGAAACTCCACCGTCGGCTGGCCCGCATTGCGGCGCTGGGCATTGATTTCCGCGGCCAACCGCATGATGGCTTGGCCGCAAATGACGGCATTGAGCGCATGCTGGCTGTCCGGCTCCGGCACGCCGAACAGGATCATCACGCAGTCGCCAATGAACTTGTTGACGGTGCCCTTGCAGAACGAGCCGGCGCGGGCGAAGCTGCCGAAGTAATCGTTGACCAAGGCACCCACCTGCTCGGGCGGGAGCCGACTCGAGAGCTGGGTAAAGCCTACGATGTCGCAAAAAAGCACGCTACCCCGGATCGAGCGGCCGCCCAGGTCAGCCCCACCCGGCTGAGCGAGTACCGAACGGGCGATCTCGGGCGACAGATAGCGGTACAACGCATCCTCAACCAGGCGTTTTCCTTCCGCGTCCCGGGACAGGAGGCCAATCTGCCGGGCCAGGTGTTCCAGCTCGTCGCCGCCATGCCCGGCGCGGGCGGATACCGGCCAGGCGCCGCTCGGCAGCCCACCGGTCAGCGCCAGGTGCCGGATCGGCCGGCTCATCCAACGCGCCAGCGGAAAGGCCAGCAGGCTGACGATGCCTATCAACACCGCGGTGCCGAGAACCAACACCTGCACCAAAGCGCGGCGGTCGCGTTCCAATGGCAGGCGGTTGAGATTGAGCAATACATGGCCGATCAAGACGCCGTTGAACTCGATCGGGCTCAGGTAGGGTATGGCGGCTACCGGCGAGCCGTTTTTGTCTTGCAAACGCAACTTGCGGCTCACCGGCTGCCCGGCGTTGGCTTGACGCAGCAGTTCCGCCATTTGAGCGGCGCTGGGGATCAGGCCGGCCACCGCGCGGGGAATCGGGGCCAGGTCATAGATCGCCACCCCCACGACCAGTTCGTCGTCGATCTGCCGATGCACGAGAGTTTCGAGCATAAAGGCATCCTCGGCGAGCAGCGGCTCGCCCGCGGATCGGGCCAACTGTTCGGTAAACTCCTGACCGAGCCTGTCTGCGTAGCGCTCGAAGGCCGGCACTTGCTGCGCAATCAAGTACCACCCAAGCATACCCATGCCGGAGATCATCAGGGTCGAGATGGCGAGCGTCCATTTTACCGCCAGCGGAAGACACAAGACCCGGCGCAGCGGGCGCCTTGGCTGCCGCAACCCGTGGCGCCCAACCAGGGAGCCGGCGATGGCGACGTCGTCGGAACGGAAGCTCATTCTATCTCCAACTCACGAGTCACAGATCAGCTGCCTCTATCGTCCGGCGTCCACCTACCGGGAAAACGGGTTTCTGAAAGCCATGATTTTTATCGCTTGTAGCGATTGAAAAGACCGGGGTACCCGCGCGGGGCGCCCTTCAAATCAAGCACATAACGCGCCAATGGCTGGAAAATCGCCCGAACGCGTCTCCTTTCGCCTTGCTGCCTTCTGAAACCTTTAGGTTGCAGTCTGGGCAAACGTTCTCGCCCGCGCAACCTCTCCATCCGGATCCGCGCACAAAGACCTGGGCTGGCCCTCACTGGCCGTCCCGTTCGCCAGCTCCTGTGCCCACCGGGAATGGTCCTAATTACGCTTCGCGCCTGAACGCCGTTCGGGCGCTGAACGGGAAAACGGTCGCTTGGATGGAGATGCGAATACTATACAAGAATTGTGAAAGATAAACGGGAATTTGCAGGGACCTTGTGGAATTTCAGGCCCGAAACCTGCGAAAAAAAAAGCCCATCCAGGGGAGGGCGGGGGGATGGGCCCAAGGATGATCGGTTGTCTGACTGGTGGGCCCGGCTGGTTACCGGGAGTTTCGTTCGCTAAGCGCCGGATTCCTGTAGTCGCTGTCTTTCTGAAGCGCCGTCTAGGTATGGCTGCGACCATCCGCATTCCCGCGGATGGCCGCAACCGTTCCCTCGATACTCGGCCTAGTCTCCGACTTGGAAGCTCTTGTTCAGGCTATGGCAGTGATTGCAGCCCACCGGCTCACCGGCAAACACCGTGGGCTGTATGCTGTCCTCGACATCCCAACTTCGTGTCACCGGGGTGCGAGAGAGCACGGTGCCCAAGTGGTCGCTGCCGTGGCAAGCTCCGCAGGTCCCGCCGCCGGGTTGCCCATTCTGCGCCTTGGCGGCATCCTTATGGCCCTCTTTCCACCAGCGACGGTCGTCCACCAGGTGCATCCCGTGGGGACCTCCCTGCGTGTTTCTCGGCAGCCCGCTGGTCTCATGGCAGGTCGAGCACTCCATGATGGTGCCCGAGTGCCCCTGCAGCTGCTTCGCGGCCACGTTGTCGTTGGCATTGTCTTTGGCGTTCGGCCAAATCGCATGGGTGCTGCCATGGCAGCCCTCGCACATCACGCCGCCGTGCCCCTTGCCACTGCCGTCGTCATTGCCGCTCAGGCGGTACAGGGTCTCGTTCTCCGCGAAGGGCGAGTCGGGCGACAGAATGGGCAGCGCGTCCCCTCCGTGATCGATGTGCTCGTCACGGGTGTAGGCCTGCAGCAGCCGGATTCCATCCGGTGCTACGATCGCGTTCGCTGGATGGTTGTTGTTCACCGCGTCACCCGTATGGCAGGACTGGCACTTCGGCTCGCTGGCCCAGGAAACACGCGGGCCATTGGGCCGCTCGTCGGGCAGATGTTTGCGGACTATATCTTCTCCGGTGAAGTCGTTGCCCACCTGGGTCATGTTGCCGTGGCAGTCCTGGCAGACGATCCCGGCCCCGCCCATGGCGCCACGCAGGCACTGGGTACGCTTGCCCGGATGGCACTGGTAGCAGGTCTTCTCGAGGATGTCCTGCTGTGCGTTCGGATTGTTCATGCGCTCATCCGAATCCGGTGGCGGCATGTCGGGGAACACTAGCGACCCGTCGACCATCAGCTCGCCGTGATGCCCATGCATCGCCCGCGACATGCTGATATTTCCCACCTGCTGAGTTGCTCCGATGTTCTTCGGACCGACCTGGGCCAGATCCAGCGCGGGCGAGTAATGGCAGCTCGCGCAGACCACGTTCCGCGTCTCGTCCAGTGTCGTGGTGTGCTTGGCGCCGTGCAGGCGCAGGATGTTGATCTTGGCTGCGTTCAACAGCCGCTGCTCAACCGTCCCGCCGGGAGCGGTATCAATGGTCTCGACAACGAACTCGGCACCCGAAACAGCGCCCGGAGACACCGCGACGCCGATGCAGTTGGCTGGGTCCACGGGAACGCCGCCTAAGGCTGCGGTGTCACAATCGTCGGTATAGACGTGGCAGTTTTGGCAATCGGCCTCGGCCGCCACCGGCAGCACCACGTCGGTGGCGGCTACCGCTACGCCGCCCTGCTTGGCCATTACCCGCACCAGGGGATAAGCGTTGTCGCGCCCGCTGTCGTCTACCGGCAGGATCGGAATACCATCGGCGCGGAACCAATTGACGTTGGTGATCACGCCGCCCAGCGGCTGTCCGACCACGCCATCAATGCTGTTCGGCGACCCCGGCAGGTCGATGAAGGAGCCGGTATCGCGATCGAAGTGCATTGGTTCCGGGTCGTTGGCGTAGTAGGGGCCGTTGAACCCGGGCATTGCCTGTTGCTCGAAGTTACAACCCGTGCCGCTACCCAAAGGTCCTGGCAGGCAGTCCGTCAACAGGGTCGTCTCCGGCGCGGGCAGGCCGAGATCCAGGATCACCGCCTCCGGGGTGAGCAGCCCGAAGAACAGCGGCTTGTAGGTTTCGAATCCCTCGGGATTGCCCGTGATCGGATTCGGATCCCAGAAGTTGCCCTTGTACACCTCCAACCCCGTAAGTTCGCCTACCGGGAAATTGGCGCTGGTGGAGTTGATCGAACCCGGACCCACCGGATCGTTGGGGTTGGAGGCCGCCGAGTAGGTCACCTGGACCTGGGTGTCGTCCAGGATGACCGGCGTGGTACCGCGCCGAATAACCTGGGCATGCAGGACATTGAAAGGCGGCAGCACGCTGAAGATGCTGTCGTCCTGATCCGCGCAGTGCATACCGAGATCGTTGGCGCCGAGCACCACGAAGCCCGGGTGGTCGCGCCCAAGCAGTCCGGTGTTGTTTTCTTGACTGACCGGTCCGGGCAGCTCCGCTGGCGGTGGTGCGTCAGCGATGGTCGCGGTGGTACCTGCGGAATCGCTCGCGCCTCCGCCGTCGATCACCGTCAGGGTAACGTCGTAGCTACGGGCCTCAGCGTAGGTATGGGTCGGGGACACTCCGGTGCCGCTATTGCCGTCACCGAAGTCCCACTCATAAGTCTCTAAGTTGTCGTCCGAGTCGGACGATCCGGAGCCGTTGAAGGCAACCGGCGAACCCAGAACAACGTTATAGGGCCCACCGGCATCGGCGACGGGCGGTTCGTTGACCGGTGGCGGTGTGTCACTGCAGTTCACGGGCAAGGGGTTTACCGTAACAGCCCCTGTGGACTCGCCGCCGGACTCGGCGCGCACGCTGCAGGGTGGGGGATTTGGAGGAGAGAACCGTTCCCTGATCGCCCAAGAGCCCCCCTATTGGCTTCGTCGGTATCGAGGAGTTGGTCCGTATCGGCGTCGTATACGCTAACCGTGGCGCGGGAACCAGCCTCGGTACCTGATACCCTCAGTTGGTTCCTTGAGTCATTCCAATCTGCGCTGGTTATGCTGAGCGCCCAGACTTGGCCCGCGCCAAGCATGCAAATCGCCGCGAGCAAGCGAGCGCCGAAGCCGGTGAATCGTCGTGGAGCGGTAGTACAACGTCTATTTCCCATGAAACTCTCCCCCGCGCTGGTGCGCGTATTACCCCAGGGCCCGCTTCGAACGGCGACACTACACCCGGGGGCTCTCTCAACTGCTGTTATTAAGCTCCGGTGCTCGACGCCCAGCGCTGTGCTTTGCGCCCCTTGAGCCTGATCTACCCTCGTCGCTGACACCTTGTTGCTCGTAGCTGCAGGCGGAAAAATAGCTCGGCAGCACTCGCCTGGTGAGGCGAGTCCATCTCCGTTCGCAGCCGTCGCCATCGGCATCGCCGCCAAGTTCCGGCTGAGGGCTTCACCATACCGACACGATCCTTAAGAAGTCCTTAAGGCTGGCCGCCAATGGCCCGAAAAAGCGTGACTCGCTTCTCATCTTGTGGAAGCTTTACCGAACTGCCCTGGCTCGATTGCGAATTCGCATTGTTTTTTTGGCGACTTTTTTCAAACGGAGAAGATTTTCCCACCTGTCCAATCGGGCTCTTGCGCTCACCGGGTCAGAACCCACTCGGCGCTAGGGCGCGCGCCCTACACGGAAGCCCTGGCTTTGGGATTGAGCCGGCTCGGTTCGGGCTCCGACCTAGCCCTTGAGAGCGGACCGCCCGGGTGTGATACTGGGAGGCGTCCCGAAGCTGCCAAGGCGCCGCGCAATGCTCAACCCGCCCCTGGTGCCCCAACGGGTCATCGCCCTGCGCAATGCCGGCAGTCCTGGCCGGCAACCGGAGCGCCCCCATGTCCGCACTCCCTAGGCCGCAGGACCCAGGCAACGGGTTTCCGGGCCAAGTGCCTCTCGGTCACCCTCACGCCCTGAATGCCGAGCAGGTCCTGGAGCGGCTCCAAACCAGCCACCGCGGCCTGACGCTGACCGAGGCCCAGGCGCGGCTGGAGCGCTTTGGGCCCAATAGCCTGCCTCGAGGGCGGCGAGCAGGGCTGTTGCAGGTATTTCTGCGCCAGTTCCTTAACCCGCTGATCTATATACTGCTGGCCGCCGCCGCAGTATCCCTGCTGTTGGAGGAGTGGTCGGACGCGGCCTTTATCTTCGGCGTGCTGTTGATCAACGCCATAATCGGCGCGGCGCAAGAGTACTCGGCGGAACGCAGCGCCTCGGCCTTGCAGGAGCTGGTGGCCACCAATACCCGGGTGCTGCGTCAAGGCGACGCCTACGAGATCGACGCCCGGGAGCTGGTACCGGGGGACCTGGTGCTGCTGGAGCCCGGGGACCGGGTGCC
>CBDUCL010000033.1:0-18962 GCA_965365625.1 uncultured Chromatiales bacterium | reverse complement strand
GTCGTCCCAATTGTTGGTGCTGGTGGCCAGCGTCGTCCCTTCGGCTCCGCGCCCGTCGCCTACGATGCGGATCTGGTCGAAATCCGACCAGCCGGTTCGGGTGTAATCGAATTCGACCGCTAGCGCCTCGGTGAACTCGTAGCGCACCCCCGCCTGCACATACCAGGGCACGTCCAGATTGGCCTTGGCTGGGATCACGGTGCCGGGCGGCGGGCCACCGGGCAGTGACACCCGTGGCTGGAACTTGCCCTCGATGTCGAGATTGGACTTGGAACGGTAGGTCAAACCAAGGCTCAGCCGGTCCAGGTCGTAGAGGAAGCCCAGGTTCCAACCCCAGTCGGAGCCGTCGCCCTGCACATCGATGCCGTATGAGTTGAATTTCAGCCCCGTTGCCCAGTAATAATCGATGCCCGCGGAGACGCTGGCGTTCGCGTTGATGCGGTAGGCGACCGAGGGGGAGAAAGCCACTAACTCCAGCTTGCTCTTTGTCGGGTGCAGCGCCGCGGTTGTGGGTTGGCTGAGTACCGGAAAGGTGCCGAAATCCCAGTTGGATTCCAGTCCGTAGGGCGCCCCGACGCCAAGGCCGAGGCTCCAGGCATCGTTGAGGCGGAAGGCGCCGTAGAAAGTGGGGATGAAGACGTTTTCTCTGATGTCGCCATCATGACTACCGCTGTCGTTGCGCACTTTCATGTCCGGGCGCAGCAGCATCATCCCCATATTGATGCTGGAACTGTCATGAAACGACATCGCGGCGGGGTTGTAAGCGAAGGCGCCAATATCCTTTGGGTTCGCCACCATCGCGTTTGACAGGGCCAGCCCCGATATCGATGCCTCCGGGATTCTGAAGCCGGATGCCTGGGCATTCAGCGACAGTCCGGCCGTGGCGCACAGGCAGTACCAGGCAACTAAATTGCTACGAGATTTTCTGGCTTGCATAGGAATCAGACTCCCTTGTTGTTATGGTGCTCTGGCCCTGATTTCGCGATCTGGAGCGCAGACCGCTTTTTTTGTAGGCCTCTGGATTCTAAGGAATCTGGATGACGATTGCCATGACCTCGGTGTGGGTGTTCGCATGCTCGGTCGAGGAGAGACCGAGACGGCCCGATCAGCGGTAACTTTCGCGGTCGGGGCAAGAATCGTAAATTTGTATCTCGGTTGACAATTGTGTTTGGCTTCGACGAACATTGCGCCTAAAATGCACGCAAGGCTTTAACCTGTACTAAGTGCGGGCGAAAGAAACAAAAATCGGAATGCCGAGGCAAGCAGATGCTAGCGTTTTGGTCTTCCGAAACCTGGGCTCTCAAGACCCGGGAAGCATAATCCAGATCAACAATATCGGGTTTCGCACCCACAAACATCTTACGATAACGAACCAGCGGGGAGTACTCATGACGATCGGGCAGCGTTTGCGTTCACTTGCACTGAGCTTGTTGGTAGTCGCTGGGCTTGGGGTGGCGGCTCAGGTCTCGGCGGCTGAGGCCCTGAAACCTTTCATCCTGGGCTCCCAGAGCAACGGTGATCCCGGAGACATACTGCTGGCGTCCAAGGAGGCGCTGCAGGACCAAGGCTTCTCGGTGGTCGGCGAGTATTCCCCCTACCCGGATGCTACCGTGGTGGTGGTGACCAACGATTTCCTGAAAGGATTGGCAGAAGATGACGAGGGCGCCGCCTATTTAATGGGCATGCGGGTGTCAGTTACCAAGGTGGGTAATGAGGTGCAGGTGAGTTACATGAACCCAGACTACTGGCGTCGCGTGTACCGGATCCGCAGAGACGTGACCCCGGTCGCCGCCAAATTGTCGGCGGCGTTGGGTTCCGAGGAGGAGTTCGGCTCCAAGGGCCTGAGCCCCCGCAAGCTCAAGAAGTACCACTATACCTTCGGCATGGAATACTTCGACGACCAAATGAAGTTGGCCGATTACGGTAGCCATGAGGAGGCGGTGACGACAATCGAGGACAACCTGGCGGCGGGCGTGGCGGGCACCTCCAAGGTGTACCGCATCGACGTCCCGGGCGAGAGCATCACCGCGTTTGGGGTGGCAATGAGCGAAGGCATGAGTTCCGATGCCGAGATTCTCAAGGAGGTGGATGCTCGTCCGCTCAAGCACGTCGCCCATGTGCCGTATGAGCTGGTGGTGTTCGACGGGAAGGTGAGGGCGTTGCACCCGCGCTTCCGCATCGCCATCAGTTGGCCGGACCTCAAGATGGTCGGCGCCAACAGCTTCTTCGGGATCACCAGGTCACCGGAGGCAATCAAGAAGGCGCTGACGGAGCTCGCGGGCGGCAGCTATTCTTCTCCCGGCGGCGGCGGTGGGTTCAGCTTGTAGCGGCGAGCCCGAACTTTCCCCTGCAGCGAAAGCGAACCCCGGCGGGTCTTCTGACCCGCCGGGGTTTTCGTTGCATGGCTTGCGCTGCGCGCCAGGCTGGGGCGGCAAGGGTTTGCAGGGCGCCAAGAGGCGCCCATGTGGTCAAACTATCTGGTTATAGAGTAATATATAAACTCAGTTTATCATTCCAACAGAAATTATAGGTGTTGCCCCCGAAATGGCCGATCGTAGATTGCAAGTATTCCATACGGTTGCCAAGCTCCTCAGCTTTACCAAGGCGGCCGAAACCCTGCACATGACCCAGCCGGCGGTCACCTTCCAGGTCCGCCAACTGGAGGAGTACTTCAATACCCGCCTATTCGACCGCACCCACAACCGCATCAGTCTGACCGAGGCAGGCAACCGGGTATATCAGTATGCCGACCGCATCTTCGAACTGTACTCGGAGATGGAGAACTCGGTGCGCGAAATGACCGGGGAGATCCGGGGTGCGCTGACCATCGGTGCCAGTACCACGGTGGCGGAGTATATGCTTCCGTCCCTGCTCGGGGACTTCAAGGAAAAGTACCCGGAGGTCAATATCCACCTCAAGGTGTCCAATTCAGAGGGCATAGTCGCGATGGTGGAAAACAACACGATCGACCTTGGTGTGGTGGAGGCCTCGGTCAGTAACCGCAACCTGGTGGTGGAGGTGTGCAAGCACGACCACCTGGTGGCGATCGTGCCGCCCAATCACGAACTGGCCGGCCGCGGGAGCATCACCTTCGCCAAGCTGTTGGACTACCCTTTCATCTGCCGGGAGGAGGGTTCCGGCACGCGCGAGGTGATTTCCGAATACCTGGGGACCATGAACGCCTGCGACAAGGACCTGACCATTGCCATGGAGTTGGGAAGTCCGGAGGCGGTAAAGGGAGCGGTGGAGGCCGGCATGGGGATTTCGGTGGTGTCCGGCGCCACCATCCAGAAAGAGTTGAAGTTGGACACCCTGGTTGCTATTCCCCTGGATCCGCCGCTCAAGCGCCCGTATTCCTTTGTGCACCAGAAGCAGAAGTTTCGCCTGCGGGTTATGGAGGAGTTGCTGGATTTCGCCCGTACCTATTGCGATAAGTCGATTCGTGATTCCGAGGACTAAACGGACGTGCTGCAGCAGGCACCCAAAATCGGCCGCGCCCAGCGGCGGTTGCTCAAGCTCTATCAGGCGCTGCCGGAGCAGGAGCAGGCCAACCTGATGGCCTTCGCCGAATTTCTGGCGCATCGCGCCGAGGCCGCGGAGGGCGAGGCGGATCAGGCCACAGAGCCGCCGCCGCCCAAGCCGATCGCGCGACCGCAGCGCGAGACCGTGGTGGCCGCCATCCGCCGTCTGTCGGAAAGCTATTTTATGCTGGACAGGCAGGTCCTGTTCCACGAAACTGCCGGCCTGATGTCGGCCCACGTGCTGCAGGGGCGCCCCGCGCGGGATGTGATCGACGAGCTGGAACAGCTTTTCGCCGACCATTACCAACGCCTGTCTGTGGTCGAATAGTCCGCCGGAAGCTCGTATGCAGGTCCTCACCAACTGGTTCAAGCGCTATATGTCCGACCCCCAGGTAGTGTCTTTGGCGCTGCTGCTGATCGTCGGGTTGATGGTGGTTCTGACCCTGGGCGACATGCTGGCCCCGGTGCTGGCCAGCGTGGTGATTGCCTACCTGTTGGAGGGCCTGGTAGTCGGTTTTCAGCGCTTTCATCTGCCCCGCCTGGCAGCGGTGATCTGGGTGTTTTCCCTTTTTATGCTGTTCCTGGCGCTGATCCTGTTCTGGCTCATGCCGCTGCTGTCCCGCCAGCTCAGCGAGCTGGTGCAGCAACTGCCGGCGATCATCGGCGCCGGGCAGCAGGCCCTGATGCGCTTGCCGGAGCGCTATCCGGAACTGATCTCGCCAGAGCAGATTCAGGAGGTGATGGGGATCATCCGCGCCGAGATTGCCGCTTTCGGCCAGACTGTGGTCTCTATGTCCTTGGCCTCGGTGGTGGGGGTTATTACCCTGGCGGTGTATCTGATCCTGATGCCGCTGCTGGTGTTCTTCTTTCTCAAGGACAAGGTGCTTATCCTGGCCTGGGTGGCCCAGTTTCTGCCGCGCCACCGCAGCATCGCCAACAAGGTGTGGGGCGATGTGGATCGCCAGATCGGCAACTATGTGCGTGGCAAGTTCTGGGAAATCATTATTATCTCGGCCGCCAGCTACATCACCTTTTCGTTCCTGCGTCTGGACTATGCCCTGTTGCTGGCCGTGCTCGTGGGTTTGTCGGTAATCATTCCCTACGTCGGAGCGGCGGTGGTTACCTTTCCGGTGCTCATCATCGCCTGGTTCCAGTGGGGTTGGACCACGGATTTCTTCTGGCTCGCCGGGGCCTATTTCGTGATCCAGGCCTTGGACGGCAATGTGCTGGTGCCGCTGCTGTTCTCCGAGGTGGTTAACCTGCATCCGATCGCCATTATCGTGGCGATTTTAGTGTTCGGTGGGGTTTGGGGCTTCTGGGGGGTGTTTTTCGCCATCCCGCTGGCAACCCTGGTGCAGGCGGTAATCAAATCCTGGCCTAAGGACCTGCAGGATGAGGCGCTTCAGGAGGCGGCCTGAGCCGCGCAGCTTCGGAGCCGGTGCGGCGCGTCCGAGGCGAGGTCAAGTCGGGCTAGAGTTGTTCGGACGCAAAATCCGCGAGCCTGGAGCGCTCACCTCGCAGCAGGGTGATATGGGCGCTGTGGGGCCACATTTTGAAGCGATCCACCACGTAGGTAAGGCCCGAGGTGGTCTCGGTGAGGTATGGGGTGTCGATCTGGCCGACGTTGCCCAGGCACACGATCTTGCTGCCCGGCCCGGCCCTGGTGATCAGGGTCTTCATCTGCTTGGCAGTCAGGTTCTGGGCCTCGTCGAGGATGATGTACTTGTTGAGAAAGGTGCGGCCCCGCATGAAGTTCATGGAATGAATGCGGATTCGGCTGCGCAGTAACTCGTCGGTGGCGGCGCGGCCCCATTCGCCGCCGTCGGTGCGGGTCAGCACCTCCAGGTTGTCCATCAACGCCCCCATCCAGGGGGTCATCTTCTCCTCTTCGGTTCCGGGCAGGAAGCCGATGTCCTCGCCGACGGGTACGGTCACCCGGGTCATCACGATTTCCCGGTACAGGTTCGTGTCCAGGGTTTGGGCAAGGCCTGCCGCGAGTGCCAATAGGGTTTTGCCGGTCCCGGCGGCCCCGAGCAGGGTGACGAAGTCGATCTCCGGGGTCATCAGCATATTGAGGGCGAAATTCTGCTCCCGGTTTAGGGCATTGATGCCCCAGACCCCGTGTTTCGGATTACGGTAGTCGGTGACCAGTTCGATCACCGCAGAATCGGCCTCGATTTGGCGCACCATCGCCTCCACCCCGGATTCGCCCGGCAGGTATAGGCACTGATTCGGGTGCCAGGCAGCGACGTCCGGACCGGCGACCCGGTAGAAGGTGCGACCCTCCTCCTGCCAGGAGTCCACCGCCTTGCTGTGGCGCTCCCAAAAGTCCGGGCTCAGTGCGGCCTGCCCACTATAGAGCAGGTTGACGTCGTCCAGAACCTGGTCGGTGGAGTAGTCCTCGGCCCGGATCCCCAGTACCGCGGCCTTGATGCGCAGGTTGATGTCCTTGGACACCACCACTACCGTATTCGCCGGTTGGTCCTGCTGCAGGGCCAGGGCGGCGCCGAGGATATTGTTGTCCGGGGTACTGCCGGGCAGATTGTCGGGAAGCAGGTTCGGCAGGTGGCGGGTCTGAAAGAACAGCCGCCCGCTGGCCCGGGGACCCTGCTCGCCGTTGCAGTCCAGGCAGTGCAGGGGCAGGCCGCGGTCGATGTCATCCTTGCTGGCGTCGCACATCAGCTGATCCAGAAAACGGCTCACTTGGCGCACATTGCGCGCCACCTCCGACATACCCTTCTTGCCTGCGTCCAATTCCTCCAGCACCATCATGGGCAAGAAGATGTCGTGCTCCTGAAAGCGGAACAGGCAGGCGGGGTCGTGCATCAGCACATTGGTGTCGAGAACGAACAGGCGTTTTTCGCTGCTGGCGGAATCCATGAGGTGGGTAGTCGATTGCGGCGGTCGGTGGGGGGGAATCAGCGGCCTCGGGGACCGCCGAACATAAGTCGGATGCGCGGCGCCCGCGGCTAGGTCTCGCCTGGTAGCGCTTTGAGCGCGGCCAGCACTTCGGCCACGTGGTCTTTGACCTTGACCTTGCGCCACTCTTGGCGCAGCACGCCTTCGGCGTCGATCAGAAAGGTGCTGCGCTCAATTCCTCGCACCTGTTTGCCGTACATGTTCTTGAGCTTGATCACGTCGAACAGATTGCACAGTTGCTCGTCCTCGTCCGAGACCAAATCGAACGGAAACTCGTGTTTGGCCTTGAAGTTCTCCTGCGCCTTGAGCCCGTCCCGAGAGGCTCCGAGCACCGTCGCCGACTGGTTGTCGAAATCGGCGATGGCATCGCGGAAGTCCTGGCCTTCCTGGGTGCAGCCTGGGGTATTGGCCTTGGGGTAGAAAAACAGCACCAGGGGCTTGCCGCGGTAGTGCGCGAGGTCTACCCGACGATTACCGGTGATCAGGAGTTCTATGTTCGGGACCGCTTGCCCGACCGCGACTTGGCTCATACTCTTGGTTCCTCTTTTCGGTTTCTCGTCGCCCGGTTGGCTTCGGCTGTCAGTTCTTCACCGGTTCCAGCACCGCGTCCAGGTTCAGCGAGTCGCAGTACTCCATAAACTCCTCGCGCAGAGTCCCCAGGTGGGTATCTGCCGGGATGCCGACCGTCATGCTGACCGCGAACATCGGGGTGCCGGTATGGGCGGCCGCGTAGCTGGTGGTGGAAAGGTCTTCTATATTGATGCTGCGTTGGGAGAAGAAAGCGGCCAGGCTTTTGACGATGCCCGGGTGGTCCAGGGCTACCACGTCCACCGCATAGGGGATCAGGCTCTGGCCCGAGACGCGACCCTCGGTGCGCTTGCTGATAATGCTCATGCCGAGCTGCTGCCCGAGTTCCGGCAGAGCGCTCTCGATCTTGGCCAGCGTGTTCCAAGGACCCGCGACCATCAACAGTACGGCGAACTCGCCGCCAAGCACCGTCATGCGGCTGTCGACGATATTACAGCCATGCTCCAGCACAGCGCCGGAGAGGCTGTCGACGATGCCGGGGCGGTCTTGTCCGAGGGCGGAGATCACCAGGTAATTGTTCTTCACAGGCATGGATTTCTGGTCCTGCTGGCTGAAGTTGAAAAATGGGCGGAGTTTAGCATGGAAGCGCTCGCTGCCGAGCCGCTGGCAATTGGAAAATCCATCTCCCAGTACCATATCACGGATAGCGCCGGCAGAAAGCAGACGGCGATTCGGCGGCCTGTTAAAATACCCGCTTTTCGGTACCGGGGAGAACGCCCAATGTTCAATCGAGACATGCAGATTCAGGGCTACGACGACGAGCTTTGGGCCGCCATCGACGGCGAGCAGCGCCGCCAGGAGGAACACATCGAGCTGATCGCCTCCGAAAATTATACCAGCCCCCGGGTGATGCAGGCCAAGGGCACGGTGCTCACGAATAAATACGCCGAAGGCTATCCCGGCAAGCGCTATTACGGCGGCTGCGAGTATGTGGACATCGCTGAGCAGTTGGCCATCGACCGCGCCAAGCAACTGTTCGCGGCAGATTATGCCAATGTCCAACCCCATTCCGGCTCTCAGGCCAATGCGGCGGTCTACATGGCCCTGTGCCAGCCCGGCGACACCGTGCTCGGTATGAGTTTGGCCCACGGTGGCCACCTGACCCACGGTGCCAAGCCCAACTTCTCGGGCAAGATTTACCACGCGGTGCAGTACGGGCTGAATCCCGAGACCGGCGAGATCGACTATGACGAGGTCGAGCGCCTGGCCCAGGAGCACCGGCCGCGCATGATCGTGGCCGGCTTTTCCGCCTACTCGGGGGTGGTCGATTGGCAGCGCTTTCGGGACATTGCCGACGCGGTGGGGGCCTACCTGTTTGTCGACATGGCCCATGTCGCCGGGCTGGTGGCGGTCGGCGTCTATCCCAGCCCGGTGCAGATCGCCGACGTCACCACTACCACTACCCACAAAACCCTGCGCGGCCCCCGGGGCGGCCTGATCCTCGCCAAGTCCAACCCGGAGCTGGAGAAGAAATTCAACTCCCTGGTGTTTCCGGGCACCCAGGGCGGGCCGCTGATGCATGTGATCGCCGCCAAGGCGGTGTGCTTCAAAGAGGCCATGGAACCCGAGTTCAAGCTCTACCAGCAGCAGGTGCTCGACAACGCCAGGGCGATGGCCAAGGTATTCATCGAGCGCGGCTACGATGTGGTTTCCGGGGGCACCGACGACCACCTGTTCCTGGTCAGCTTCATTCGCCAGGAACTCACCGGCAAGGCGGTGGACGCCTGGCTCGGCAGCGCCAATATCACGGTGAACAAGAACGCGGTGCCGAACGACCCACAATCGCCCTTTGTCACCAGCGGCATCCGGGTCGGCACCCCGGCGGCCACCACTCGCGGCTTCGGCCTGGAAGAGGTCACCGCGCTGGCCGGCTGGATGTGCGACATCATCGATAGCCGCGGCGACCAGGCGGTGATCGACCGGGTGCGCGATCAGGTGCTGGAAGTCTGTCGGCGCCTCCCGGTATACGCCGGCTGACCCGAGCCCATGCGCTGTCCCTTCTGCGGTGCCCAGGATACCAAGGTGGTCGATTCCCGGCTGGCCGGCGACGGCGACCAGGTGCGCCGCCGGCGCCGCTGCCTGAGTTGCGACGAGCGCTTCACCACCTTCGAGACGGCCGAGCTGAACCTGCCGCGGGTGATCAAGCAGGACGGTTCCCGGGTGCCCTTCGACGGCACCAAGCTGGCCGCGGGCATGATGCGGGCGCTGGAGAAACGACCGGTCAGCACCGAGCGCATCGATGCTGCCCTGGAGCGCATTCGCCGGCGCCTGATCGCCAGCGGCGAGCGCGAGGTCGGGTCGCGCCAGATTGGCGAGTGGGTAATGGAGGAACTGCGAAATCTGGACCAGGTGGCCTATGTGCGTTTCGCCTCGGTGTACCGCAGCTTCGAAGACGTCAACGCCTTCCGCGAGGAGATCGAGCGTCTGGAGCGCCAGCCGAACCCGGAGACCCGGCGCCGCCAGATGGACCTGCTCAAGGAGATCGAAAACACCGATGCCAAGCCCTGAGGACCGGGTCCACATGGCCCGGGCCATCGCCCTGGCCTGGCGCGGCCTCTATACCACCGACCCCAATCCGCGGGTAGGATGCGTGCTGGTGCGGGCCGGCCGGGTGGTCGGCGAGGGCTTTCACCGCCGGGCCGGCGAACCCCACGCCGAGCGCAACGCCCTGGCCCAAGCCGGCTCCGCCGCCAGAGGTTCCACTGCGTATGTGTCGCTGGAGCCCTGCTGCCACCATGGACGCACCCCACCCTGCACCCAGGGCCTGATCGAGGCCGGGGTGGAGCGGGTGGTGGCAGCCATGGCCGACCCCAATCCGCGGGTCGCCGGCCAGGGCCTGGAGCGCCTGCGCGCCGCCGGCATTGCGGTCGAACAAGGCCTGTTGGAGCCCGAGGCCCGGGCCCTGAATCCCGGCTTCGTCAAGCGCATGCAGCAGGGACGCCCCTATCTGCGTTGCAAGCTGGCGATGAGCCTGGACGGGCGCACTGCCATGGCCAGCGGCGAGAGCCAGTGGATCACCTCAGCGGCGGCCCGGCGCGATGTGCAGCGGCTGCGCGCCCGCAGTTCCGCAATTCTCACCGGGGTGGATACGGTGCTGGCCGACGACCCGTCGATGAACGTGCGCCTAAGCGCCACCGAGTTGCCGGGTATGGGGCCGGAGGACCCGGTGCGCCAGCCCCTGCGTGTGGTGCTGGACTCGCGCCTGCGCATGCCCCCCGAGGCCCGCTTGCTGTCCCTGCCGGGTCCGACCCTGGTGCTCTGCGCCGGCGAGTGGCCCGCAGCCGTCGCAGCTCTGGAAGCGGCCGGGGCCCGGGTGGCGGCCCTGCCGGCGACCCAGGACCGCGTCGATCTGGCGGCTGCGTTAGACTATTTGGCCGATCAAGGGGTCAACGAAATGCTGCTGGAGGCCGGGCCCACCCTGGCCGGCGCCGTCCTGGCCCAGGGCCTGATCGACGAGCTGATCGTCTACCTGGCTCCGCACCTCATGGGCGACGGAGCCCGCGGCCTGTTTCGGTTGCCGGGCCTGGAGCGCATGGACCAGCGCGTCGGCTTGGAGATCAAAGACGTTCGGGCGGTCGGCCCGGACTGGCGCATCACCGCCCGCCCCGCGGGCTAGGGGAGACCTGAATCATGTTTACCGGAATCATTCAAGCCATCGGCGAGGTTCAGCGCTTGGAACCCAGGGGCGGAGACCTGCGCCTGCACCTGCACACGGGCAAGCTCGACCTGACCGGGGTCCAGCTCGGCGACAGCATCGCCGTCAACGGCGTCTGCCTGACCGCCATCGATCTGCCGGGAAACGGTTTCGCCGCCGATGTTTCCCGCGAGACGCTGTCCCTGACCTCCCTGGGGGGGCTGAAGGCCGGCAGCCGGGTCAATCTGGAGACGGCGCTGACCCTGGCCACCCCCTTGGGCGGACACCTGGTGAGCGGCCACGTGGACGGCCTCGGCGAGGTCCTGGAACGCAGCGACGACGCCCGCTCGGTGCGCTTTCGCATCCAGGCCCCGGCAGAGCTGGCTCGGTATATCGCCCACAAGGGTTCGATCTGCGTCGACGGCACCAGCTTGACGGTAAACACGGTGAACGGCCGGTGGTTCGAGCTCAATATCGTTCCCCACACCCTGCAGGAGACCATCATGGGGGATTACCGGGTAGGCACCCGGGTCAACCTGGAGGTGGACCTGATCGCCCGCTACCTGGAACGCCTGCTGCTTGGCGAGCGGGCCGCCGAGCCCGGGGGGCAGGGGATTACCCAGGCCCTGCTCGCCGAGCACGGCTTTATCCAGACCTGATCCGCCGCCCCGCGGCCAATACCCGACACCGCCCGCGTTTATCTGGGCGGCCGCGGTCTGTTACAATCCCGCTTCTGCCTGCCGGCCACTGCGATCGCAGCCCCGGCGCCCCTCGCTCCACCGAAAGCACTGCAGACTCATGGCTCTCAACAGCACCGAAGAAATCATCGAGGATATCCGCCAGGGCAAGATGGTCGTCATCATGGATGACGAGGACCGGGAGAACGAAGGTGACCTGCTGATGGCCGCCGAGGCGGTCACTCCGGCGGCGATCAACTTCATGGCCCGATACGGGCGCGGCCTGATTTGTCTGACCCTGACCAAGGAGCGTTGCCAGCAACTGCGGCTGCCGCTGATGGTGAATGCCAATGAGGCCTTGCACGCGACCAATTTCACCGTCTCCATTGAGGCCGCCGAGGGGGTTACCACCGGCATCTCGGCGTCGGACCGGGCCACCACTGTGCTGGCGGCGGTCAAACCCGAAGCGCAGCCCCGGGACCTGGTGCAGCCCGGACACATTTTTCCCCTGATGGCCCAGCCCGGTGGGGTCTTGGTGCGGGCCGGTCACACGGAAGCCGGCTGCGATCTGGCGCGCCTTGCGGGGCTCAGCCCGGCGGCAGTGATTGTCGAGATCCTCAACGAGGACGGCAGCATGGCCCGGCGTCCGGACCTTGAACGGTTCGCCCGCGAGCACGGCCTGAAAATGGGCACCATCGAGGACCTGATCCAATATCGGGTGCGCAACGAAAAGACCATCGAGCACCTCAACGAGTGCACGCTGGAAACCGAGTTCGGCGAGTTTCGGGTGATTGCCTATCAGGATTGCATCGACAACGAGGTTCACCTGGCCCTGACCATGGGCGACCTCGATCCCGAGCGCCCGGCCCTGGTGCGGGTGCACATGCAGAACACCCTTTGCGACCTGTTTTCCACCCGCCGGGCCGACTGCCCCTGGCCCTTGCACAGCGCATTGCGCCAGATCGCCGAGGCCGGGGAGGGGGCGGTGGTGGTGCTGCGCAACCACGATACCGCGCGCGAACTGGTGCAGCGCATTGCCGATTACCAGCTGCACGACGCCGAGGACAAGGTACCGGTGCGCGACCCGGACCGGGAACTGCGCACCTACGGTGTCGGCGCCCAGATCATCGTCGATCTCGGTATCCGCAAGATGCGGGTGCTGAGCGCTCCCTGGAGCATCCACGGCCTGGCCGGCTTCGGCCTGGAAGTGGTCGAGTACGTGGACTGCCAATAATCCCGGACTTTTCGCGGCGCCGGTCCGCTTCGGGTACAATTCCGCTCCAGACACGGGGTTTCCCGCGGCACCACCGCTGTCCCCTCCAACCATCCCGGCCGTGCGTCTCGGCGCCGGCCCCGAGCAGACGAGAACTCAGCTATGACGGTCGAGACCATCGAAGGCGCAATGATTGTGGAGAACGCCCGCTTCTGTCTGGTAGTGGCGCGCTTTAACAGCTTTATCGTGGAAAGCCTGTTGGCGGGCGCCATCGACACCCTCAAGCGCCATGGTGCCGTCGACGAAGACATCACCGTGGTGCGGGTGCCAGGAGCCTTCGAGATGCCGCTGGCCCTAGAGAAGATCGCCGCCAAAGGCCAGTACGACGCCATTGTCGCTCTCGGTGCGGTAATCCGCGGCGGTACCCCCCACTTCGATTACGTGGCCGGCGAGTGCGTCAAGGGCATGGCTCATGTGAGCTTGTCCCACGGCGTGCCCATCGCCTTCGGTGTGCTCACCGTCGACAGCATCGAGCAGGCCGTCGAGCGCGCGGGCACCAAGGCCGGCAACAAGGGGGCCGAGGCGACCCTGTCGGCGATCGAGATGGTCAACCTGCTGCGCCAGCTCGACTGATGAGCCGCAAGCGCAGTCAGGCGAGGCTGCATTTGGTACAGGCCCTGTACCAGTGGCAGATGACCGGCCAGGACGTGTCCGAGGTGGAGCGCCAATTTCTGGCCGAACGAGACCTGAGCGGCTTCGACGTCGGCTACTTCCATGAGCTGTTGCACGGGGTGCCTGCCCGGCTCAATCGCCTCGATGAGGCCTTGGGGCCGCTGCTGGACCGGTCCATCTCCAGTGTCGACCCGGTGGAACGTGCGATCCTGCGGCTAGGGGCTTACGAGCTGTTGCAGCACCCGGAAATCCCCTATCGGGTAGTGATCAACGAGGCGGTGGAGCTGGCCAAGACCTTCGGCGCCACCGAGGGCCATAAGTACGTCAACGGCGTGCTCGACCGCATGGCCCGACAGGTGCGCGAGGTCGAGTTGAGTGCCCGCGCCAAGGGCGGCCGCGAGCGCTGATTGCGGCTGCCATGAGCGCCCCAGACCCCCGGCCCGGCGGCGGCTCCGAGTTCGACCTGATCCGCGACTACTTCTCCGGCCTCGGTGCCCGCGCCGACGTGGCCCTGGGGGTCGGCGACGACTGCGCCCTGCTGCGGCCGCCGCCCGGCCTCCAGCTGGCGCTCACCACCGACACCCTGGTCTCCGGGGTGCATTTCTTCCCCGACTGCGACCCCGAATCCCTCGGTCACAAGGCCCTGGCGGTCAACCTAAGCGACCTGGCGGCGATGGGGGCGGAGCCGGCCTGGGTCAGTCTGGGGCTGACCCTGCCGGACCGGGAGCCGGCCTGGCTGCAAGGCTTTAGCCGCGGTCTAGGGGGGCTGCTGCGCCGCTATGACCTGCAGTTGGTGGGGGGCGATACCACCCGCGGCCCCCTGGCTATCTGCATCCAGGCCATTGGCTTCTGCCCGCCGGGCCAGGCCCTGACCCGGGCCGGGGCGCGGCCCGGGGACCGGGTTCTGGTCAGTGGCACCCTGGGGGACGCCGGCCTGGCCCTGCAGGCCGCCGCCGGAGCGCCGCTGGCCCGGGCGGAGCGGGCCTGGGTCCAAGCGCGTCTGGAGCGGCCGAGCCCTCGGATCGAGCTCGGGCTGGCCCTGCGGGGTTTGGCCACGGCGGCCGTGGACGTCTCCGACGGTCTGGCCGCCGACCTCGGCCATGTCCTCGACGCCAGCGGCGTAGGGGCCCGCCTGGAGCTGCAGCGGCTGCCGCTGAGTGCGCCAGTGCGGCGGCGGGTGCTCGAGGCCGGCGATTGGCGATTGCCCCTGGCCGCAGGAGACGACTACGAATTGTGCGTCTGTGTCCCTCCGGAGCGGGAGCCGACAGCATTAAAGCTCGGCCTGGAGCTGGGTTGCGGCCTTACGCCGGTCGGCGTCATCGAGGCCCTGCCCGGTCTGCGCTGTATTCTGCCCGACGGCGGTGAGCTGGCGGCGCCCCTTGGATACGACCATTTTTTCGCCCATGGCGAGGACTGAGCGCCCGCCGCCGAACTGGCGGGACCCGGTGCACCTGCTGGCCTTTGGCTTCGGCGCAGGGGCCGCTCCCCTGGCCCCGGGCACCTTCGGCACCTTGGTGGCATTGCCCCTGTACTTGTTGCTGCAGCCCTTGGCCCTGGCCTGGTACCTGCTGGCATCGGCCCTGGTATTTGCTGCCGGCGTCGCGATTTGCGGTAAGGCCAGCCGCGATCTCGGGGTGCACGACCACCCGGGTATCGTCTGGGACGAAATTTTTGGCTATCTGGTAACCATGGTTGCGGCCCCGGTCGGTTGGCCCTGGATGCTGGTCGGCTTTGCGCTGTTCCGCCTGTTCGATATTCTAAAGCCTTGGCCCATTGGCTGGGCGGACCGGCGGGTGACGGGGGGCTTGGGTATCATGCTGGACGACCTGCTGGCTGGCGCCTATGCTTGGTTTTGCCTGCAGGGTTTGGCCCTGGTGCCCTGGGCGGGCGGATAATGGAGACGAGAAACAAGATGAAAACGATAGAGTTTTGCCGCCGGCTGGCCGCCGCTGGGTTGCTGTTGCTGGCGGCGGGTGTGGTCCAGGCCGAGCCCAATATCAGGGTCCTAGCCCTGTTTCCGGGCAAGGCGATGCTGTCGGTGGACGGCAGCAACCAGCTGCTGGCCGAGGGCGAAACCGGGCCCAGGGGTATCCGCCTGATTTCCGCCAGCAGCAAACAGGCCGTGATCGAGATCGACGGCCGCCGCGAGGAGTACGGCCTCGGAGACCACATTGGCGGTGGCTACGCGGCGCCAGAGTTGGCCGAGGCGCGCATCCTGCGCAACAACCAGGGGGCCTTCATCGCGGACGGCTCGATTAACGGCCGCCGGGTGCGGATGATGGTGGATACGGGTGCCACGGTGGTGGCCCTGAACACGGCCGATGCCCAGCGCCTCGGCATCGACTTTGAAGGCGATGGCCGCCCCAGCATGGTGACCACCGCCTCGGGTACCGTCCCGGCCTACGCGCTGAACCTGGATCGGGTGCGCATCGGGAATATCGAACAGCGCAATGTGCAGGCGGTGGTGATGAGTGGCCGGCACCCGCCTTTGGTGCTCCTGGGGCAGACCTTTCTCAGTCGGGTCAAGATCCGGGACGAGGGCAATCTGATGGTGCTGCAGGCAAGATACTGAACGCACCGGCCATAGGGGGCAGAGTGGTTCCCCGCCGCGAACGCGTTACCTAAGCCCGTCTCGAAAAGGGCGAGCGAGGGCGTCTGAGTCTCTGGCCTCAGCCCGGCTGAAACCCATACCGCAGGTTGCAGAGCCGGGAAGACGCCGGCAACCGACGTTGTTTCTTATCGAACCGGGTCGCTCTCTTTGTCGCGCTCGATCAGGGCGTAGGCGGAGTGGTTGTGGATCGACTCGAAGTTCTCCGATTCCACCACGTAGGCGCTGATGCGTTCGTCGCTGTTGAGGCGGGCGGCCACGTCGCGAACCATGTCTTCCACGAACTTGGGGTTGTCGTAGGCGCGTTCGGTTACGTACTTCTCGTCCGGTCGCTTGAGCAGCCCGTAGAGCTCGCAGGAGGCCTCCTTCTCCACCAGTTCGATCACCTCTTCGATCCAGACGAAACCGTTGGTACGTACCTGAACCGTGACGTGGGAACGCTGGTTGTGCGCGCCGTAGGCGGAGATCTCCTTGGAGCACGGGCACAGGCTGGTCACCGGTACCACCACCTTGATGAACATCAGCGGCTTGCCCTGTTTGATTTCGCCGATCAGCGTGACGTCGTAGTCGAGCAGGCTCTCGCCCCCCGACACCGGGGCCTTCTTGTTGATGAAATAGGGAAAGTTCATCTCGATATGGCCGGCATCCGCCTCCAGCCGCTCCGCCATCTCGGTCAGCATCTCCTTGAACGATTCCACCCCGATCTCGTTCTCGTGGCTGTTGAGGATCTGTACGAAGCGCGACATGTGCGTGCCCTTGAAGTTATGGGGCAGGTTCACGTACATGTTGAAGTTGGCAATCGTGTGCTGCTGGCCCGCGCTACGGTCGCGCACCCGCACCGGGTGGCGGATGTCTTTGATGCCCACTTTATTAATGGCGATGCGCCGGGTGTCCGCGCTGCTCTGGACATCGGCGATGGGGGCGGGGTGCAGGGCGGCCTGCGTAGCTGTCTTCATGGTACCAATCCTCGATCGGCCCGAAAGAGCCGCCTTCGTATTAGTTGACTTAATGCGTCGGATACTAGTGGAAGCGCTTCGGTCGAACAACCGGCTGTTATGCGGGTTATGATCCGGGGTGCAGCGATCGCTGGGGTCTGGGGCTGTCCGCGGAACGGGAACTCCCAATTATGCCGGGTTGCCCCGATCGCTTCAAGTTGTTGCAACACCCGGCAAAGCGCCGGCCTTGCGCTTCAGTGGCCTTTGCAGCGGGGTGCGGGGGTGACGCCGCTGCCCTGCTCAGAAGGGGCGGCCGACAATATACCGCGCAACCCAGCGCAGGGGGTCGGCGCCCTGGTCAAACCCGTCCAGGCTGCCGAGGGCCTCATCGCACAGCTCGGCGGCCTTCTGCCGTGCCTCTTCGAGGCCCAGCAGAGACGGGTAGGTGGGCTTGTCCCTTTGTTGGTCCGCCCCCTGGGTCTTTCCCAGGGTCTGGGTGTCGCCTTCCACGTCCAGGATGTCGTCGCGGATCTGGAATGCCAAGCCGATGCAGCCGGAATAGTGGTCCAGGCGGCGCAGCCGCTCGTCGTCCAGGCTCGCCCGCTGCAGGCTGCCGAGGCGCACGCTGGCGCGGATCAGGGCCCCGGTCTTGTGAATGTGCATGTTCTCCAACTGCACCAGGTCCAGCTCCTGGCCCACCGCATCCAGGTCCAACGCCTGGCCCCCCGCCATGCCGCGGGAGCCGCTGGCGAGGGCCAGCTGTTCGATCATCCGGAGCCGGGTCTCGGCCCCGCCGTCGATTCGGGGATCTCGGCTCAGGACTTGGAACGCCAGCGACTGCAAGGCGTCGCCAGCAAGAATGGCGGTGGCCTCGTCGAAGGCCTTGTGGCAGGTCGGGCGGCCACGCCGCAGGTCGTCGTCGTCCATTGCCGGAAGATCGTCGTGCACCAGGGAGTAGGCGTGAATCAGCTCCACCGCGCAGGCCGGGCCATCCAGGCGCTCCTGCTCCAGGCCCAGGGCCTGGCCCGCGGCATATACCAGGACCGGCCGAATGCGCTTCCCGCCGCCCAGCACCGCGTAACGCATGGCTTGGTGCAGGCGTTGGGGTAGGGTCTGACGGGGAGGCAGCCAGCCTTCCAGGGCCCGCTCGACCCGAGTTTTACAGGCCTTTAGGTACGGCTCGAGCTCAGTCGTCACGCGTGAAGGGTTCCGGCTCAGCGTCGGTGCCGTCAGCGCTGAGGATTCGTACCTTCTGCTCGGCTTGTTTCAGGGCCTGCTGGCAGGTCTTGGTCAGGCTGACGCCGCGCTCGAACGAGTGCAGGGAGTCTTCCAGGGACAGCTCCCCCCGCTCCAGGGTCTCGACCAGGGACTCGAGTTCGGCCAGGGCGTCTTCGAAAGAGAGTTGTGGCTTGTCGTCGCTCACGGGCGGTTTTCCTTGGTGAAAGGCGCGCTAACCCTAACCCAGTTGTCCGGCGGCGGTCAATCGGCGAGGCGGCCCCCGCCTTAGACGTGGTGGCTGAACTGGCCGCGCTCGGCCGGGGCCATCAGCTCGTGAAATTGGCGTCCGCTCAAGTGGACCAGAGATTCGTGGTCGCCGGCCTCGAACCAGACGCTTTCCTTGTCCCCCAGGCTGGTGTCCCACACCGTGTCGACCCCGTAGGCGAAACCGATCGGCGGCACCGCGCCGGCCTCGCAGTCGGGAAACAGCGCGGTCAGTTCGTCCTCCTCGGCCATCACCATCTCGCGCTTGAACTGTTGGTTGAGGCGCTCCAGTTCCACGTGGTAGTCCGACGCTACTACCACCAACAGAAAGCCCTTGGTGTCTTTCAGCACCACCCCCTTGGCCAGGCAGTCGCCGGGCACATGGGCGGCCTCGGCTGTCTCCATGCTGGAGCCCGTGTGCGGGTGCCGGCGCAGGGAGTATTTCGCCTCGTGATCCTTTAGATAAATTCGGAGTTTCTCTGCGATGGCCATGGTTTGACTCCTTCGGCGTTCGGCTATTGCGGGAATGTTGGCTCTTAATTTGTATCCAGCCCCTCTATTAGCCTAATACGCCCGGCGAGCGGCGGCAATTCGGTCTGGCCGTAGGGCTTGGTCGTGATACACTTCGGCCCGGTCTTGCAGCGGATCAAATCGCCATGTCCACTTCCTATGATGCCTCTGCCATTGAGGTACTGAGCGGCCTGGAGCCGGTG
>CBDUCL010000032.1:0-19759 GCA_965365625.1 uncultured Chromatiales bacterium | reverse complement strand
CCAGCAGATAACCGAGCTGAGCGAACAGCTCGCCAAACTGCAAGGCGAGATCGACCAGGAAAAGGCTGGGCAAAAGATCAAGGATATCAACAAGCACGTCAACCAACCGACCTCGAAGAAACCGGAATGGGACAAGGACGGCAACCCGAAGCCGGCAACAAAGGGCCAAAGGAAAAAAACGAACAAAAAGAAAAAGCGCAAAAAGAGAACTGGCTGCGGCAACCTGGGAAAATCCGGCCTCACGCCTGACAAGACACATTTCATCCCCCTTGCATCATGCCCTTGCTGCGCCAATGACCTGGGCGGCAGGAAAGGCAAGGCGGACAGCGGGCGTAGGGTGGAAGACATCCCCCCGCCCGCGGCGAAGACCACCGTATTCAAAGAGGTAACGGAATCCAAGTGGTGCGACCAATGCAAGAAAATGGTCTCGTCAACATCCGAAAAGGCACTGCCGGGCTCGGACATCGGCCTGAACGCCATGATAGAGATGGCCTACTTGTGGGTGATGTGCGCGCTGTCCTTCCCGAAGATCAGGGATCTTTTCGTCAACTTCAAGACACTGAAGCTGTCGACGGCCGGCATCTCGAGGATCATGATCCGGCTGAGCGGCCTATTGCAGCCGGTTTATGAGGAGATATTAAACGACGTCAAGCAGGGGGCGAAGATCTGGGCCGACGAGACCGGCTGGCGGGTCAAGGGCAAGCTGTGGTGGTTATGGATATTCGCCAATGAACGTAGTGCCTATTATTGGCCCGACAAGACACGCGGGGGGCCGGTCGTTGAGCGGCTCCTGGGTGAGGTGTTCTTCGGCATCCTGATCGTGGACGGCTGGCACGCCTACACAAAGATTGTCTGTGACCGGCAAACCTGCATGGCGCACATATTCCGCAAGATACGCGCCTTCATTGACGCGTTTCCCCAATACCGTTCCATCATGAAATTCTACCTGAAGCTGCGGCGGATCATCAGGGATGGCGAGAAACTGCAGGCGGCGCGTGATGGGTTGAGCGAGCTGGTTTTTCAGCGGCGGTTGAAGGCCCTGGAACAAAGGCTGGACGCGTTGCTGGAATGGAAGAACCCCAATGACACGCTGAAGGAGGTGATCAAAAAAGTCCGCCGCCAGAAGGAACATATACTGACCTTCATCAAGCATGAAGGCGCGCCCCACCACAACAACTACGGCGAATACATCATAAAGAAGGGTGTCGTGAAGCGGAAGATGTCCGGTGGCAGCATGTCCGTCGAAGGCGCCAGAGCCTATGCTTGCATACAGTCGGTCGCCATGACATGCCAGTTAAGGGGCATTTCCTTCCACCGCTTTCTTAAAGCCAGTTTGGTTTGCTATATCCGTACGGGAAGGCCTATGTTGCTGGCTGAATATGAGTCCGATTTGAAACCGCTGGCAATCGCTGCTTGAATCCAGTTTAAGCTCACGGATACACAAACATAGAGAGGGAGTTATGGCGTTGTTTTTTCAGATTGTTCTGGCGGTAATTCTAGTCTTCGTCGGCTTGATTTTCGGCGGTTTCTGGTTTTTTAAGCGTTGGCTCAAGGGCAAGGTCAGAGATTATGCCGCTGCCAGCGAGCTGCTTGATCCCGCCTGGATGCGTCCGGCGCGGATCAGCTTGCAGCCAGTGAGCGCCAGCGCCGCCCTGGGCAAGAAATTCTTGTCGCTGCGGAACGAGTTGCGCAAGCTCGGGTTTGTCCAACTGGGGGATTTCGAGGATGGGGAGGGATTACTCACCCTAAGCGCCTTGCGCCACGAAACCCAGCCAATCATGGCCGCAGTTCACCAGGACGGCACCGGAACCGCCAGCTTCACCCTGTTTGCGGTAGACGCCGACAAGCAGATGACCGCCCTTTCGGCCGGGCCGGGCCCGGAGTACCGCGGCGCCCGGCTCACCTGGTTGGTCGACGAGCGGTTGTCGCCCGCTACAGGCTGGGAGCGGATACGCGAGCGGGTGGCCGGCCAGTCATTGCGAGAGCCAAGCCTTGGCTTACATCGCTTGGCCTGGGAGCAGGCGTATGCGGCGCGTATGGACCAGGTCTTGGCCCGTAAGCCCCGGAGCGAACCGGTGGCCGCAAGGGCAGCGGCTCGAGACCCGGCTCCCTCGGAACGTCAGATCGATCAGGCCTACGAGATTCTGCTTGGTCACTGGCGCGAGCAGGTCGAGGTCGCCGTTCTCGACGTCTATCGCCGCCAGAGCCGTATCGACGCAGTGGAGTGGGAGCGGGTTCAACACCAAACGCAGGTGGTCCATGGACACCTGAACGCGGACGATATCCGCATCCTGCTGGATCTCGATGAGACTGGTGAACAGCTGTTCAAGCAGTTTGTGGACCAGGACTATACCGGAATTGCCCTCTACGAGCAGGTGATGCAGCGTCTGCCCGGAGCCCAACGGCGTGAATTGTTGGGCGAAGTCACGCGGCCCGTTCGGGCCCTGATTTTCGGACCGGCGAAACAAGTGGCCAGCGAGGACCCGGGCAGCTTCGTCTATCGGGCCAGAGCCCAGGAAGGCGAGCAGGTGCATGGCGCCGTGCTGGCCTCTAACGCGGGCGATGCCAAGCGCCAACTGGCCGGCATGGGCCTGGAGCAGGTAGAGCTGGTTATGGAACCCAGCCTGGTCGACCGCGAACCCGATCAAGGCCTGTTCGATCCCGAGCAGGCGGCCGCTGCCGTTCGGGCCATCCGTCGGCCCTTGGGGCGGTCGATTCTCGATGCCATCGCCGGCAACTGGTTGATCTGGGCTCCGCCGCTGGGGCTTGTGGCCTGGACCTGGTGGGAAGGTCCGCCGCTGGGGTGGGGCGATTATCTGGTAATCGGTTACCTGATCCTGGCACTCGGGTTACTGGTATTCAAGATCCTGCCCATGGTGCTCTACCATCAGGTGTTGCGGGCCCGGGCCCGAGGGCGCTGGTCGAGCGCCTTGTTTCTGCTGCGAGTGTTGGAGCGCCTGGACTGGTTCAGCGGCATCGGGGCTTCGGTACTGGCGCTGGAGCGGGCGCAACTCCTCGCCGCCCGAAACCAGTTGGAGCAGGCGCTGGAATTATGGCAATCCGAAGCTGGCGCGCTGAAAGACCTGGACTACCGCCAGGGCCTGGCCCAGATTTACTCGTCCGCCGGGAATCATCCACAATTGATTGCGGAGCATCGGAAGGTGTGTGCGCAGGCCGGGGCCCAGGAGATCCATCGCATCGACTTGGCCATGTCGTTGGCCCGCTTTGGTAACGCTCCAGCCGAGGCTGAGGAGTTGATTGCAGGCATCTCGCCCCAGGACCTATCCGAGTTGGCGCTGGTCGGATATCACTACGTCCGGGGCCTGACCGCCGCCCAGCGCGGCCGGCACAGCCAAGCGATCCACCACTATGGGCAGGCCCTGGAACAAGTGGAGCAGTTCCAAAACAACCCCTTGATCTTGATTGTCGTTGCCGAGATCAACGGCTTCGCCGCCGTCTCTCTCAAGCGCCTCGGCCAGGCCGGCTTGGCCGGCGAGATCTGGGACCAGGTCTGGCCGGTGCTCAAGGTGCACAGGGGCAGCGATCAGCTGGAGCGCGAGTACGCCAAGGCCGAAACTTGACCCGGATCGGAGTTGCCGCCGGGCGGAGAACCCGGCGGGTCGATCCGGGCGGTGGGTAGAGCGGTACTCCGGTCAGACAGGTTTTCTTTTCTCGGGTCCTCCTGGGGGTGGGGGTTGTTCGCGGCCAGGAACACCGCGTTGATCCGCGCCAGCACCGCGACCAGGTTCAACCCGCTGCCGCTCCCGTCAGCTTGCGCTGTAGCGCGGTGGCACCGGCGAAGTTCACGCCGGCTACGGCATTGCACGCCCCGGAAATTGGACATATGCTCCCTGTGATGTCGAATCGGCAGAAAGAACCGTGACAGACGAATTTACTAACGCACTCACACAAGAAGGGCGAGATCTAGGTGCGTTCACCACGAGTCGACGATATCGCCTGCCATTGTTTCGCGAAGAAGAGACTGAGCGGATTTTGGCTATTCTCCAGCGGCGTCGCTCGGTGTTGCTGGTGGGGCCGGAAGGCGCCGGCAAGACGGCGGTCGTCTATGGGGTGGCGCATGCGTTAAAGCAACAGGGTGGTCGTGCGATACGCGAGTTTTCCACCATTCAGTTGCTGGCGGGTACCAAGTATATCGGCGAGTGGCAGACCAAACTCACTTCCATCGTCAGGGCAGCGAAGAAGAGCAAGACCAGCCTGTATATCACCGACAGCTGGAATCTGCCGGACGTCGGCAAGACCTCTAGTTCCACGGATAACCTGTGGGATGCCTTGCGGCCGTTTCTCGATAAAGGCGAAGTGCAGCTAGTCGGCGAGATCACACCGGCCTTGCTGGAGAAGGTGCAACGTGCACCGGGATTTTCCGGTCTGTTTGAGATTGTCAGAATCAAACCGCTGGAGCCCGAACAGATCCGAGAGGTCGTTGCCGAGGGGGCCAAACGCATGGCGCTAGAACTCGACGGTCCGAGTTGCGCCCGCGTATTGGAGTTATGCGAGCGCTTCCTCCCGGCATCCCACGGTCCGGGCCCGGCGCTGCTTTTGCTGGAGCAGGCGCAGGACTATGGGCGCGAGAAGGACGAGCTGGGCGAGCCCGCGGACATCAGTCCGGCGTTTTTCGAAAAGGTATTTTCGATTTATTCGGGGTTACCGCTGTTTGTGGTGTCGCGCAGTAAGGTGCGACCGATGGCTGAGATTCGCGATTGGTTTCGCGAACGGATCATCGGGCAAGAGGCGGCGATCGATGCGATCGTGGAGATGATCGCTTTGTTTAAAGCCGGCCTGCACGATCCGCAGAGGCCGATTGGCACGTTCTTGTTTGTCGGACCTACGGGGGTGGGTAAAACTGAGCTGGCACGCGCCCTAGCCACCTTCTTGTTTGGTAGCCCACGTCGGATGTTGCGTTTCGATCTTTCGGAATTCAAGGATTATCACGCCTTTGAGATGTTGGTCGGCGACCCGGACCGACCGGACAGTCCTGCCCGACTCGTGGATCCTGTGCGCACGAACCCCTTCCAGGTCATTCTCCTAGACGAGTTGGAGAAGGCCCATCAAAACGTCTGGGACTTGCTGCTGCAGTTGTTGGACGAGGGTCGGCTCACGCCGCCCAAGGGCGAGCCGGTGAACTTCCGCAACACCATTGTTATTGCCACGTCCAATGTGGGCGCACGCGAAGCGGCGAGCCGCAGTATTGGTTTTGCCAACGTCGAGGGTGCGGACGATGCGCGTGCGAAGATGCAGGCCGCGTTGGAGAGTACCTTTCGGCCAGAGTTTTTGAATCGCTTTCAGCATCTGGCGTTCTTCCAGGCGTTAACGCGTGAGCAGGTGACGCGGATTGCCCGCCAGGAGATCAAGGGCGTGCTGACGCGCGAGGGGATTTCGGCGCGCAATCTGGTGGTGGATGTGGCCGACCAGGCGTTGGCCAAGATCATTGATGATGGGTTCGATGCCCGCTACGGGGCCCGAGCCTTGAAGCGTCAGATCCAGCGATCCGTGACGGTGCCCATCGCCACGCTGCTGATGGAACGCAATCCACCGCCCGGTTCTATTCTCAAGGTGCACTTGCATCATGATCGCATCGGCATCCGCGTGTTGGAGACGCCGGAAAGTCGTGCGCACAAGAAGGAAATTGAGGCGACGAAAGTGCAACGCGCCAAGCGCTACAGTCGTGACCAGATCCGCGAACGCGCCGAAAAGTTGACGAGCGTGGTCGAGGCGCTGGCGCAGCAAGCGGGCGAAGCGCAACTGCGTGAGGACCTCCAACGGATGGAGGAAATACGCTATGAGCCGGGCTTCTGGGACGACGTCGGCCGGGCCTCGGGCGTTGTCCACGAGAGTGAATATGTGTCGCGTACCTTGGGGCGAATCGAGGGCTTGCGAGAGCAACTGGATAATCTGAACGCAGCGCTGGAAAACGCCGCTGGGCAATTCGACTTTGAACGCTTGAGCCGCGAGGTGTCGTGGCTGGAAACGGCGGTGGCACGCGCCTGGCGAGAACTCTTGCGTATGGGCCGTGACGGTGAGTGGGACGCGATCGTGGAGATCATGCCATTGGGTCCGGCGGGGGCGGGTCCATCCCTTCCGGCGCGCCAGCTGTTGTTCGACACCTATCGCAAATGGGCCACCGGGCGAGGCATGCGTATCGAGATGTTGCATGAGCCCATGAGTGACGAGGAACCGGTGACGTTCGGTGTGCGGGGGGATTTTGCCTACGGCTTGTTGCGCTTGGAAGCGGGACACCACCGCCTTAGAGAAGGGGAGACCAGCAGTGTCGCACGTGTGCGGATTGCGCCGTGGACCGATCGCGCCAGCGAGATTGAATTCCTGTCGCACCGTGCCCTCAAGAAGACCGGACAATTCGGCGGCCGCGTCCGCTCGCGACTGGAAGTCGCAGGCATGAATCTGGTGCTGCAAAACGACAAGACCTTGGCAGAGAACCGGGAATTGGCCGCGGATGTGGCACCGTCCTGGGCGCTGGCACCGCCTGCCAAAGATCAGGTGGTGCGCCGTTACGATCTCAAACCGTTTTTGATGCGCGATTATCTAACCGGGACAACCAGCGGTCGCGCCGACGCACTCAAACCCAAGCACTTCCATGAATTGCTGTGTCAGCGTGTGGACGAAGAAGCGAGCCAAGAAAGGGAGCGAATAGAATGAACTCAATGAGGTAAGCGCCCGGCTCTGCCGGGGTACTCACCGAGGCAACCTGGACCCCGCCACTCGTGCAGAAATTTCTCGACCGCCGAGGCCGGGACGCCCCGGTCACAGCCAACCGGGAAAAGGCCTACATCCCCCGAGTCTTCAGCTGGGGCGTCGCCCGCGGCCACATCGCCGACAACCCAGCGAAGAAGGTCCCGAGAATCCGCGAGTCAGCCCGAACCCGGTACGTAACTGACTCAGAATACGCGATCGCCCTGGAAGCGGCCGCCGAATCCGGAAGCATGTATCTGGTCCCGGTAATGGAACTCGCGTATCTGTTGCGGGCTCGATTATCAGAGGTGCTAGATCTAAAGCGGGATGCCTGCCAGGAAGATGGGATTCTGTTGAAGCGCAGGAAGGGGTCAAGAGACAGTTTTAACGAGTGGTCACCACGGCTGCGGGCTGCCGTCAACGCTGCGAAATCGCTACACGGAGAAATTCTCAGCCGATATCTGATCCCCGGTGCGGACCGCGGCCGGATGCAGGAAAGCACCGTCCAAACCGCGTGGCAACGCCTGAAGCGGAAACATGGATTTGACTGGACCCTCCACGACCTCAAGGCCAAAGGCGTCACCGATACGGAAGAAAACAAACTGGCGGCGAGCGGCCATCGGGACCCCCGCATGCTGGCGATTTATGACCGGCTCCCAGGGCGGGTAAAACCGACAAATAACGGCCTATTTTGGGAATCGTTTTGGGAAAATATTAAAAAAGCGGTTACGAATTACTCGTAACCGCTTGATTTTATTGGTGGGCCGTGAAGGATTCGAACCTTCGACCTATGGATTAAGAGTCCACTGCTCTACCAACTGAGCTAACGGCCCTATAGCGGATCAATCTACCAAATTTGGGGTGGATGATGGGACTCGAACCCACGACGACTGGAATCACAATCCAGGGCTCTACCAACTGAGCTACACCCACCATAAACAACTTGCCAATCGAGCCCGACGGCTATTGGCACGCCCGGCAGGATTCGAACCTGCTACCCTCGGCTTAGAAGGCCGATGCTCTATCCAAATGAGCTACGGGCGCAAAATTCGCTGCCGTCCGGCGCGAGATTGGTCGGGGTAGAGGGATTCGAACCCCCGACATCCTGCTCCCAAAGCAGGCGCGCTACCAGACTGCGCCATACCCCGGCTCCGGGCTTGATAAAGCCCCACGGGCGAAGAGCGGCAATCATACGCATCCAGGGGAGCGGCGTCAACGCCTCGGGCCGGGTTTTTCGGTCGCGCCGATGCGCTTACAAGCGATCGGCAATCGGGTTATGATTCGCGCCATTGACCGGGAACCCTATGGAAGCACCTGCATGAGCGCTCAGATTCTCGATGGCAAGGCCATCGCGGCCGATCTCCGCCAAGACATCAAACAAAAGGTGGCCCAGCGCGTCGCCGCGGGCCAGCGGGCGCCGGGACTGGCGGTGGTACTGGTGGGGGAAAACCCGGCTTCCCAAGTCTATGTGCGCAACAAGCGCCGGGCCTGCGCCGAGGTAGGCTTCTATTCCGAGCTACACGAACTGGGCGCCGAAACCAGCCAGCAGCAGCTGCTGGACCTGGTCGACCGTCTCAATGCCAAGGCCGAGATCGACGGCATCCTGGTGCAACTGCCGCTGCCGGAGCAGATCGACGAGGAGGCGGTGATCGAGCGCATCCTGCCGACCAAGGACGTCGACGGCTTTCACCCCTACAACGTCGGGCGCCTGGCCCTGCGCATGCCGGTGCTGCGGCCTTGCACACCGAAGGGGGTAATGACCATGTTGGGGCGCACCGGCCGCGAGCTGAGCGGGCTGGATGCGGTCATTATCGGCCAGTCGAACATTGTCGGCCGGCCGATGGCCCTGGAACTGCTGGCGGCCCGCTGCACCATTACTGTGTGCCACAGCCGTACCAAGGACCTGGCGGACAAGGCCCGCAACGCAGACATCCTGGTGGCGGCGGTCGGCCGACCCGAGTTCGTGCCTGGGGACTGGGTGAAGCCCGGAGCCCTGGTGGTGGACGTCGGCATCAACCGGTTGCAGAACGGCAAATTATGCGGGGACGTCAACCTTGCCGACGCCAGCGAACGGGCCGGCTGGATCACCCCGGTACCTGGCGGTGTCGGCCCCATGACCATCGCCAGCCTGCTGGAGAACACCCTGCAGGCGGCGGAGCTGCACAGCGCCGCCGGCTGATCCGAGCTAGCCGCGGCGCCAACTGGTACCGCCGGCCCCGTCCTCGAGCAGGATCCCGGCCTCCTGGAGCTGATCGCGGATGCGGTCCGCTTCGGCCCAGTTGCGGTCCTGCCGGGCCTGCTCCCGCTGCCCGATCAGGGCCTCGATCTCTTCATCGCTCAGACCCTCGGCCTCGCCAGCGGCGCTGCGCAGAAACGCCTCGGCATCGTCCTGGAGTATCCCCAATACCCCGCCCAGGTGGCGCAACTCAGCCGCCAGGGCCGCGGCCTGGTTCAGGTCCTGATCGCGCAAGCGATTGATCTCACGCGCCAGGTCGAACAGCACCGCCAGGGCTTCCGGGGTATTGAAGTCGTCATCCATGGCGGCGCGGAAGCGCTCGCCGAAGGCCTCGCCGCCTCCCGGCTCCGCCTTTGGCAGACCCCGCAGGGCGGTGTAGAAACGAGTCAGCGCAGCGCGGGCGTTTTCCAGGTGCTCCTCGTCGTAGTTCAGCGGGCTGCGGTACTGGCTGGTGAGAATGAAGTAGCGGATCTCCTCCGGCCGGTAGCGGGCCAGGATCTCGCGCACGGTGAAGAAGTTGCCGAGGGACTTCGACATCTTCTCCTCGTTGATGCGCACGAAACCGTTGTGCATCCAGACATTGACGAAGGGTTCGCCGGTGGCCCCCTCGGACTGGGCGATCTCGTTCTCGTGGTGGGGGAACTGCAGGTCCATGCCGCCGCCGTGGATATCGAAGTGGTTGCCCAGGCAGCAGGTGGACATGGCCGAGCACTCGATATGCCAGCCCGGGCGCCCCGGGCCCCAGGGCGAGTCCCAATGAGGCTCCTCCGGCTTGGCCGCCTTCCACAGGGCGAAATCCAGGGGGTCTCGCTTGGCCTCCCCGACCTCAACTCGAGCTCCGGCGCGCAGGTCTTCCGGGGCCTTGCCCGAGAGCTTGCCGTAGCCGGGGAAGCGGCTCACCGAATAGTAGACGTCGCCGTTGTCGGCCTGATAGGCGAAGCCGCGCTCGATCAGCTTGCCGATCATCACCAGAATCTCGTCCATATGGGCGGTGGCGCGCGGCTCCTGGCTGGGCGGCAGCACACCCAGGGCCTCGGAGTCCTCGTGCATGGCCTGGATAAAGCGCTCGGTCAGCTCACCGAAGGGCTCGCCGTTTTCATTGGCGCGATTGATAATCTTGTCGTCGATATCGGTAATGTTGCGCACATAGTCCACCTCGAATCCCCGCTCCCGCAGGTAACGGTAGACGACGTCGAATACCACCAGAACCCGGGCATGGCCCAGGTGGCAGTAATCGTAGACGGTCATGCCGCACACATACATGCGCACCCGGCCCGGCTCGATGGGGCGGAACTCTTCTTTCTTGTTGGTGAGGTTGTTGTAGATCTTGAGCATGGATACACCCTGGGGAAGCCGGCGCCTGAATCTGCGGCATGTTAGCGGAAAGCCCCCTGTTCCACAAAGGCGGCGCCCGGCGATCGCGCGGGGTTTCGGAGCGGCGACTGAGCCAGTATCATTGCCGCTTCCCAAGAGGTTAGGAGCACAACGAACAATGAAAGCGACGATGGCGAAATTCACCCTGGCAGCCTTGCTGCTGATCGGCGCCTGGGGCGCCGCCCAGGCCGCACCCCAAGTCCTGCTCGAAACCAGCGAAGGTAATATCCGCCTGGAACTGGACCCGGCAGCGGCGCCCCAGACGACGGAGAACTTTCTCGCCTATGTAGACGCGGGCTTCTATGACGGCACCCTGTTCCACCGGGTGATCCCCAACTTCATGATTCAGGGCGGCGGCTTCACCCCGGAGATGCAGCGCAAGGAAACCCGCGACCCGATCCAGAACGAGGCCGACAACGGGCTCAAGAACCAGCGCGGCACCATTGCCATGGCGCGCACCGGCAACCCCCACTCCGCCACCGCCCAGTTCTTCGTAAACCTGGTGGACAACGGCTTCCTCGACCACACCGGCAAGAGCGGACGCGGCTGGGGCTATTGCGTGTTCGGCCAGGTGGTGGAAGGCATGGAGGTGGTCGACCGTATCGCCGAAGTGCCTACCGGGGTCGTCAACCGGATGAAGGACGTGCCCAAGACGCCGGTGATTATCGAGCGGGCCAGCCGCATCGAGACCGGAGAGCCCGAAACCGCCGCGGCCCCCGCAGCAGCCACCAACGCCGAATAGGAACCAGCATGATCGTAATGACCACCAACCAGGGCGAGATCCGCATCGAGCTCGACCACGCCAAGGCCCCCAAGACCTGCGAGAACTTCGAGCAGTACGTGCGCGACGGCTTCTTCGACGGCACCATCTTCCATCGGGTGATCCCCAATTTCATGATCCAGGGCGGCGGCTTCCGCCCCGGTATGATCCCCCAGCAGACCCGGGACCCGATCGAGAACGAGGCCAACAACGGCCTCAGCAACCTCACCGGCAGCATCGCCATGGCGCGCACCGGGCAGCCGCACTCGGCCAGCGCCCAGTTCTTTATCAATGTCTCGGACAACAAGTTCCTGGACTACCCGGGCCAGGACGGCTGGGGCTACTGCGTATTCGGCCGGGTGGTGGAAGGCATGGACGTGGTGAACAAGATCAAGGCCGTGCCCACCGGCACCGCTATGGGTCACCAGGACGTGCCCACCACCGACATGGTGATCGAGAAGGTCGAAATCGCCGACTGAACGGAGCCCGGCGGCGTGAGCGAGACCCTGTTCATCTCCGACCTGCACCTGTCCGCCGCCCGCCCGAGCTGCACCGAGCTCTTGCTCGGGTTCCTGGCGGGCCGGGCCCGGGGTGTCGATGCGCTGTATATCCTGGGCGACCTGTTCGACGCCTGGATCGGCGACGACGACCCAGCCCCTCCCAACCCCCAGGTGATCGCCGCCCTGCGGGCGCTGAGCGACAGCGGCACCCCGGTCTATCTACAGCACGGCAACCGGGACTTCCTCATCGGCCCGGCCTTCGCCGCGGCCAGCGGCTGCCGGCTGCTGCCGGACCCGGCGCGGATCGCTCTTTACGGTACCCCCACCCTGTTGATGCACGGCGACCTGCTGTGCACCGACGACACCACCTACCAGGCAATGCGCGGCCAGATCCGTTTGCCGGCCTTCACCCAGCAGTTCCTTTCCCGACCGATCCCGGAGCGCCGCGCCATCGCCGACGAATACCGCCGCCGCAGCGGCGAGGCCACCTCGCTCAAGGCCGACGACATTATGGACGTCAACCAGCAAGCGGTGGAGCAGACAATGCGCGAACAGGGCGTGCAGCGCCTGATCCACGGCCACACCCACCGCCCGGGTCGCCATTCGTTCCAGCTCGACGGGCAATCCGCCGAGCGCCTGGTGCTGGCCGAGTGGCACCAGGACCAAGGCCAGGTGCTGTGCGCCGGGCCTGAAGGGATACGGGCAGAACCAGTGGGTAGCAACGCCTGACCCGGCAGCCGATCTGTCCCCCGCCCCCTGCCGGGCTTCGCGTCAGGGCCCGAATCCACCCCGAATCTGATCCATGGATAGCCGGCTGTAGCCCTCGGGCAGGCGGAACAGGGCCGGATCGGCGGCAAAATCCGGTCTGAAGTCCACCAGTAGCTGGCGCCCGCCGGGGTCGTTGACCTCCAACGGCAGCCCGTATTGCAGGTCGCGCACCGGGGCATAAACGTGGATTGCCAGGTCGCAGGGACTGGTCATCTCGGCCGGCAGGCCCACCAGGCTCTCGGCCTGTTGCTCGGCCAGGGCGGTGCGGAATTCGCGCAGTCCCTCGAGGGCATTGCTCATCAGCCCGGGGGCGGCAATCAGGCGGGTGCAGAGGTGCTCGTTGGCGAACAGTTGGTACCCCAGCGGCCTTCCGCCGCTAAGCTCTGGGGCATCATCAGGCTCGAACGGGCGCTCGCTGAGTAGCAAGTTGGCCGGGGTTTCCGGCTGATTGCCGGTCGCCTGCATGCCGAGTACTCGCTTTGCCTCGTGGTCCACCGAGTAGATGGTCTGCTGGCCGCGGTCATAGAGCACGAAGCCGGTGTCGTCGGAGCCGCCGCCCTGGTCCATGCGCAGGTATTCGTCGGTAACCAAGATGCGAGAGATATGGGGGGCGCTTTTAGGTTCCTCGACCCGGTATACCAGCAGTCCCGCCACGGTGCTCGCATTCGCGGCCAATGACGGGCCCGCAGTGAGCAGCAGCAGAGCGGCGAGCAGGCGCCGGGCCGGGTTCAAGATCGGTTGCATAGTTCCTCCAATCGGGTCAATTCGTGCTCGCTGAAGCCCGCCCGCAGCCGGGCCTCCCGGTGCAGGGGGCAGCGGATCTCGCCGCCCAGGTAGTCGTCGATCAGCTCGAAGTAAGTTGCCTCGGGATCCAGGCCGCGCTCTTGGCAAAGATAGCGGAACCAGCGGCTGCCGGCCTCGACGTGGCCCTCTTCCTCGGCCAGGATCACCTCCAGCACCGCCACGCTGGCGAGATCTCCGGCCTGGCGGAAGCGTCCGATCATGGGCGGTGTCACGTCCAAGCCACGGGCCTCCAGCACTCGCGGGACCATGGCCATGCGGGCCAGCAGATCCTGTGCGGTGCGCTGGGCCATATACCAGAGGCCATTATGGGCGGGAAAGTCGCCGTAGGCCCTCCCGAGGTCGCCCAAACGGTCCCGCAGCAACCCGAAGTGCTGGGACTCCTCGAGGGCCACCTGCACCCAGTCGTCGTAGTATTCCCGCGGCAGGCCCCGAAAGCGGTAGACCGCGTCCCAGGCCAGGTTGATGGCATTGAACTCGATGTGGGCGACCGCGTGCAACAGCGCCGCCCTGCCCTCCTCGCTGGCCATACCGCGTCGGGCCAGCTGACGGGGATGTACCAGCTCCGGTCTTTGCGGGCGCCCGACCCGCTCGGCGGACTCGGGGTCCGGGGCGGGGCCCAGGTCCAGGCGGCCGGCTTTCCAGTCGGCCGCAGCGGCACGGGTCAGCGCCAGCTTGGTGTCGGGATCGCAGGCGAACAGGCACCCTCCGGCCCGTTCGAACAGGTTCCCGCTAGCGTTCATGGCCCGGCCTGATCCAGCTTGAGCCCGAGCATCAGGTCCATCACATTGGTGCCGGTTGGACCCGTGTTCACTAGATCGCCGCTGGCGGCGTGAAAACGACCGGCATCGGCGTGGGCCAGGCAGTCGCCAGGGTCTAGGCCTTGCTCGGTGCCACGACGAATACTCGCCGCATCCACCAGCGCCCCGGCGTCGTCGGTGGGGCCATCGCCGCCGTCGGTGCCGGCGGAGAGAAAGTAGACCCCGGTCCGTCCGGCGATCTCCCGGGCCACCGCCAGGGCAAGTTGCTGGTTACGCCCGCCGCGGCCTGGTTCCGGAGGCAAGCGCACCACCGGCTCGCCGCCCCAGACCTGGACCCCGGCGGGACCGTCCAGCAGCTGGCGCGCCAGCAGTGCACCCTCCTGCTCCGCCTCGCCGCCGCGGAAGCCCGCGTGCTCCTGCACCGCATAGCCCAGCTCCCGGGCCCGGGCGGCGGCGGCCCGCCGGGCGTCGTCCAGGCAGGCGACGATTTGCAGCTCGGGAGCGACCGGCGCCGGCAAGCGAGCCCGCTCGGCAAGACCCAGTTCCACCAGTTCCCGCAGCCAGTCCGGCAGTTCCAGGGCGCGCACCCGGACCGCCAGCTCCGGGTCCGGAACCAGCAAGCCGGAGCCGATCGCCCCCGGGTCGTCGCCGGGCACATCGGAGATCAGCAGGGCCAGGGCCGGACGCCCGCCCAGGCGCGCGGCCAGACCGCCGGCCTTGATGGCGGAAATGGACTTGCGCACCAGATTGATCTCGCCGATGGCCAGTCCGGAGCCCAGCAGCCAGCGATTGATCCATTGCAGCTGCTCCAGACCGATGCCAGGCACCGGCAGCTCCACCAGGCTGGAGGCGCCGCCGGAGATCAGGAACAACAGCGGCTGCCCGGGCCCGAGCCCTTCGAGCAGGGCCGCCAACTCGGCGCCGGCGGCCAGGCTGGTGGCATTCGGCAGCGGGTGGGCGCCCTCGATTCCTCGCAGGCCCAACTGCTGCAACCGCGGCAGGTCCAGATGCCCGGGCTTGGAGATCAGCAACCCGCCGGCCAGGTCCGGGCCCAAGACCTCAGCCGCTCCCTCCGCCATGGCCTGGGCGGCTTTGCCCACCGCTACCAGATACTGGGGTCCGCTCGGGCGCGCTTCCTGCAGGGCGGCACGCACCGCGGCGGCGCCGCTGACCCGATTCAGGGCGGCCTGAAAGATCTCGAGTAGGTCCTGCTGGGGACTGGCGGTCAAAGTGGGGTTCTCCGGTTGAGTGGAGCCGCAGCGACCCCGTTGGTGCCCATTATTCGGGCCCGGGCCCGGCTATTCAAGCGCAGCAACATCCGGACGGCCCCGGCGATTGTGGTAAGATTTAAGGATTTGACCCCGCCTGAGGCCGATCGACTTGGAAAACCTGCATCTGCGCCGCAATTTCAGCCGCAATGTTCTGTTGCGGATGCTGATCTTGGCGGGCCTGGCGGCGGGCCTGTTGTTCTGGAAGCTGGACCTGATCAACGACGTCTACTTCCGCAACCAGCTCACCTACACCGGATTGGCCATCAACGGCGCCATCCTCGCCCTGTTCGCCCTCGGCCTGCTGCGCATGATCGGCATCCTGTTCAGCTACGCAGGGGAAGAACGGGCCCTGCGCCGCTTCCTCGGCAACCTGGAAGAGGACCCCAACGACCCCCTGTACCATATTCCCCGCCGTTCCATTATCTACCGCCGCTTCCGCACCATGGAGCGGCTGCGCGAGGCGCATACGCCGATCAATCACGGCGCCCTGGCCTCGACCCTGGTGGCCGCCGAGAGCACCCGCAACAGCCTCCCCAAGTTCATCCACAATACGCTGATCCTGACCGGCGTATTCGGTACCATCGTGTCGCTATCCATCGCCCTCATCGGGGCCTCGGACCTGCTGGAATCGACGGTGAATGTGGGTGGCATGGGGATGGTGGTGCACGGCATGTCGACGGCCTTGTCGACCACCATTACCGCCATCGTCTGCTACCTCTACTTCGGCTACTTCTACCTCAAGCTCAACGACGTCCAGACCAACCTGATCGCCGGCGTGGAGCAGGTCACCGCCCAGTACCTGGTGCCCCGCTTCCAGGTCGAAGCGGACAATATTCTGTACGAGTTCTCCGGTCTGATTCGCTCCCTGCAGAGCCTGGTCAACCAGATCGAGAACTCCCAGCACAGCTTCGAGGCGATCCAGCAGCACCTGGTCAACACCCTCGACACCTACAGCAGCAAGGTGCATTCCCTGTCGGATGACATGGGCGCGCTCAAACACCTGCTGCGCACCGGCTTCCGCCTGCCCGCCGACGAATGAAGCTCGACGGCGGCTTTGTCGACCTGCGGGTAGGCCGTCACGAGAGCGAGACGGACGACAGCTTCTGGCCTTCGTTCACCGACATCATGACGGTGATCGTGATGATCTTTCTGCTCGCCATGGTGGTGGTGCTGATCAAGAACATGGAGCTGGTCAACGAGCTGCGCGCCACCATGGAGGCCGAGCGCAGTGCCGCCGAGCTGGCCCGGGCCACCGGCGAAGAGAAAGAAAGCCTGACCCTGCAGCTGATCGCCACCGAGAACGAGCTGTCCATGCTGCGCCTGCAGGTGATGCGCCTGGAAGAGCAGCGCGAGGAGCAGGAAATCGCCATCGCCAGCCAGCAGCGCCAACTGTCCCGGGTGAGCGGCGAGCGCGACGACCTGATGGCCCTGAGCCGCCAGCTCAGCGGCGAGAACGAACTGCTGCGCGACCGCTTCCGCATCAGCCAACGCTCCTTGGAGGGGCTGCGGCAGGACTATGAGCGCCTGCGCGGCCGCTACGCCAGCAGCACCGAGGAACTGGACCGGCTGCGCCAGACCCTGCGCGACCAAGAGCAAGAATTGAGCGGCGCCCGGGCGCGCATCCGCGAGGCCGACCTGCTGCTGGCCAATGCCGAGACCGAATACGCCGACCTCAAGCAGAAATACGACAAGCTGATCAAGCCCGCCCGCTCCGCCCGCGGCCGTTTCCTGGTAGAGGTCCGTTACTCCAAGACCGGGGGCCGGCCCCGGATCGCCTTCCGGGCCCAAGGGGCGGAGACCTTTCGCGACCTGACCCGAGCCGAATTGGAGCGCGAACTCGAACGCCTGGACGGACAGCACCCGGGCGGGCTCTACATCAAGGTGATCTTCCCGGAAAACAGCGGCCTGTCCTACAACGAGGCCTGGAAATTCACCTCGGAACTGCACAAGCGCTTCGACTATTACTATCGGGAAGACGCCCAGGCGACAGAACCCGAAGACACGCAAGAGCCGGCACCCCAGCAGCCGTGAGTCCAGCTCCGTTTTGTTAACCCGCCGCTGTTTGCCGAACCGCTTTCAAGGCAAACTAGAGCGAATTGTTCGCCCCTTTAGTCGTCCCCTACTGGTTAGCACGGAGCCATCGGGGTTTTGAGGCGTATCGCCGTGCGTGAAGCGCAGCCCAGTCGAGCTGCCGCAAGGCCCGCTTTTGGCGCTAGCCAATAGCTTGCCGGGTATAATTGGCGCCAGATTCGATGTTTCTAAGTTTCTTCTGACCAGTTCGAGACCGACTCCGACTCCCATGCCCGCAACCGATTCAACCCATTTCATCGACCTCCTGCGCCACGGTGAACCTGCAGGCGGAGACCGTTTTCGCGGCGCCCTGGATGACCCTCTCAGCGAAACCGGCTGGCAACAGATGCGGGCAACGGTCGATGGGGGTGCCCCCTGGGATTTGATCATTACCTCGCCGCTCAGGCGTTGTGCGGATTTCGCTTCCGAACTTGCGGAACGGCACGGCCTGGCTCTCGAAGTCGAACCCGAACTCAGAGAGATCGCTTTCGGCCAATGGGAAGGGGTCAGTTACCAGGACATGCAGGAGAAGCATCACCAAGCCTTTTGGGAATTTTTCCAAGATCCGGTCAAAAACACGCCGCCGGGTGCCGAGCCGCTGCTCGCATGCCAGAGGCGGGTGCATGCGGCCTGGGACGGCCTGATCGCACGGCACCACGGTAAACATCTGCTGGTAGTGGCCCATGGCGCTGTGATTCGCATTATCTGCAGCCGCATCTTGGAGACACCTCCAGAGGCGATGTTCCGGCTCGAAGTCCCCTATGCGTCGCTAACCCGGGTCAGGTGTCTGCCGGAGGGTCAGCGCATTGTGTTTCATGGCAAGACAGCCTAGCGCATGAGGTGTTGGCGGCAGCCAACGCCAAGAATTCGCAGCCTGTCCCTGTTCTCTCCCAACGATGAGCCGACAGCCCTTAAAGAACCCCAGCGACTGTGAACAGCTGTTGGTCGGACTCCGCAAGGTGGGGATGCCTGATTGAGTCGGCAACACCTGGGAAGGGGGGCTGGGAGCCGCGGTGCAATAGAGCAGCGCCGCACTTCTGCTTCAGTTCGAAACCGCTCGTTATCGGAAATCGATGCAACCACAAACCTATATTCGAACCCGGCCCGACTAACCCAAGCTGATTTGGCGCCAAACGCAGACGGGGTAGCCTAGCAGAACGCGAATGCGAATATTGACCGCATAGCCTCGACGGCCGGAAGGCCTTAGCTCAGCGGAAAGGGGGTTCCTAATACGTTTGGGTTATTGCAGAACGTCACGATTGTTGTCTATCCTTAATTTGGTCGAAGAGCCGAGTTCGGTGCGTGTAGTGTTTGATGGGGAAGCGTCCGACGCTCTTCGTGCGCATGCTGCAGTGGTGGGAAAGAGGGACGCAGCAAGGCTCTGCCTCAGTACACCAGTTTAAGCCTGCGGCCCTCGACCGAAAATTGCACTGGCATCAAATTTCGCCGAGCCCCTTCAATTTGCGCCAACGCTAGAAGTTGTCGCCGCTCCAGGACAAACAAGGATTAGGGCAACAAATGGAACCAGGCATCGGACGCACGCAAAGGCCGGCTAGCACCAAGCCGCGTCGCCCAAATCCCCCCCCAGTGGGCGAAGTCCACAACGGCCTCCCTTGTCGCGCTAAAGCGAAAATTCGCACTGCCTCGGCTATTCCAATTGGCTGGCTATTAACGCGATTGTTAAGCGAAAACGCGAGCTGGCCCCGTTTATCTGAGAAATATTCGAGCCTGGCCCTTCGCTCCTAGCCTGGCCCCTGTGGCTCCTCGGGTTATTAATCGCATGTCGCACGGCCTTTCCCGATATGCCCTAAATTCCGGGCCAGCCCCCAAAGTTTTCCCACATTTGACTTGGCCGCCGTTGGGGATAGCCTTGCTCCCGTCCGTTGTCAGCCCTATGATATTCTCAGCAGCCAGGAGTTGGGCTTCTTGTACTCCCGACGAGCCCTCAGTCAACCTGCGCGGCGCCTATCCGCTTCACTGTAGACGCGCGTAGCTCCAAAGTCCTGCGCAACGACGCCTCATCGACCGAAAGGAGTCATCCGATGAATGCCAAATCATTTCCCACATCACCTAGCTGTTCGCGTAATAGCCTACTCCTTCCTCTACTATGTTTTGATTTTTTGTTTTTGTGCGGATGCGCCACAACCTACTCGATTCCAGAAGAACAACTTGAACAAATCGACCGCGTAGGTGCCGTTTCCCTCTTGGGCGATGAGCTCCGGGTTCTCTACGCAGGAACAATTCCGGTGCTAGAGCACGAATCAGCTTTGCAGGAGAACAAACAGTGGTTCATCGATGACTACGCCATACAGGCTTTGTCCGAAGCGATTTCTCAATACAGTCCGTTCACCTACGTTCCACTTGACATCGACAATGACGCACTCTTTAAAATATACGATCCCTTGATACAAGACTCCGTTCGCTCGAAACCATACGAACTGGGACGTATACGACAGGAATTACGGGATATTGGTGACAAACACGATCTAGACGCATTGTTTATCGTCTTGGAA
>CBDUCL010000031.1:0-20239 GCA_965365625.1 uncultured Chromatiales bacterium | reverse complement strand
ACTGAGGACTGAGGACTGAGGACTGAGGACTGAGGACTGAGGACTGAGGACTGAGAAGGTCGGCTGGTAGCTTGTTGGCGGTTGCTTAATAGCCGCCGGAGGCGAAGTTGATTTGCCCGGGTAGACTGGCCAGGCGTTCGACCCCGGTTTGGATCTGGCCGTCGGGCTGAAGTGCCAGCCAGCGGTAGCCCGGCGGGGTGGAGTCTACGCCGAAGCCATGCTTATTGGGGGTAAATTGGATGCAGGTCGAGGGGCTGCCCAGAAACCGCACGCCCTGCCGGGTGCGGTCGAATTCCTGGTGGATATGACCCCAGAGCAGCCCCCGAACCTGGGGGTGGCGTTCGACGATTGCCAGCAACTGGTCGGCATTGTCCACCGTCATGGAGTCCATCCAGCGGCTGCCGGCGGCCAGGGGGTGATGGTGCAGGCAGATCAGGCTGTGCTGCTTCGGGTAGCGCTGCAGTATCGCCGCCAGTCGGTCCAGCTCCTCGGACCGCAGGTGGCCGCCGTCTTCTTCAGGGATCGTGGAGTCGAGAAACACTAGGAGCCAGTCGCCACGCAGCACCCAGGGCAGCATTTGCACCGGGCCGCCTACCAGGTGTTCGCGCATAGCGTTCGGCAGATCATGGTTGCCGGGCAGGCAATACACCGGGGCGTTGAGTCCAGACAGGCGTTCGCGCAGCCGGGAATAGCCTGAGGCGCTGGCGTCGTGCACCAGATCGCCGGTGGCGAGTACCAGATCGACAGGGCCCAGTTGCCGTTGGGTCAGCTCCAGCACGGCGTCCAGGGAGTTAAGGGTGTTGAGCCCCAACAGACAGCCTTCCGGATCGGCGTACAAGTGGGTGTCGGTGACCTGCAGGATGCGTAGGCTTCCTGGGGGCAAGGTGTTGAAGAGTCCGGCTAGCGGCATTGTGGGGTCTGCGTCGATTCCGGTTATCCCGGGAAACGCTGTAGGTTAAGCGTTTCCCGCGCGGGCACCATGCCCCGTCATTTTCAATCGCCCCAAGCGATTGAAAATCAAGGCTTTCGGCAACTTGGTCTTCGAAAGCCGCGCTGACGAACCCCCTGGGTGGCATTGTTCAGCGTTTCCCTAACCGGCATGCATAGCACACGGCCCCCGAGATTGACAACTTCCCTAGAACGTATAATAGAGAAAATCGGGCCGGGATTTCCGGGAAGTGGTTCCCGCCATCGGGGATGGATTCAGAAAGTGAGTAATCCGCTATGACCTTGAACGAGCTCCGCTATATCGTGGCCGTGGCCCGGGAGAAGCACTTCGGGCGCGCCGCTGAGGCCTGTTTCGTCAGCCAACCAACGCTGAGCGTGGCGGTCAAGAAGCTGGAGGAGGAACTGGGGGTGAGCCTGTTCGAACGCGGCCCCGGGGAGGTCAGCATCACTCCGGTCGGCGAGCAGGTGGTGAGTCAGGCCCAGCGAGTATTGGAAGAGGCGGGGGTGGTGCGAGAGATCGCCCGCCAGGGCCGCAACCAACTAGCTGGGCCGTTGCGGCTCGGAGCGATCTACACTATCGGGCCCTACCTGTTGCCGAACCTGGTGCCGATCCTCACCGAGCGAGCTCCCGAGATGCCTTTGGTGATCGAGGAGAACTACACCGCGAATCTGAGCGCGCGCCTGAAGCAGGGCGAGCTGGATATCATCATTATTTCGCTGCCGTTCTCCGAACCCGGCTTGCTGACCCGGCCTCTTTACGACGAGCCCTTCGTGGTGCTGGTGCCCAGTTCCCATCCCTGGAACGGCTCGGAGACGGTGGCCCCAGGGGCGCTGGCGGACGAAAAGGTGCTGTTGCTGGGTGCCGGCCACTGTTTTCGCGACCAGGTGTTGTTGGCGTGCCCCGAATGCCTGCAGGGCAGCGCCGTAAATGGCATCCAGCGAAATCTTGAGGGCGGTTCCCTAGAGACGATCCGCTACATGGTGGCAAGTGGCATCGGGGTGACCGTGCTGCCCTGCACCGCTGCCGGTGCCGAGCGTTTTTCCGAGCGTTTGCTGAGTATCCGCCGTTTTGCCGGGAAGCCGCCAAACCGGCGTGTGGCCCTTGCGTGGCGCCGCAGCTTTCCCCGCCCCGAAGCGGTCGAACTGGTCGCCCGCAGTGTGGCGGAGTGCAGGCTGAGCTGCGTTGAACTGCTGTCGTCGGAGGAATAACGGGGCAATAGTCAGGGTCTATCGAGTTTATTGGAATTCCTTATTTCCTTTGTTGAGATGCTGGTACTATATTTCCCCCAGGCGCTGGACAGACCGGCGTTATATCAAACGTATTAAGGAGGAATTTACATGTCCCTGAAAGGTAGCAAGACCGAAGACAATCTGAAGGCCGCGTTTGCCGGCGAATCCCAGGCGAACCGCCGCTATCTGTATTTCGCCTCCAAGGCCGATGTCGAAGGTTACAACGACGTCGCCTCGGTATTTCGGTCCACCGCGGAAGGCGAGACTGGCCATGCGCATGGCCATTTGGAGTACCTGGAAGCCGTAGGCGACCCCGCTACCGGTCTGCCGATCGGTGGTACCTCCGACAACCTGAAGGCCGCCATCGCCGGCGAGACCCACGAGTACACCGACATGTACCCGGGGATGGCCAAAGAGGCCCGCGACGAGGGCTTCGACGAGATCGCCGATTGGTTCGAGACCTTGGCCAAGGCCGAGCGCTCCCACGCCAATCGCTTCCAGAAGGCGTTGGACGCCCTGGACAGCTGAGCGCCCCTGCGCTGATCGGCTGACCGAGGTGGGGGCCCGGCCCCCACCTCACCAACAGGAGCCTGCCCCCGGCCGGCTCCGTTCCACGTGCGAATTGGAGGATCCCATGGCAGGACCGACTGGCTCCGCCCGAGAAGGCAGTTTGGAGGCGCCGACCCGGCATGCCCTGGACTGGAAGAAACCAGAATTTTACGACGAGGAATCGTTGTTCAAGGAGTTGGAGCGGGTGTTCGACATCTGCCATGGATGCCGGCGCTGCGTGAGCCTTTGCAACTCCTTCCCCACCTTGTTTGACCTGGTGGACGAATCCGACACGATGGAAGTGGATGGGGTCGCGAAAGAGGACTATTGGCAGGTGGTCGACCACTGCTATCTCTGCGATCTCTGCTTCCTGACAAAATGCCCCTATGTGCCGCCCCACGAATGGGACCTGGACTTTCCGCACCTGATGCTGCAGGCCAAAGCGGTCAAATTCAAGCAGCAGGGCGCGTCTTTCCGTGATAAGACGCTGACTAATACCGACCGCTTGGGCTCCCTGGCGGGCATCCCGGTGGTGTCTGGCGTGGTCAATGCGATGAACCGCAACGGCGGTTTCCGCAAGGTCCTGGAGAAGCAGTTCGGCGTGCACAAGAACGCCAAGTTGCCCGAGTTCCACAGCCGTTCCATGCGCAGCCGCCTAACCCAGAAACCCGGCGACGGCGCCGAAGCGGCCGGGCCGACCAAGGGCAAGGTGGTGCTGTTCGCAACCTGTTACGGCAACCGCAACGAGCCGGAGATCGGCGAGGACCTGGTGGCGGTGTTTGAGCACAACGGCATCCCGGTCACCATCGCCCCCAAAGAGCGCTGCTGCGGCATGCCGAAGCTGGAGCTCGGCGATCTCGAATCGGTGGAGAAGTCCAAGAACGTCAATATCCCGGTGCTGGCCAAGCTGGTGGACGAAGGCTGGGACATTGTCGCCCCGGTTCCCTCGTGCGGCCTGATGTTCAAGCAGGAATTGCCGTTGCTGTTCCCGGACGATCCGCAGGTGCAAAAGGTAGCCGAGGCGATTTTCGATCCCTTCGAATATCTGATGCTGCGCCATAAGCACGGCAAGCTGAAGACCGACTTTAAGCACTCCCTGGGCAAGGTCGCCTACCACGTGGCCTGCCATCAGCGGGTTCAGCGTATCGGCCTGAAGACCCGGGACGCCCTGCAACTGGTGCCGGACACCGAGGTGCAGGCGATCGAGCGCTGCTCCGGTCACGACGGGACCTATGCGGTGAAAAAAGAGTACCACGAGACCTCCATGAAGATTGCCCGCCCGGTAGTCAATCGGGTAAAGCAAATGGAGGCTGATTACTACACCAGCGATTGCGCCATGGCCGGTCATCAGATCGCCAATGGCCTGGACGACGGCAGCAACCCGGAACATCCGATCAGTCTGCTGCGCAAGGCTTACGGAGTCTAAATCATGAACAAACTCAGCCGAGAAAACCTGTTTAGCCTCGAGGAATATGCCCAGCGGCGCGGCGAGTTCCGCGCCGAGGTGATGGCGCACAAGAAAAACCGCAAGCTGGCCTTGGGGGCTAATGCCAGCCTGTATTTTGAAGACGCCTTGACCATGCAGTACCAGGTGCAGGAAATGCTGCGCATCGAGCGCATCTTCGAGGCTGAGGGGATTCAGGAGGAACTGGACGCCTATAATCCCCTGATCCCGGATGGGAGCAACTGGAAGGCGACCTTCATGATGGAGTACCCGGATCCGGAGGAGCGGCGCGTCAAGCTGGCGGGCCTGATCGGGATCGAAGATAAGGTCTGGGTGCAGGTGGCCGACTTCGACCGCGTTTATGCCATTGCGGATGAGGACCTGGAGCGGGCGGACGAGGAAAAGACCTCGTCGGTGCATTTTCTGCGCTTCGAACTCAGCCCGGAAATGGTCCAGGCGGTCAAGGCCGGGGCTGCCGTCAGTGCCGGTATCGAGCATCCCAACTATACCGAGGCAGCCGAGCCGATCCCGGGCAATATCCGGGACGCCCTGGCGGCAGACCTGGGTTAGGCGTATTGACCGATCACCGGTTTTATGCGGGGCGCTCGGCCCCGCACGTCGCCTTCCAGTGCCGGCCGCATCCAGCTACCAGTCGCACTCCGATGCCGGCACCTGGGTGCGCGACTCGTATCCTGCATCGTCCGTGCTGACCTCGTAGCAGTTGCCCTCCAGGTCCCTCGTAAGACTCCACTCCGATTCCGAAACTACGGTCGTGGAGACGGGCCGGTCGCGGTAGATTACCCGGGTACTGGGGTAGCGGCTGGATTCGACGTAGACCACCTCCGGGTCGCGGTAAGAGAAGGCATCCGCCAGCACCGCGCCCAATGCCACGCCACCCAGAAGGTAAGCGCCGCGGTAGCCGTCGCGGTCACGGTGATGATGGTGGTGGTGTTGAGGCCGGTAGTGCGGCCGGTAGTGGGGTCGGTGGTGGCCTTGGTGCGCGGGCGGGCGCGGCCCATGGTGGCGTCCTTTGTCGTGATTCCCGCGGGCCAGGGTGCTGGTGCCAGCCAGTATTAGCGAGACGGCCATCAAACCAATAAGCAGACGTTTCATCGGTCGTTCCTCCTGTCAGTGTCAGCTTAAGCATGTGCCTTGTTGGCTGAACGCTGGATGAACGACAGGATCTGCTGCGTTGGATTCGAGGTCTCGGTGCCGATTGAACCGAAAGATATGGATCCTGGTGGCCGAGTTGTCTCAGAACCCCTCGGTGGAAGTGAAAAGCCCTACCCGCAGGTCCTTGGCGGTATAGATCTCGCGTCCGTCGACTTCCATGCGCCCGTCGGCGATACCGAGTACCAGCTTGCGGCTGATCACCCGTTTGACGTCGATGGAATAGGTTACGTTGTTGGCGCTGGGCAGGACCTGGCCGGTGAACTTGACCTCTCCCACCCCCAGGGCCCGGCCACGGCCCGGATTGCCGACCCAAGCGAGGAAGAAACCCACCAGTTGCCACATGGCGTCCAGGCCGAGGCAGCCCGGCATTACCGGGTCCCCGGGGAAGTGGCAGTCGAAGAACCAGAGGTCCGGCTTGATGTCGAGCTCGGCGATGATCTCGCCCTTGCCGTAGCTGCCGCCCTCGTCGCTGATCTTGGTAACCCGGTCCATCATCAGCATATTGGGCACCGGCAGCTGGGCGTTGCCCGGTCCGAACATGCGCCCGTAGCCGCATTCCAGCAGTTGATCGATATCGTAGGCTTCGGTTCGGCTCATTAGCGCTTCTCTGGTCGGGGGCCAAGGAAACGCCGATTGATAGCGCTTCCTGCGTGGGGCAGTGTGCCCCGGCGTTTTCAATCGCCCCATGCGGTTGAAAACGAAGGCTCTCGGAAACGGCGTTCTCGAAAGCCGTGCTGAAGAAAGCCGGCCACGGCTTTCCGCAGCCTTTCCCTATTGGGCAAGCTGTTGCTGCAGAAACTCGATGATGCCGTCCAGCGGCAGCATTCGGTTTTCCGGGTCGCGGCGGCCGCGGTATTCCACCTCGCCCTGGTCGAGCCCGCGCTCGCCGAGGACCACCCGGTGGGGGATTCCGATCAGTTCCATGTCAGCGAACATAAAGCCTGGCCGCACCTGGCGGTCGTCGAACAGGACCTCGATGCCGGCATCGAGCAGTCGCTGATACAGTTGCTCGGCGGCCTCCCGCACCCGGTAGGATTTGTGCATCTGCATCGGCAGCAGGGCGACCTGGAAGGGGGCGATGGCGGTCGGCCAGCAGATGCCCCGGTCGTCGTGATGTTGCTCGATGGCAGCGGCCACTACCCGCGATACGCCGATGCCGTAACAGCCCATGGTCAGGGTTACCGCCTTTCCGGACTCGTCGAGCACGCTGGCGTTCATCGCCTGGCTGTACTTGCGCCCGAGCTGGAAGATATGGCCGACCTCGATGCCGCGGGCGATGGTGAGCCGGCCCTGGCCGTCCGGGCTCGGGTCGCCGGCGCGTGCGTTGCGCAGATCGGCGGCTTCGGGCAGGGGCAGGTCGCGTTCCCAGTTGACGCCGCTCAGGTGCTGGCCGTCCCGGTTGGCACCACACACGAAGTCGGCCAGGGCCAGGGCAGCGTGGTCGGCGATAATCGGCAACTCCAGGCCGCGTGGCCCGATGGAGCCTGCGTCGCAGCCGGCGGCGGCGCGAATCTGTTCGGCGCTCGCCAGTTCCAGGGGCGAGGCCACCTGCGGCAGTTTGGCCGCCTTGATCTCATTGAGTTCGTGGTCGCCGCGCAACACCAGGGCCACCACCTCGGCCTCGGTGCCGCGCACCAACAGGGTCTTCAGGCAGCGCTCGGCGGGTATGCCGAGGAAGCGGCTGACCTCTTCGATGCTGTGCTGGTCCGGGGTGTCGCGCGTCTGCAGTTCCTCGCTCGGGGCCGGGCGCTTTCCAGCGGGCGCCAGGGCCGGGGCGAGCTCCAGGTTCGCCGCGTAATCGCTGCTATCGGAAAAGGCGATGGCGTCCTCGCCGGAGTCCGCCAGCACGTGGAATTCGTGGGAGGCCTGGCCGCCGATGCTGCCGGTATCCGCCTCCACCGCTCGGAAATCGAGTCCGCAGCGCTCAAAGATGCGGCTGTAGCAGGCGTACATCTGCTGGTAGGTCTCGGTGAGAGAGGCCTGGTCCAGGTGGAAGGAATAGGCGTCCTTCATCAGGAACTCGCGCGCCCGCATGACCCCGAACCGGGGCCGAATCTCGTCCCGGAACTTGGTCTGGATCTGGTAGAAGTTGATCGGCAACTGCTTGTAGCTGCGCAGCTCGTTGCGCACCAGATCGGTAATAATCTCTTCGTGGGTGGGGCCGAAGCAGAAATCGCGCTGGTGGCGGTCCTTGAGCCGCAGCAGTTCGGGGCCGTATTGCTCCCAGCGTCCGCTTTCCTGCCACAGCTCCGCCGGCTGCACTGCCGGCATCAACAGTTCCAGGGCCCCGGCCCGCTCCATCTCCTGGCGCACGATGCGCTCGACCTTGCGCAGCACCCGCAGGCCCAGGGGCTGCCAGGTGTACAGCCCAGCGGCCAGCTTGCGGATCATGCCCGCACGCAGCATCAGGCGGTGGCTGACGACCTCCGCGTCGGCGGGGGTTTCCTTGACGGTCTGCAGGGGGAAGGCGGAGGTGCGCATGGGATCGAGCCGCTCGGGTCCAGGGTAAAGGGCTCCGATTCTAGGGGGCGGGGGGGTGGGGGTCAATCGAGGGGCGGCGCGGCCTTGGCCTTTCCTGGCTGATCCGAACGCCGATCCGGGCTAACATGGTGGCTGGACCCGCAACCCCATCACCTGCCTCGGAGGGGCCCTTCTCTTTGATCGACATGCACAGTCATATCCTGCCCGGGATCGACGACGGGCCGGTGGACTTGGAGGAGTCCTTGCAGTTGCTGCAGCGGGCGGCCGCGGATGGAGTCCGGCTGCAAGTGCTGACCCCGTACATCCATATCGGCCGCTACGAGAACACCAAGGCCTCGCTGCAAGCGGCATTTGCCGATTTTTCCGCGACGGTGGCTGCGGCAGGGATCGGGATCGAGCTGCGCCTGGCCGCCGAGGTGCGCATCGGCGCCGAGATCCTGCAGCTGGTGGCGGGCGACGACATCCCCTGGCTCGGCGGCTGGGATGGCCGGCGGGTGCTGCTGCTGGAGTTTCCCCACAGCCAGATCCCGGTGGGCAGCATCAACCTGGTGCAATGGCTGATCCAACGCCAAGTGGTGCCGATGGTCGCCCACCCGGAGCGCAACCGGGAATTGCTGGCCCAGCCGGACAAGCTCGAACCCTTCCTGCAGGCCGGCTGCCTGACCCAGGTCACCGCCGGTAGCCTCACCGGCCAGTTCCGTCCCGGGTCCCGCGCCTTTGCCGAGAACCTGTTGCAGGCCGGGCAGGTGACCCTGCTCGCCACCGATTGCCACAACCTGGCCTATCGGCCTCCGGAGTTGGGGGCCGGCCGCGACGCCGCAGCGGCCCTGATCGGAGAGGCCGGGGCCCGGCGTCTGGTCGAGGAGAATCCGCAGCGAATCCTCGAAGGGGTGGCGGGCGACCGGAATCCCGCGCCGCCATGATTGAGCTGGATTCCTCGGCAGGCGCCGATTTATCCTTTGGGTCGACTTGGGGCGGTTTTTTTCCGCTGGACTGGCGCGCGGGCGACGAGACAGCGAACAGGTGCAACGGCAGGTCATGAAGAAAAGGTGGTATCTGGTCTACACCAAGCCGCGCCAGGAGTCGGTGGCGGAAGAGAATCTGCAACGCCAGGGGTTTGATATCTGGTTGCCTCGACTGCGGCTGTCACGCCGCCGTCGCGGGCGCTGGGTGGATGCGGTCGAGCCACTGTTTCCGCGTTACCTGTTTATCCGTCTGCAGGCGGGAGGCGACGACTTCGCCCCGATCCGCTCGACCCGGGGCGTCAGCGGCCTGGTGCGAATAGGCATGGAACCTGCCCAGGTTCCGGATCCGGTGGTACAGGCGCTGCAGCAGGCCGCGGACCCAGATAGCGGACTGCTGAATCCGGAGGCCAGCCCGCTCGCCCAGGGCGACTTGGTGGAGGTGCTGGAGGGCCCATTCGAGGGCCTGCGCGGGGTGTTTCAGTTGCAGTCCGGGGATGAGCGGGTGGTAATCCTGCTCGACGTCCTGGGCCAGGCCAACCGGGTCAAACTTTCGCGCCACCAAGTGAGGGCGCTCAGCTGACGCCAGCTTGAAAATCGCTCCCGCCCGCCCCAGATATCCCATGATTTCCAATGGTCTTTTGCGAGGTTCAAGCCAGCTATGATGCGGATTCTCCTGTTTCTTGGCACCAATGTCGCGATCCTGGTGCTGATCAGCTTCACCTTTCGCCTCTTCGGCATAGAGGGCCTGTTGCAGGAAAACGGGGTCGACCTCAACCTGCAAGCGTTGCTGGTGATGTCGGCGGTGATCGGTTTCAGCGGCTCGCTGATCTCCCTATTCATCTCCAAGTGGTCAGCCAAGCGGGCCATGGGGGTACAGGTCATCGAACAGCCCGCCAACCGCACCGAGCGCTGGCTACTCGAGACGGTGCGCCGCCAAGCCGAGCGGGCCGGCATCGGGATGCCCGAGGTGGGTATCTTCGACGCCCCCGATCCGAATGCCTTTGCCACCGGCTGGAACCGCAATGCCGCTCTGGTGGCGGTGAGCACCGGGCTGTTGCAGCAGATGAACGAGGGTGAGGTCGAAGCGGTGCTTGGTCACGAGGTCAGCCACGTGGCCAACGGCGACATGGTGACCCTGGCCCTGATTCAGGGGGTGATCAACACCTTTGTTGTGTTCCTGGCCCGGGTCATTGGTCATTTCTTCGACCGGGTGGTGTTGAAAAATGAGCGCGGCCACGGGATCGGCTATTTTGTGGTCACCATCGTTGCCGAAATCGTGCTGGCCTTCCTGGCCAGCATGATTGTCATGTGGTTCTCGCGCCGGCGCGAATACCGAGCCGATATCGGCGGTGCCGAACTGGCCGGGCGCGGCAAGATGATCGCCGCCCTGCAACGCCTGCAGGCGGTTCACGAGCCTCAGTCCCTGCCGGACCAATTCGCAGCCTTCGGCATCAGCGGCAGCGTGCGGCAGCTGCTCAGCAGTCATCCCCCGTTGGAGCAACGGATCGCCGCCTTGCAGGCGGGGCGGTAGGTTTTGAGGACTGAGGACTGAGGACTGAGGACTGAGGACTGAGGACTGAGGACTGAGGATTGAGGATTGAGGATTGAGGATTGAGGATTGAGGACTGAGCGGGGCAGTGCGCCGCGCTAGCTGGGTATGCCGCCGCCCGGCGCGTGACTCGGCCGGGACCGAGAGATAGGGGGCCTGACTCTACGCTAGATGGCCGGGTGGGGAGTATGGGCGAGTCTTCGAACAGAGCGCCGAGGGCCGCTATTTCGCTCGCTGGCTGGCATACAGGGCGGGGCCGAACAGGGCGGTGCGGTCGTTCAGAATTACGCGCACCGGCATCGCTTCCAGCAGTTCCCCCATGCGGCCCTTGGCGGTAAAGCCCAGCATGAATCCCGCGCCCTGGAGTCGTGGCAGGATCTTGGGGGCGATGCCGCCGCCGATGTAGACGCCACCTCGGGCCATCAGCTTCAGGGCCTGGTTGCCCGCTTCCACCCCATAGAAGTGTACAAACAGGTCGAGAGCCTGGGTGCACAGCGGGTCGTCGCCGGCCAGGGCGGCGCGGGAAATTGCCGCTGCCGGGTCGCCTTGGCCCATCTCCTCGCTCAGCCAGGCGGGGGCCGGCCGGCGTAGGTGCTCACGCAGGAAGCGGTGCAGATTGACCAGCCCCGGGCCGGACAGTACCCGCTCCCAACTCACGTGTTCGTAGTCCCGTTGCAGGAAGCTCAACAGGGCCTGTTCCAACTCGTTGCCCGGGGCGAAATCGGTATGTCCGCCCTCCGTAGCGAACGGATGGTGGCGCTCGCCGTCCCAGTACAGCCCGGCTTGGCCCAGACCGGTGCCGGCGGCGATTACCGCCCGGTTGCCGCTGGCATCCGGCTCCCCGGGGTTGAGGCTGGCGAAGTCCTCCGGGCCGAGGGCGGAGATGCCCCAGGCGTTCGCCTCGAGGTCGTTGAGCAGAGATACCTGGCGCATCCCCAGGGTGCGGCGCAACAGTTCGGCGTTAATCTCCCAGGGCAGATTGGTGGTGCGGCAGCGGCCGTCGCGCACCGGTCCGGCAACCCCGAAGCAGGCCAGATCGCAGTCGGCGCCGCGCTCCAAGAATTCGCCGGCGATCTGCTCCAGCCCGTCATAGGCGCGGCTCGGAAAGGTTTCCTCGCGCAGGGTCTCGAGCCCTGGGCCGTCGGTCTCGAAGATCGCCAGACGGGTCTTGGTGCCGCCGATGTCGCCTGCCATTACCTGCATCGATTTCTCCGTTCCGGGTGTTCATGCGAAGGCCGTATTATGCCAAAACGGGGGTGTCGGCGGCTTGATTTGTTGCGGACGATGCAAAATACTCAGCGCCATGCGCGAAATCATTCACCTCAGCACCCGGCATCGGGAGCAATTGGTCGACATCACGGAGCCGGTGGCGGCCCTGGTGCGCCGTTCGGGGCTGCGCGAAGGCCTGGTGAGCGTCTACGCGCAGGGGGCCACCGCGGCCATCATGATTCAGGAGAATTGGGACGAAAGCGTGCAAACCGACGTGATAGAGCTGTTGCGCAAGCTGATTCCGCGCGGCGTCTGGCGACACGATGCTCAGGACGGAAACGGGGATGCCCATCTCAAGGCCGGCCTGGTAGGGCCGGGGGAGTGCATTCCGCTGATCGACGGTGAGCTTGGCCTGTCGCGCTGGCAGAACATCTTTTTTTGCGAATTCGACGGGCCCCGCACCCAGCGCTCGGTGGTCTGTACCCTGATTGCGGGCACAACAGCCAAATGATCCCCCGCCGCTGGGGCTTGGCCCTGATATCCCCGCTCTTGCTGCTGGTCGGCTGTGCCACCAACCCGGTCACCGGCGAGAGCGAGTTGGCCCTGGTTTCCGAGGTCCAGGAGTTGGAGATCGGGCGCGAGCAATACGGCCCGACCCGACAGATGCAGGGCGGCGACTACACCGCCGATCCAGAGCTGGTCGCCTATGTGCAGCGGGTAGGCAACAAGGTGGCCCGGGTCAGCGACCGCAAGCTGCCCTACGAGTTCTCCGTGGTGAACGATTCCACCCCCAATGCCTGGGCCTTGCCCGGGGGCAAGATCGCGGTGAACCGGGGCCTGCTCACAGAGCTTGACAATGAGGCGGAGCTGGCGGCGGTGCTGGGTCACGAAGTGGTGCATGCGGCGGCCCGGCACAGCGCCCAGGGCATCGAGCGCGGCATCCTGCTTCAGGGGGCGGTACTGGCCACCGGGGTCGCCTTGGGCGACAAGGACTATGCTCCGCTGGCGGTAGGTAGCGCGGCGGTGGCCGCCAGTCTGGTGAATCAAAAATACGGCCGTGACGCCGAGCGTGAGTCCGACTATTACGGCATGCAGTACATGGCCCGGGCCGGCTACGACCCCAAGGCCGCGGTGAGCCTGCAGGAGACCTTTGTGCGCCTGAGCAAGGACCGGCGCCAGGACTGGCTGTCCGGGCTCTTCGCCAGCCACCCGCCGTCCCAGGAGCGAGTAGAGGCCAATCGCCGCACCGCTGCCGCCTTGGGTTCGGATGGGGAGTTGGGCGAGGCCCCATACCGCCGGGCCCTGGCCCACTTGCGCCAAGTGCAACCAGCCTACGATGCCTACGACGAGGGCCAAAAGGCGCTGCAGGCCGGGCAGACCGAAAAGGCCCTGCAGTTGGCCCGCAAAGCGATCGGGATCGAGCCCAAGGAGGCTCGCTTCTACGCCCTGCGCGGCGATACCCAGTACAAACGCGGCCGTTACCAGGATGCGCTCAAGGACTACGACCAGGCGCTCGGTCTGGACAGCGGCTTCTTCCGTTTTTACCTGCAGCGCGGCCTGACCAAGGAACAACTCGGCGACCGCCGCGGTGCCCGCGCCGACCTGGAGCGGAGCGCCAGCTTGCTGCCCACTGCCAGCGCCCTCAACGGCTTGGGGCAACTGGCCCTGGCCGAGGGCGACCAGGGTGCGGCGAAGCGCTATCTGCGCCAGGCCGCCGAATCCGAAAGCGCCGAGGGGCGCCAGGCCGCCGCCACCCTGGCCAAGATCGAGGGCCGGGCCGCGAGCGGCGGCTTGGAGACGAGCCTGGGCCTGGACCGCAACGGTTACGTTTTGGTGCGACTGGTCAATCGCGGCCCGCGGCCGGTGCGCGCGGTACGCCTGAGCATCAGCTACGCGGATGCCCGAGGTCGCCAGAGCCAACGGAGCGGGCGTTACTCGGGCACCATCGCCGCCGGCCAGGGCGTGCTGGTGCCAACCCGCCTGGGGCCGCTGCGCGACCGCCGTGACTTGAGCCGTGTCCAGGTTCAGGTGCTGGGCGCCCAGGGCCTGTGAGCTATCTGTCCCATATCCGTGCCCTGAATACCTGGGATCCGGATCACTTTCGCCCTTGGCGCCTAGATGGTCAACTGGTCGGCATGCTGCGCCACGGGTTTGCCGAGCACCTGAGGCGCTGGCCCCAGGTGTTTCTGGTGGCCGACGAGCAAGTACAGATGGCTCATGGCCTGAACGGTTTCGAGGCCCGCAGCCAGGCCCTGGCGGCGGTGCTGGGGGACTTGGTGGAGGAGGGGAGCGTCGGCCATCTGCACGGCGAACTCTACCCGGTGACTGCGGCGGAGCGGGGGCAGGCCCTATGCGTTATCGACCGCGCTGCCGCCCCCTATTTCGGCATCCGCGCTTTCGGCCAGCATCTGAACGGCTTCGTGTCTCGGCCGGATGGGCTTCACATGTGGATTGCCCGCCGCTCGGCGGATCGTCGCCAGTTTCCCGACAAGCTCGACAACCTGGTGGCCGGCGGCTTGCCCCACGCCTTGGGCCTGGGAGAGAACCTGGCCAAGGAGTGCCGTGAGGAGGCGGGCATCGGCCCCGAGCTAGCGGCCCGGGCCCGCCCTGTGGGAGCGCTGAGCTATGTTCGCGAGACCGGCAAGGGCCTGAAACCGGACACCCTGTATTGCTACGACCTTGAGCTGCCGCTGGAGTTCGAGCCCCGATGCAGCGATGGCGAGGTGCAGGCGTTCTACCTCTGGCCGATACAACGGGTGGCGCAAATCGTGCGCGAGAGCGACGAATTCAAGCCCAACTGCAGCCTGGTGGTGATCGACTTCCTGATCCGCCATGGCCTGATTGGTCCCGAGCATGCCCACTACTTGGAATTAAACCACGGGCTGCGCCCGGCGTTGGGGTTGGTTTTTGCCGGTTTGGAAACCAAAAGTTAGTATTTGGGTCTATTAGTTCACTGAAATGGGGTTAGATTTACGTGAGATGGCCCCGGTTTTCGTTCCGAATATCCGGTATTTTTACTAAGATTGAATCCAATGCGTGCGCTCCGGGTTGGGGCGCGGCAAGCAACCAGCGCCGGGCTACCGGCACAACGGGTAGAATTTATGCAAGTCGTCAAAGCCTGTTTCGTCCTCATTTTGGGCCTGATGGTGGGCCCCCCCGCTGCTGCCGAAGTTCAAGAGGTGGACCCGGCCAGCCTCCGCCCCAGCCACCAGCACCAGCAGGTAGCCGTGATCGTCAAGGGGGTGGTGGAGAAGTACCACTATAAGAAGCAGCCCCTGGACGACGCCTGGTCCGAGCGCATCCTGGAGCGTTACCTGGAGTCCCTGGACGGCAATCGAAACTTCTTTCTGCAGTCGGACATCGATAACTTCAACCTGTACCGCCACCGCCTCGACGATAGCCTGCGCACTGCAGCCCTGGAGCCGGCGTTCAACATCTTCCGTGTCTACCGCCAGCGCGTGGACGAGCGGGTTGCCTATGCCAAGAGCCTGCTGGGGCGCAAATTCGATTTCAGCCGTGACGAGATCTACCAGTTCGACCGTGAGGACGTCCCCTGGGCGGCCAGCCCGGCGGAGCTCGACGAGATCTGGCGCCAACGGGTGAAAAACGACGTGCTCGGTCTGCGCATGGCGGACAAGTCCGAGGCAGACATAAGAGAAACTCTCGAGAAACGCTACGACGGCATCGCCCGGCGGGTGCATCAGCTCACCGCCGACGATGTGTTTCAGACCTTCATCAATTCTTATACCCTGACCCTGGAGCCCCATACGAGCTATATGTCGCCCAGTGTGTCGGAAAACTTCGACATCAGCATGCGCCTGTCCCTGGAGGGCATCGGCGCGGTGCTCCGCAGCGAGAACGAATATACCGAGATCCAGAGCGTGGTCAGCGGTGGCCCGGCCAAGCGCAGCGGCCAGCTGCACGCCGGCGACCGCATCGTCGCCGTTGCCCAGGGCTCCGACGGGGAAATGGTAGACGTAGTGGGATGGCGGCTGCAGGAGGTGGTCAAGTTGATCCGCGGTCCCAAGGGTTCCACCGTGCGCCTGCAGGTGTTGCCCAAGGATGAGGTGATCAACGGCAAGCCCAAGGAAGTGGCGATTGTGCGCGACAAGATCAAGCTCGAGGACCAAGCCGCCAAGTCTCAGGTGATTCAGGGCTTGGATGGCATGGACAACGTCAAGATCGGGGTCATTGAGGTGCCCGCCTTTTATCGCGATTTCCAGGGCGAGTCCCGGGGCGACAAGGACTTCCGCAGCACCACCCGGGACGTGCGGGCGCTGCTCGGCGAGCTGCAGGCCCAGGGTGTCGATGGGGTGGTGGTGGACCTGCGCGACAATGGTGGTGGTTCCCTGTCAGAGGCCACCGAGTTGACCGGGCTGTTTATCGAGTCGGGGCCGGTGGTGCAGGTCAAGGATGCCTATGGTGACGTCGAGGTCGAGCGTGATCCCGACAAAAGCATTGCCTACGCCGGTCCGCTGCTGGTGCTGGTCAACCGCAACAGCGCCTCGGCCTCTGAAATCTTCGCCGGGGCGATACAGGACTACAAGCGAGGCATAGTGGTGGGCGAGCCTACCTTCGGCAAGGGCACGGTGCAGACCCTGGTGGACCTGGACCGCTTTGTGCGCGGTCAGGACGTGGACCTGGGCCGCCTGCGATTGACCATGGCCCAGTTTTTCCGCATCAACGGCGGCAGCACGCAGCACCGAGGGGTGGTGCCTGATATCGTATTTCCCACCGCATCGGGGGCCGCCGAGCACGGCGAACGGGCGCTCGACAATGCCTTGCCTTGGGCCAGCATCGAGCCGGCCCGCTACCGACCGCGGGGCGCAGGCGCGCTGAGCCACCTGCAAGAACGCCATCAGGCGCGTATTACCCAGGACCCTGGGTTCCAGCTCTTGGGCACCCAGGAGGCCATGCTGCAGGAGATCCGCGATCAGAAGGCCTTGAGCCTGCTCGAAGCCAAACGCAAGGCTGAACGGGAAGAACGCGAGCGCGTCAGTCTGGAAAGCAAGAACCGCTTCCGTATTGCGGCCGGCCTAAAGCCGATCGAAGAAGATGTCGAGGACGGCGAAGTCAATGAAGAAGAGGACGAGGCCGAAGCCGAGGCCATCAAGCGGATTCAGGTAGACGAGGCAGCGCGGATTCTCGCCGACCAGATCCTCGCCGGTCGGCCCCTGACCGCAATGCACTAGGGGCCGACCGGGTAACCCCCGTCACTTGATTCCAATCAGCACGGCGGCCTCGATTACCTGGCGAAAATCTCGTCCTTGCATGGTGTTTTCCGAGTTCCAGGCCACCTCGGCCAGGCGCGGGCTGTCGAAGCCATAGGGCTCAAAGTCATCATCGGATTTGAGTACTGATTCGTCATAGCCGAACGGGTTGCGGGATTGATACATGGCGGAGATTCCTCGCTCGTGGCTGCGGCGGATTGCCGTTACATTAATATTAAGCAAGTATTAGGCCATGCCCCCCTCGGCCTCGGCTCGCGGGCAACGGCACCAGTCATCCTGGCGTTTACGTTTCGAGAAAAAGCGCGGTGGCCTCTCGGGCAACGCCGCTCGGTCCGCGGTGCAGGCGTTGCTTCCCGGGTTTTGGGGTTGGGGGTGCTGCGATTCGTGCTGCCGGGATGGAACCCGGGCGTCAGCGCGGGTCTCCGCACCGAAACAGTGCTATCCCTGCTTCGATTCCGTCTGCAGCCACTTGCGCAGACGGTTGGAGTCGCCGAAGGGGGTCAACTTGCCGAAGGAGTTTAGCAGGACGATATATAAGTCGTGCCCGGATACTTCGGCCCGCATCACCAGGCAGCGTCCCGCCTCCTCAATGAAGCCGGTCTTGCTGAGTTCGATGTTCCAGGCGTTGTTCTTTAGCAGTCGGTTGGTGTTGCGGTAAACCAACGGGCCACGCCGCGGATAGGGGCGAACTTCCATGCTCCGGGTGGTACTGGCTTGGCGGACCAGTGGGTACTCGTAGGCTGCCTGGGTCAGTTTCACCAGGTCTCTGGGACTGGCCGTGTTCTCCGCATACAGGCCAGTGGGGTCGACAAAGCGGCTGTCCTCCATGCCGAGTTCGACCGCCTTGCGGTTCATGGCGCGCACGAACTCGGCGCTACCGCCGGGGAAAGTGGTGCGCCCTAGGGCTGCGGCGGCGGCGTTCTCCGACGCCATCACGGCGATCAGCAGCATCTCACGCCGGCTCAAGGTAGCCTCGTCATAGCGCAAACGCGACCCCGTGAGCTTGTGCAGGTCCCGGTCCTGCTTGCGGATGGTGATCAATTGCTCCAGGTCAACCTCGGCGTCCAGCACCACCATGGCCGTCATCAGCTTGGTGATCGAGGCAATAGGCACCGCTTGGTCCGGGTTACGGCTGAACACCTCTCGGCCTTCGGCGTCCACCACCAGGGCGCCGGCCGAGCGCAGCTTGAGCCGGCTGGGGTCGAGTTCGGCCCAGGGGGAGTGAGCGTCCTGGCTCGGTGCGGCCGAGCCCGGCGTCTCTACCATGCTCAGGCGGGTGAGCTGCTGGGCTTCGTCCGCGGTCGAAGTCATCCAGGGGCCGAGCAAGGGCAGCAGGCAGAGCAAGATACGGGCGTTTGGCGGCATCGGGGGCTCCTGGCTTGCAAAGTCAGAGTTCCGCCCTAATCCTCCATGGTCGAAGCGGTGAGTGCAAGCCCTGCCGGCTGCGCCAGGTGATAATACGATGAAAAAGTTTGTGTTTCCGTTTGGCTGGTGCCTATTCGGACTGTCGCTATGGGGTAGCGCGCTGGCCCAGGTCCAGGTCCAGCGGGCGACGGATTTCGCTGCCGATGGGGCCAAGGCTCGTGATCGCGGGCTGGTGATCCTATTGATGGTGTCCCAGGAACACTGCGGTTGGTGCGATCTGCTTAAACGCGAGCAATTGCTCCCGATGCTGAAAAGCGGTCGCTATCAGGAGCGGGTGCTGATCCGAGAACTGCGCATCGACCCTGGAGAACAGGTGCAGGATTTTTCCGGCCAATCTCTGGCCGGCGCCCGCTTCGCCTCGCGCTATGGCGTCTATGTGACTCCCACCCTATTGTTTTTCGGGCCAGACGGTCGGGAGCTGAGCCGTCGTATCGTCGGTATTAACACCCCCGAACTGTTCGGCTGGTACCTGGACCAAGCCATAGATGAAGCGCTCCAGGCCCTGTCCAAACCCCCGGTCACCGAGCCGGCGCTGCCAACGATATCCGGAAACGGGGCGGCGATCTTCAATCACTGAAGCGGTGAATGCCGATCCGCAGCATTGTTCTGGCCCAGCGCGAGAGTAGAGGGTCGATTCCCCGCGCGCGTGGCCTGAGCGGCGCTCGCCCAGTCTCTATGTCCCTGCTGGGCGATCCAAGACGATCGTCCCGGACTGGGCTGCAACTCCTCCCGACCGCTACCCGGGTATCAAGAACAGGGCCCGGGATCGTATAATCGCGCCTGCGCCGCGGCCTCGACTCGGGACCCAACGACAGGGGAATTGCTTGAATTCTTATCGAAAGGCGGAACAGCGCCTGGCCGGACTGGTCAATCGCAGCAACGGGGGGCTGCTGCGGGGGGGGCTGATCGGGTTGGAAAAGGAAAGCCTTCGGGTTTCGCCCGCCGGCGGCATCTCCCAGCGCCCGCATCCGCGGGTGTTCGGCTCGCCGCTCACCCACCCCTACCTGACTACCGACTACTCGGAGGCATTGTTGGAGATCATCACTCCGCCCCTGGGTTCGTCAACGGCGGCTCTGGGGTTTCTTCAGGATGCCCACAAGTTCGTCTATCAGGGGCTTGGGGACGAAATCCTATGGGCCACCAGCATGCCCTGCGTGCTGGCGGACCCGAACAATATTCCGATTGCCGAGTATGGCCCCTCCAATGCGGGGGTAATGAAAACCGTGTACCGGCGCGGTCTCGGCCACCGCTACGGCAAGGTAATGCAGGTGATCGCCGGGGCCCACTTCAACTACTCCCCGCCTACCGACCTGTGGCCGGCGTTGCAGGCGCTGGACGGCGAGCGGGGGTCACTGCGAACCTATACCGACGCCCGCTATTTCGGCCTAATCCGCAATCTGTTGCGCTGGGGCTGGCTGGTGCCCTACCTGTTCGGCGCCTCGCCGGCGGTCTGCAAGTCGTTCCTCGGCGGGCGCCCGACCCGGCTGCCGGAGTTCGATGCCCACACCTATTACGAGCCTTACGCCTGCTCCCTGCGCATGGGCGACATCGGCTACCAGAACAGCAAAGAGCTGGGTACCGGAGTCAAGGCCAACTACGATGGGCTGGATGCCTACCTGGCCAGTCTGGTGTGGGCCATCGAGACGCCTTGTCCCGAGTACCAGCGTTTCGGGGTCAAGGTGGACGGCAGTTACCAGCAGCTCAACGCCAATATCCTGCAGATCGAGAACGAGTACTACAGCTCGGTGCGCCCCAAGCAGACTCCAGACGGCAACGAAAAGCCGAGCCTGGCCCTGCAGCGGCGCGGGGTGAAATACATCGAGCTGCGCTCGCTGGACGTAAATGCCTTCGATCCCCTGGGTATTTCCGAGCCCCAGGTCCGCTTCCTGGAGGCCTTGCTGTTGTTTTGCCTGCTGGCGGAAAGTCCGCCCATCAACCCCCACGAGCGCCAGGAGATCGACCGTAACCAGGGCGGGGTGGCCCACCGAGGCCGCGACCCCGGGCTGTACCTGCAGCGCAATGGCCAGGAACTCAA
>CBDUCL010000030.1:0-20594 GCA_965365625.1 uncultured Chromatiales bacterium | reverse complement strand
GAGTGAACTCGGGAGCAGCATAGTGGATATAGACGTCTTTGCCCGACGACAGCGACACGGTGGTGCCCCAGCCGGCGGTGCGCAGGTACACCGCGATAGTGGTGGTAAAGTTTCCGGAATTGGAATAGATAGCCACCGACCCTGGAATCAGGGACTCCTCCGGGTGGCTGCCCCCGAGGGCGCCGCCGAGGCGCACCTGCTGATGGGCGTCGGCGATACCCAGACAGTTGCCCCCGAACACGTCCTCACGCTGCAGTTGGCAGTATTGGCCGATCACTCGGGCGTCGCTCAGAGGCACCTTTTCGGTGAGAATGATCACCTTGGTGATATCGGGGTTGACCCGCACCGCCTCGATCACCGAGTCCTTGACTCCGGCTGGTGGCACATACACCACCGCCACATTGAAGCGGTGGCCCGCTGCCAGGGCCTCCACCACCGAGTTGTAGACCGGGATGTCTCCCAGCTCGGTCTTCAGCAGCGAGCCGGAGCGCCCGGGCATGGTGCCGCACACCACATTGCCGCCGGAGTAGATGTGGCTCACCGGGCTCACCGAGCTGCTTTCGTTGCCCAGGATATTGAGCACGCACACCCGGTCCTCCCGGGTCGCCAGCTCCGCCAGGGAGTCGATGCCCACATAGTAATGGGGAAAGGCGTCCACCCCGGGGCGACGCCGGCGGTCGGACTCGATTCGATTGTTTGCGCTCATGGCTCGATCCCCATTTTCTGCGCCACCTGGGAACGGCCGCCGGCCTTCATCCAGGCGTCGATGTCCTTGACGTAGTTGACCACCCCGCTCATGGCCGAGTCGTGGCCGAACACCCGGTAGGGCAGGCCCAGGGCGTCGAGAATGTCCTTCAAATAGGCCATGCCGCGGATCAGGTTCGGGCCGCCCCGGCCCACCACCACGTACAGGGGCTGGGGGCCGTGTTGGTTGAAGTGGTCGCGCAGGGCATCGCCCATGGCGCGGAAGGTGGTGTAGATATCGGTGTTGTTGGCCTTGCCGCCGATAATGAAGAGCACCTGGCTCTGGGCCAGCCAGTGCTTGTAGACGATGCGGCTTATCTCGTACATCTTCTCGTAGGGCGGGTTGCCGCCGAAGTCCGAAGAGATGGTGCCCACCTCTCCCAGCAGTTCGGTGACCAGGGCATTGGCGCCGCCGCCGAAGGTCATGGCGGTGACGCTGCCCGCCGCATTGGTTACGAACACGTCGGACTGGCCCTGGTAGGTGCGCAGCGCGTTGACCTCCAGTTCGAAGTCGGAATAGTTCGAGGAATCCAGGCTAGGCGGCAGTTCCAGGCGCTTCCAGGCCGGGTCGTCGGTGTCGAAGGCGCACTTGAAGTCGCAGGCCACGGGCACCAAGCGACCGTTCTTCGGCATCATGCGGATCGGGTTCAGCTCCAGGGTGCTCATGCCGTAGTTGTTGAACAGGGTCCATAGTTTGGGCAGGTTCTGCACCAGGGGGCTGACGATCTCGTTGGGGGCCTGGATGCGGTCCAGGGCGTTCGCCACCACGAAGCCCTTGAAGCCGGTAAGGGCGTCGAAGGGGATGGTTGCGATCTGTTCCGGCGCCAGTTCCTCGATGTCGACCCCGCCGTGATGGGTGATGGTCAGGGTCGGGGCCCGGAAGCGAGTATCGTCGCGGATCGACACATAGATCTCATATTTGGCAGGAATCGCACTCTCGAAGGTCACCCCCTCCGCCTTGGCGCGGGTATGGCCGAAATCATGCTCGACGAAATACAACCGTTCCTTCTCCCGCATGGCGCTGGCGACGTCCTCGGCAAAGCCGATCAGCCCGGCCTTACCCTTCTTGCCGACGCCGCCCTTGAAATTGGGCTTGACCAGCACCTGGCCGTAGCGATCGATCAGGTCCTTGACCTGCTCCCCGGTGGCCTCGGGGCCCAGTACCTCCGAGGTGGGAAAGTCCACGTAATTGAGTAGTCTGGCGCCCCAAAGCATCCCCGTTATCTGCACCTAAATCACCCCCGGTCGATTTCGATTGGTTGGGTGACTGCAAGAAATGCGCCTTCGCGCCTGGCGCGGGCACGGCGCAGCCAGATGGGATAAGCTCTGGGTAGCCTGCTCGTTGTCAGTGCGCGGCTTGCACTAGATCGATGCGGCCGGGGCTTGGAGAGCGCACAAATCGTGCGCGCCGAAAATTCCTCGGCGGGGGCTCAATGGGTGGCGCTGGCACAGCACCTACAGGACGTCGGCTTGCGTATTAGGGAATGCTAAATTTATAATGTAGCGGCTCTGCCCCACCAATTTGCCGGTATTCAATCACCCGAGGCTTGTGCGGTATGCAGGATCCCAGCACCCATTCCGACCGCAATCTAGGGCGGGTCGAGGTCAAAGAGACCACCTGCTATATGTGCGCTTGCCGCTGTGGCATCCGCGTGACCTTGCGCGACGGCGAGGTGCGGCATATCGAGGGCAACCCGAATCACCCGCTCAACCAGGGGGTGATCTGCGCCAAAGGCGCCTCGGGTATTATGAAGCAGTATTCGCCGGCCCGCCTGACCCAACCGCTGCTGCGCAAGGCGGACGCGGAGCGGGGCAGCGGCGAGTTCGAGGCCATCGGCTGGGATCGCGCCTTCGAACTGCTGCAGGAGCGTCTCGCCCGCATCCGCAGCGAGGATCCCAAGCGCTTCGCCCTGTTTACCGGGCGCGATCAGATGCAGGCCTTGACCGGGTTGTTCGCCAAGCAATTTGGTACCCCGAATTACGCCGCCCATGGAGGCTTCTGTTCGGTGAACATGGCGGCCGGTTTGATCTATACCATCGGCGGCTCGTTCTGGGAGTTCGGCGGGCCGGATCTTGACCGGGCCAAGCTGTTCGTGATGATCGGCACCGCCGAGGATCATCATTCCAACCCGATGAAGATCGCCCTCGCCAAGTTCAAACGCAACGGCGGGCGCTTTATCTCTATCAATCCGATCCGCAGCGGCTATTCGGCGATTGCCGACGAGTGGGTGCCGATCCGACCCGGCACCGACGGCGCTCTGTTGCTGGCTCTGATCCACGAGATCGTCAAGCAGGGGCTCTACGACCGCGACTTTCTGGTGCGCTACACCAACGCCGCTGAGTTGGTGAACCTGGATGGGAACAGTGCGAACGAGGGTATGTTCGTGCGCAGCGACATGCCGGTGGAAGAGGGCTGTTTCGATCCCCAGAACAAGCTGTGGTGGGACCGCACCGAAAACGAGGCGGTTCCGACCCACAGCGAGGGCGCCGACCCCTACCTGCTGGGCGAATTCCGGTTGGAAGACGGAACCCCGGTAAAACCCGCCTTCCAGCTGCTGCAGGAACGGGTGCAGGAGTACACGCCGGAGTGGGCGGCGGGGATCACCGGCATCCCGGTGGCAACGATCCGGCGCCTGGCCCACGAGATGGGCGTGACCGCCCGCGATCAGAAGATCGAGTTGCCGATCGCCTGGACCGACTCCTGGGGCAAGGAGCACAACTCGGTGGTCGGCAACCCGGTAGCCTTCCACGCCATGCGCGGTATGGCAGCCCATTCCAACGGCTTTCAGAGCATCCGTGCCTTGGGGATACTGATGAGCATCCTCGGTACCGTCGACCGCCCTGGCGGCTTCCGCCACAAGGCGCCGTTTCCGCGCCCGATCCCGCCCTGTCCCAAGCCCCCCAAGGGACCGGACGACGTGCAGCCCGACACCCCGCTCAACGGCATGCCCCTCGGTTGGCCGGCGGATCCGGACGACCTGTTCGTCGACGACCAAGGCGAGGCGCTGCGCATCGACAAGGCGTTCTCCTGGGAGTACCCGCTGTCGGTGCACGGGCTGATGCACAATGTGATCACCAATGCCTGGCGCGGCGATCCGTATACGGTCGACACCCTGCTGCTGTTCATGGCCAACATGGCCTGGAACTCCAGCATGAACACCGAGAAGGTGCGCGACATGCTCACCGACAAGGACGAGGAGGGGGAGTACAAGATCCCCTTCCTGGTGGTGTGCGATGCCTTCCACTCCGAGACCGTGGCCTTTGCGGACCTGGTGCTGCCGGATACGACCTATCTAGAGCGCCACGACGCCATGTCGATGCTGGACCGGCCGATCTCGGAGTTCGACGGCCCGGTGGATTCGGTGCGCATCCCGGTGCTGCCGCCCACGGGTGAGTGCAAGCCGTTTCAGGACGTGCTGATCGAACTCGGTTCGCGCCTCGGCCTGCCGGCCTTTGTGCACGCGGACGGGCGGCGCAAGTTTCGGGACTATCCGGATTTCGTCACCAACTACGAGACTTCGCCCGGCTCCGGCATCGGCTTTCTCGCCGGTTGGCGTGGCAAAGGCGGAGAGAAGTTCCTCAAGGGCGAGCCCAACCCCCGGCAGTGGGAGATGTACCAGAACAACGGCTGCTTCTACCACCATGAGCTGCCCAAGTCCTACCAGTACATGCGCAACTGGAATCTGGGCTATCTGCAATGGGCCCGGGCCCACGGCATGACCCGTTACGCCGAGCCCATCGCCCTGCACATCTACTCCGAGACGCTGCAGAAGTTCCGCCTGGCGGCCCAGGGCAGGCGCCCCGGGCGCCAGCCTCCGGAGCGCTTGCGCCGGCGCATCGAGACCCACTTCGACCCGCTGCCTTTCTACAGCGAGACCCTGGAGGCGCGCCTGGTGGATACCCACCACTATCCGCTGCAAGCCCTCACCCAGCGCCCGATGGCCATGTACCACTCCTGGGACTCCCAGAACGCCTGGCTGCGCCAGATCCACGCCCACAACTACCTGTTTATGAGCCCCCAGGTGGGGGCCGCCAACGGTTTCGACGATGGCGACTGGGTGTGGGTGGAATCCCGCACCAACCGGGTGCGTTGCATGTGCCGTTTCTCCGAGGCGGTGGAGCCGGGCACGGTCTGGACCTGGAACGCGATCGGCAAGGCCGCCGGCTCCTGGGGACTGTCGCCCAAGGCCAACGAGTCACAGAAGGGTTTTCTGCTCAACCATCTGATTAGCGAAGAGCTGCCCGCCTGCGAGGCCGGCGAGCACATGTCCAACTCCGATCCGGTGACGGGTCAGGCGGCCTGGTTCGATGTGAGGGTGCGGGTCTACAAGGCCGGCGACAACGAGCCGCGGCAGACCCACCCCCAGTTTCCGGCCCCCAAGCGAGCCCCCGGCCAAGAGCATCGGCGCGGCAAGTGGCAGGGCTTTTTTGCCGGGCGGTTCCGTACCAAGTCCGGTCGCGGAAAGGAGTAGTTCCATGACCCAACTCGCCCTGGTAATCGATCTCAATGTCTGCGTCGGCTGTCACGCCTGCGTCACCAGCTGCAAGGAGTGGAACACCTCCGGCTGGGCCGGTCCGATGACCGATCAGCGTCCCTATGATGCCGATCCCACCGGCACCTTCTTCAATCGGGTGCAGACTTTCGAAGTGGGCCAGTTTCCGAATACCGAGACGGTGCACTTTCCCAAAAGCTGCCTGCACTGCGAGGAGCCGCCCTGCGTGCCCGTGTGTCCGACCGGCGCCAGCTACAAGCGGCCGGAAGACGGCATTGTGCTGGTGGACTACGACAAGTGCATCGGTTGTAAGTATTGTTCCTGGGCCTGCCCCTATGGCGCCCGGGAGCTGGACGAAAAGCAGCGGGTGATGAAGAAATGCACCCTGTGCGTGGATCGGGTCACTGACCTGGCCCTGCCGGATGCTGAGCGCAAGCCAGCGTGCGTGCTGGCCTGCCCGACCAGCGCCCGGCTATTTGGCGACGTGCATGACCCGGATTCGGAGGTATCGGTAGCAATTCGCGAGCAGGGGGGCTACCAGTTGATGCCCGAGTGGGGAACCCAGCCCGCCAACCACTACTTGCCCCGGCGCAAGACCCGCATCCGCATCCACGAAGACGAATTGGTGCGGGCCAGCAACCCGCGCCTCAAGGAAGAGTTGCCGGAGCTGCCGGAAGGGGCCGAGACCCTGGACGACGTTGCCTGGTAGACGTGGCAGCAGAGTTTGAGCTTATCCCGTATCCGTATCCAATAGGGCACAAACCAGCATGCACCCCGCATTTTCCGTCATCCTGCTCACCACCCTGCTTGGCGTCGGCCAGGGCCTGTTTTTGGCCCTTTACACCGGCCAGGTCTATTCGGTGGCGAACCTGCTGCCGCCCCAGGACAGCCAGAGCTTCTATGGCACCGGGAGCCTCATCGCCCTGGCGTTTCTGGCCGCCGGCCTGCTCGCCTCCTTCTTTCACCTGGGCCACCCGGAGCGGGCCTGGCGCTCGATTGCCCAGTGGCGCACCTCCTGGCTGTCGCGGGAGGTGATCGTGTTGCCCGGCTTCATGCTGCTGTTGGCGATCTACGCTGGGATACATTGGTTCGGCTTGACCCAGCCCCTGTTCACCCTGGCTGGGTCCATCCCCGTTGATGCCAGCCTGCTGGCCGGTGCCCTCGCGACTCTGGGTGCCTTCGTGTTGTTTGTCTGCACTGCCATGATCTACGCCAGCCTGCGCTTTCTGCAGGAATGGCACACGCCGCTCACCCTTGCCAACTACACCTTTCTTGGCATCGCCTCCGGCTTTACCCTGGCGGCTGCCTTTTCGGCCTGGATCGGCGCCGATCTGGTCGGGTTCTATGGCCTGTGGGCGGTGATCGCCACCCTGCTGGCCCTGGTCACCCGCGGCGCCTCGCTGATCCGCAACCGCCGCCTCAAGCCGAAGTCGACCCTGCAGAGCGCCATCGGCGTGCGCCACAGCCGCATCGAGCAAAAGGCCCAGGGTGCCATGGGCGGCTCGTTCAATACCCGGGAGTTTTTCCACGGCCGCAGCGCCGCTGCACTCAGGGCGGTCAAGTATGCCTTCCTGTTGCTGGTGTTCGTGCTCCCGGTGCTGCTGCTAGGGGCCGCTTACCTGCTCGAATCCAGCCAGCTGCCGTCCATCGCCTTCGCCCTGCAGTACCTGGGATTGCTGGCCGAACGTTTCTACTTCTTCGCCGACGCCCGGCATCCGCAGAACCTCTACTACCAATACATCTCCTGAGGCCGGGCCATTGACCCGGTGGGAATATCGGCAATGAAGCAGAGACTCGACTGGCTGGCATCCCTCGGTGTTCTGGCCGCCGCTTGGGCCGGCGCCTTCGCGTGGACCGCGGCGGCCCGTCTGTTCGCCAATCTGTACGGGGAGTTCGGCGGCGACCTGCCGATGCCCACGGACCGGGTGATCTGGTTGGCCCAGCAGCAGGCGCCGTTCGGCATCGCTGTCGTCTGCACCCTGTTGCTGGTCTGGCTCTGGTTGCGCCGGCGCGGCTGGATTACCCCGGCCTCCCTGGTCATGCTGACCGCCATCGGACTGGGGCTGGCCTGGGTGTTGTTCGCCTTGGCGTTGCCCAGTTCCCTCTGCGGAAACGTCTGGCCGGACTGGCCGGCGCCCTGGGACGGAACGGCGGCGGGGCTGGGGAGCTGCGGGCCCGGCGGCTGACGCCTTTAATGCGGTTAGGACACCACCGACAGGCACTGTCCCTGGTCGGGTAGAGGCACATCCGCCGGGAATACGACCAGGTGGTCCATTTCCAGGCGAATGCCGATGCGCTCGCCCGGCGCATGATCGTGGTGGCTCTGGACCAGGCAGATCACCTCTCGCCCGCTGTCCAGGCGCAGGGTGTATAGGTACTCGGCGCCGCGGAAGGTGCGGCTCACCACCTCGGCCTGCATCGGGCTGTCGTCGTCATGAAGCAGGTCGTCCGGCCGCAGCAGGATCTCGGCGTTGCGCCCTGGGTTCAGGCCGTGGGTGTAGCGGCCCCGGATCGGGCCGAGTTCAGTGTCGATGCTCACGTCGTCCGCTACGCAACCCGGCAGCATCACCCCTTGGCCGATGAAGTCGGCGACGAAGCGGTCCGCCGGCTCGTGGTAAAGCTCGAAACCGGTGCCCCACTGGCGCAGCTGGCCATCCCCCAACACCCCGATCACATCGGCCATGGCGAAGGCCTCGAGCTGGTCGTGGGTGACCAGGATGGCGGTGATGCCGTCGCGCTTGAGGAGATCCCGCACCTCGCGTGCGATCTGCTCGCGCAACTCGGCGTCCATACTGGAAAACGGCTCATCCAGTAGTAGGATCTCGGGGCGGGGGGCCATCGCCCGCACCAGCGCGACCCGTTGCTGCATGCCGCCGGAGAGCTGATGCGGATACTGTTTGGCCGCGTGCTCCAGCCCCACCAACCGCAACAGCTCGGAGATGCGTTGTTTGCGCTCCCGGCGCGGCAACCGCCGCAGCCCGAAGGCCAGGTTGCGCTCCACGGTCAAGTGGGGGAACAGGGCAAAATCCTGGAACACCATGCCGACCTGACGGCGTTCGGGCTCCAGGGTCAGCCCCAGCCGCGACACCAGCCGCCCCTGCAGGTAGATCTCGCCGGCGCTGACCGGCTCGAAGCCGGCGATTGCCCGCAGCAGGCTGGTCTTGCCGCAGCCGCTCGGCCCCAGTAGGCAGCCGATGTCTCCCTGCTTGAGGGTAAAGCTCACATCGCGCACCACCGGCGCGTCCCGGTAGGCGATGGAGACCTGGCGGACGTCAAGTTGTCTGGGCATGGCGGGAACGGGTAATCGATCGGCTGAGCAGGATCACCGGCATCAGGCCGGCGAGGACGATGGTGAGCGCGGCGGGCGCGGAGTCGGCCAGGCGCTCGTCGGAGGCCAGTTCGTAGGCGCGCACCGCCAGCGTATTGAAATTGAACGGACGCAGGATCAGGGTCGCCGGCAGCTCTTTGAGTACGTCCACGAACACCAGCAACAGGGCAGTGAGCAGGCTGCCCCGCAGCATCGGGATCTGGATGCGCCAGAGCACCCCGCGTGGGTCGCAACCCATGGAGCGGCCGGCCTCGTCCATGGACGGGCGAATCTTGCCTAGGCCGGCCTCCACCGTCTGCAGGGACACTGCCAGAAAGCGCACCGTATAGGCGAACAGCAAGGCGAACAGGGTGCCGCTCAGCAACAGCCCCGATGAGATGCCGAAGCTGGCACGCAGCCAGGCGTCCAGGCCATTGTCGATCCAGGCGAAGGGGATGATCACGCCCACCGCGATCACGGTGCCCGGCACCGCATAGCCGAGGCCCGCGATCTGCACCGCTGCCGAGATGCCGCGGGTGGGGTAGAGGCGACGGCCGTAACCCAGCAGCAGGGCGAGTATCAAGGCGATCAGGGCGGCACCGGCTGCCAATTCCAGGCTATGCAGGACCAGCAGCAGGAAATCCGCGTCGAACCAGGCATCGGCAATGGTCAGCGCCCAGTAGCCGAGTTGGGCCGCCGGTACCAGAAAGCCGAAGGCGAGGGGGATCAGGCAGAACAGCAGCGCCGCCGAGGCACGCCAGCCGCGGAGGCGGTGGCGGCGGATATCCTGGATGCGCTGGCTGGTGTGGTGGTAGCGGGCCTGGCGGCGAGACATCCGCTCCACCGCGATGAGCACGAACACGAAGCCCAGCAACAGGGCCGAAAGCTGGGCCGCGGCGGCCGCGTTGTCGAGCCCGAACCAGGTGCGGAAGATGCCGGTGGTGAAGGTCGATACGCCGAAATATTGCACCGTACCGTAGTCCGCCAGCGTCTCCATCAGGGCCAGCGACAGGCCGGCCACGATGGCCGGGCGGGCCAGCGGCAGGGCGACGGTGAAAAAGGTGCGCCAGGGCCCGTTGCCTAGGGTGCGACTGACGTCCAGCACGCAAATGGACTGCCCGAGGAAGGCGGCCCGCGCCAGCAGGTAGACATAGGGGTATAGCACCAGCGATAGCATTACCGCTGCGCCCGGCAGGGAACGGATCTCTGGGAACCAGTAATCCCCGTAGCCCCAGCCGGTCCAGTCTCGCAGCAGGGTCTGCACCGGGCCGGCGAAGTCCAACAGGCCGGTGTAGGTGTAGGCGATAATATAGGCCGGCATGGCCATAGGCAGCAGCAGGGCCCATTCGAACAGGCCGCGCCCAGGAAAGTTGCACATGCTGGTAAGCCAGGCGGTGCCGACTCCGCCGATTAGGGTGCCGATGGCGACCCCCAGCATCAGCAGCAGGGAGTTGACCACATAGTCGGCCAATACCGTATCCGCCAGGTGGCGCCAGACCTCTCCAGCGGGCACCAGCAAGAAGCCACCCACCACCAGCACCGGCAGCGCCAGCACCAGTGCCACCAGGGGTACGCCGAGACGCCAGGGCAGGTTTTGGCTGGGGATGGATTTGGGAACGGCGTTTGGCAAGGGGCTTGTCTAGGTCCTGGCCGGAAATGGAAAAACCGCCCCTCCGGTGCCGGAGGGGCGGCTATTATCTCTGTTCGAGGCTCTGGTTGTCTATTTCCAGCCGGCCCGGTCCATCAGTTGCAGCGCCTCGGCATTGAGCTCACCGAGCTTTTCCAGGCCCAGGTCGTCGGCCTTGAAGTCGCCCCAGGCGCTCAGCACCGGACTCAAAGTAATCCCCGGGCGCACCGGGTACTCGCCGTTGGTCTCCGCGTACCATTGTTGGGACGCATCGCTGGCCAGGAATTCGATCAGCTGGATTGCCGCGTCGCGATTGCGGGCGGAGCGGGTGACCGCCGCGCCGCTCACATTGACGTGGGTACCGCGCCCGTCCTGATTCGGCCAGAACACCCCCATTTTCTCTGCCGCAGCCCGCTGGGATTCATCTTTGGAGGTGAGCATGCCGGCCAGGTAGTAGGTGTTTGCCACCGCCAGGTCGCACTGGCCCGCCGCCGCTGCCTTGATCTGGTCGCGATCGCCGCCCACAGGTTGGCGTGCCAGGTTGGCGACCAGCCCGCGGGCCCAGGCCTCGGTGGTTTCGACCCCGTCGGCGGCGATCAGAGAGGCCACCAGCGACTGGTTGTAGATATTGCTCGAAGAGCGGATGCAGATGCGGCCCTTCCACTCGGCATCGGCCAAGGCCTCATAGCTGGAGAGCTGGGACGGATCGACCCGGTCTTTGACGAACAGGATTGGCCGCGCCCGCACCGAGAGGCCGAACCAGTGGCCCTCGGGATCGCGGTAATTGGCCGGGATTGCCGCCGCCAGGGCTTGCGAGTCGACCGCTTGGGTCACTCCGGCCTGCTTGGCGCGGTACAGGCGCCCGGCATCGGTGGTCAGCAGCAGATCAGCGGGGGAATTGACCCCTTCGCTCTGCAGCCGCTTGAGCAGGGCATCGGCCTTGCCCGTGACCAGGTTGACTTTGATCCCGGTCTGCTCCGCGAAGCGATCGAGCAGGGGTTTGATCAGGTTCTCCTTGCGCGCCGAGTAGAGATTTACCTCGCCCTCGGCAAAGGTGGTGAGGGGCAGAGCGAGCAACGCGCTGAGAGCGGCGCCGGAGAGAAAGCGGATACTGCGGGTCATCGGATTGCTCCTTGAGGATCGGCTGGTGTGATACGGAAGCTGTCTTGGATGTAAATAATAATGCGAACCATTCGCATTAGCAAATAAATTTTCCTTCGAATTTGCATCCAAGTCGGACGCTTGACGGGGCGAAAGACAACGCCTATAGGTTCTCGAAGGCGCGACGAACCGCTCGAACCGGGAGGGGGTATGACCGAACAGGAATCGGACGCTGCAAACGAGCGGCCGAAGCGAAATCTGAAGGGACTCGGGCTGGCGCCCGACACGGCTGGCTCGGCGTTGGACAACGAAACAAAACAGGCGCTGGAAAGCCAGGTAGCGGACCTGCAGGGCAAGCTGGCCGCAATGGGCTATTACCACGGGCGGTTGGACGGGGATTTCGGTGACCGCACCGCTGATTCGCTGAGCCGCTTTCAGCACGCCGCCGACCTGCAGGTAACCGGAGTACTCGATGACGCCACCGGTGACAAGCTGGCCGTCACTCCGCCGTATACCTTCGACGAGATACTAAAACGGGAGTTGGCGCAGATTGCCGCGGGCCGAGAGGCGGTCGGGCTGGGTCACCTCGACTCGGTCTCTCCGGATGCGTCCTCCGCGCGGCGGGCCGATCAGGCGCGGTTGTTCGGGCTGGCTTTTTCCGGCGGCGGCATCCGCAGTGCCACCTTCAATTTAGGGGTGCTCCAAGGCTTGGCGCGGCTCGGTTTGCTGCGCGAATTAGACTACCTGTCGAGCGTTTCGGGCGGCGGTTATATCGGCAGTTGGCTGCATGCCTGGGTAAAGCGGGAGCGGGATGCGGGCGAAGGCGGTATCTCCGCGGTGGAGCGGCGCCTGGCGCCTAACCCCGCGGCGGCACCGTCGGAGCCGCCCCAGGTGAATTGGCTGCGCCGCTACAGCAACTATCTGACCCCCCGTACCGGACTGTTCGGCGCCGACACCTTGGCCGGAGTGGCCACTTGGTTGCGCAACGTGCTGCTAAATCAGGCCCTGTTGGTGACCCTGGTGCTGGTGCTGCTGTGCCTCCCCTGGGTGCTCCTGGCTTGGTCCGTCACCCCGTTGTTCGGGCCGCCGGCGGACCTCGGATGGGGCGGGTTGCTGGCCCTGTTTGGAGCCGCCTCAATGGCGCTGGGGATCGGGCTGGCCGGGCGGGAGACGGCGCTTGCCTCGGCACCGCCGGAAGCGCAGCCCGCCGCCGACGCCGACACGCCGCCCTCGCAGGCGCGGCTGCAGGGCGCCTATCGGGTGCTCGCCTTGCTCGCCTGCGGCGTCTTGCTGCTGGGACTGACACTGCCGTTGGCGGCGGCCTGGGAGTTGCCGGCCTGGCTATGGATCGGTGCGGCGCCGGCTCTCTACGTGCCTGCCTTCGCGCTGGGTTGGCTTGGGGCCTGTCGCGGCCGAGTGGCTTGCCGGGGCCGGCGGCTGGGTCCGGTCTGGTGGGCCCTGGTCGCCGTTGCGCCGCTGGCACTGCTGTTTTCGGTCTGGACGCCGCCGGCGTCACTCGACCCGGAACAGCGGATGCACCAGATCGTGCTTGGTCCGCCGCTGGTGCTGCTGGTCCTGTTGTTGCTGGTCACCCTCCATCTGGGGCTGGCTAGCCGGCGGTTTCGCGAGTCCGTGCGCGAGTGGTGGAGCCGCTTGGGTGGCCTGCTGATCCGCCTCGGTCTGGTTTGGTTGCTGGTGTCGGGCATCGCCCTCTACGCCCGCTTTGGAATGCTCTACCTGGGGGCCTGGATCGCCGCTGCCGGGGGCCTTGCCTGGCTGGTCACTACGCTGTTGGGCCTATTGGCCGGGGGCAAGACCGATACCGACGGCACGGCTCCCGGCGGCTGGAAGGAACTGCTGGCCACCGCCGCGCCCTATGTATTTGTGCTCGGGCTATTGATCGGGATTTCCTGGGGCTTGCATGTGGCGATCGAGCGCTTAGCCGGGTCACCGCTTGAACAGGAGTTTTGCCCGACCGAGGTCGCCGCCGACAAGGTCCTGCCCGGTTACCAGTTGTCGTTGCAAGGGGACGAGACCCTGTCGGGCAGCTTGTTGCCGATCCGCTCGGGGCAAGTTTGTTACTTCGATACCTATGCCGCCAATTCGCTGCAATTGCTTGCCGACCTGCCGTTGCCGCCGGTGGTTTTCCTGCTGCTGCTCGCGGCGTTGGCCGCGGTATTGGCCTGGAGGATCGACGTCAATGTGTTCTCCCTGCACATGTTCTACCGCGACCGCTTGGAGCGTTGCTACCTGGGCGCCAGCAATAGCAGCCGCCGGCGCAACGCCTTTCATGGTTTCGACCCCGACGACTCGCCCCGTCTGCTCGGCCTCAAGGGCAACCGGCCATATCCGTTGCTCAATAGCGCCATCAACCTGACCCGCGCCAATAACCTGGCGTGGCAGGAGCGCAAGGCCGGCTCCTTCGTGTTCACTCCTGACCATTGCGGCTACCAGCAGCCCACCGCCGGGGAGGCCCCTTTGGGGGCTTATCAGAGCACCGAAGACTACCTGGCGGAAGAGGACAATGCCTGGTTGGCCCTGGGTACTCCGCTCACCGTATCCGGAGCGGCGGCCAGCCCCAACTGGGGCTATCACACCAATCCCGCCACCGCCTTTTTGATGACCATGTTCAATGTGCGCCTCGGCTGGTGGATTCAAAATCCGGGTAACAGCGCAGTCTGGCGCCGGGCCGGACCCAAGTGGTCGCTGTGGTATCTGCTGCGGGAGTTGGCCGGCCTCACCACCGATACCTCGAACTACGTCTACGTAAGCGACGGCGGCCATTTCGAAAATCTCGGTATCTACGAGCTGGTGCGCCGGCGCTGCCGTTACATCCTGGTCTGCGACGGCGGGTGCGACCCGGAATACCGCTACGAGGACCTGGGCAATGCCATCCGCAAATGCCGTATCGATCTGGGGGTGGAGATCGAAATCGACACCAGCGCCATTACCCCCGACCCGGAGCGCGGCTGTAGCCAGTTCCACTGCGCCGTCGGCCGCATTTATTACGAGCCGGCCGACGCCGGCTCGAAGACTCCTCCGGGCTATCTGCTATACATAAAAGCCTCGCTGACCGGCGACGAGCCGACCGATGTCCAGCAGTACCGCTCCGAGCACCCGCGTTTTCCTCATCAGACTACCGCCGACCAGTGGTTTGCGGAGTCTCAGTTCGAAAGTTACCGCAAACTGGGCAAGCACGCCCTGCTGGAGGTGATGCAGTGCGCCGCGGAGGATGCCCGCCAAGCCGCAGGCGGGTCCGGCTGCGATCGGGAGGTCTTGTTCCTGCGCCTGGCCGAGCGCTGGTACACCCCCAGTCGTCATACCGAGCTTGCCTTCTCAAAGCACGGCGAGGCGGTGGTCCGGCTGTTCGACCAGATCCGCCAGGAGCCGAGCCTGGGCTTCTTTGATGCCCAGATCTACCCGGAATGGGGCCCCATGACCCAACACCTGGAGCCGGCCCCGGATACCTCTGAGTCCAGCCTGTTGCCGAAGACCGAGCCGGAGCTGCGGGCCGGGTTCTACCTCTGCATCCAGATGATCCAGTTGATGGAGAACGTCTATCTCGACCTGGATCTGGAGGGCGAGCACCGCCATCCGGACAACCGGGGTTGGATGAACCTGTTTCGACACTGGTCCTGGTCAGGGATGTTGCGGGTCACCTGGGCGGTGGCGGCCGGCACCTACGGCGCCCGGTTTCAGCGTTTCTGCGCACGCGAGCTGGGCCTCAAACTGGGTGAGTGCAGCATCGGCGACCCGATCCCGGTCTCGGAGGTGCAGGGGTCGACAAAGCTGAATCCCGTGGAACAGGATATTGTGCAAGAGCTGTTGCAGGGGCCGGCAAAGGATGGGGGCTTGGAGCTTTCGGTATTGCCGTTGGAGCTGGAGGTGGCGAACCCCCTGGGCGGGGCGGAGAAGCCGTTCAAGTTCCATTTCGGCTTTGCCCTGGTGCGGCGCGCGCCCGACGAGGTGGAGCTAGTCTTCTACCGGGTCCAGGATCACCTGCGCCGCATGGGCCTGGGCCGCCGTGGCCTCGAGCTCCTCGCTACGGGATGTCCGAGAGCGGAGATCCGGGTGCCGCCGAAGCTGAGCGAGCGCTTCGACCCAGGCCGCCGCCAGCTGCTCCGCCTCTGGCACTCGGTGCGGGCAGCGGCCCAGGGAGGGTTATGAATCCTGGTTCGCCCCTACTTTCGGAGCCGGTAAAAGCGCATCACGTAGCCCTCGCCGTCCTGCAGCCGCAGGGTGTCGCCGTCGAGCTGGAAGCGGTATTGGGAGCGTTCGTTTTCAAGCTGGCTATCGGCGGTCAGTAGATTGCCGCTTACGCTGTAGCTCCCCAAGTCCACCAGCTCGTTGTACTCGTAGAGAGTGTAGCTGGCTTGGTCGAAGGCTAGCACCTCGCCTTCCTCGCCTTGCCAGTAGCCGACCAGGGAGCCGGCCTGGGCCGGCAAGGGCACTGGGGTGGGCGGGGTGGGGGCGGCCAGGGGATTGGCCGCCGGGGCCGGCTCCGGTGCCGCGAGTGGGTTGGTCGCCGAGGCCGGGACCGGCTGTGGTGCCGCCAGCGGGTTGGCCGCTGCGCCAGGTATCGGCTGGGGACCGGCCAGCGGATTGGCTTGAGCCGTTCCCTGGGGTTCGGCCCCGGGGGCGGGCCGCTTGGCCCAGAGGATCAGCCAACCCTTGGGCACCAGCCACTTGAGAATCATCCGGGGGCCGTTTTCGTCCCAGCGGGAGACCAGGACGGTGAAGTTCATCGCCTCCACCAACTGGCCCTGAGCGTCCACGCTGAGCAGGCGCAGGGTCGGGTTCAGGCGGGTGTCGAGCAGCACCAGCTGGGGCTCTACCTTCCACTCCGGATCGCTCGGGTTGTAGGTGCGGGCTACCAGCACTTCCGGGTCATCCTCCAGGGGTTGGATCTCGGTGTAGGGGGGCAGGGCCTCCCAGTTCTGGTTTTTCATTCCATGCCATTGCCAGGTGCCGACCAGTTCCTGGGCGGTCAGCTTGGCGGCATTGTCCACGAACTGCTGCTCCTGAACGGTGTGGTCCAGGATCTTCAGCGGCACAGCGGCGAAGTCGGACAGCCCGCCAATCGATTCTGCCTGCAGGGCGATCAGCAGCTCGCTCGGCTCTTCGCGTCCGATAAGCAGTTCCAGGCCCTGGTTCCATTGCAGGGTTTCGCCGCGCAGGTACCCGTTTTCGCCACCCCCGTCGGGGATAAACTCGAACAGCAGGGTCACCTGGTCGCCGGGTTCGGGCTCGACTTGGCGGAAGGCCACCGAGCCGTCGGGCTGGGGGATCTCCCCGATCACCGAGTCGGCCTCCCAGGTGATGGCGTCGAAGAATACACTGGCGAAATACTCGCCCAGGCTCGGACTCTTGATTTGCACCGGCACCGCTAGGTGACCGAGGTCGGTGAGGCTGGAGCCGTCGATGGTGGCGCGCGCCGCACGCCGGCCGTCGGTGACCTGCAGGTGAAAACCGGTGAACTCCTGAGTGATGGTGGTGCGCTTGCCTCGGAATTCGGGCATTACAAGATCGACTGCGTCGGATATCGCCTCGCCCTTCTTGTTGTAGTACGCGGGGTCGAATACGTAGCTCTTCTCCAGCACCAGGTGGCCTTGGTTGCCTTCGTCGTAGAGGGCGTGCAGTACGTGTACCCAGAGTACGTTCTCACCCTCGATGTCTGCCTTTAGCTGGATTCCGCCCCCGGGCTTGGTTTCGGTCAATGCTTCGCCGGTTTGGGCGTCCACCAGCTTGAGTCCGCTGATGCGCGGCGCGCTGAGCTGCTGCGCCTGGGCCTGGTGCACCGCCTTGAGCAGCCCCGGCCAGCCGGAGCTGCGGGCCAGGCGGGTGTCGCCATAGGCGGCGTTGAACTGGCGCGCGGTCACGGGGGCGTAGAAGGCCAGGCCGTGGCTCAGCCGGTGCCGGGGCGAGGTGTAATTGGCCAATACCGCCCGGTCCATGGCGCTTACCAGCTCGGAGAACTCCGTTTGGGCGGGAAACGCCGGCAGCGCCAGGCGCAGGCGCTTGAGGGTGTCGAGCAAATCGACGCTGGACAGCGCATCGCCGGACTTGCGGATGTCGGTGCGCTCGGAATAGGACTCTGCGAAGAACAGCGAGCGAGAGATCTGGGGCCAGCCGTCCGCAACCCGCGGGGCGGTCTTGGCGGCGATTCCGTCGAGGGCGGCCACCACCTGGTCCACCGCCCGCAGATCAATGGCGGACTGGGTGGCCACATGCTCCCGGCGACCTTCGTAGAACTGCCGATAGGCGGCAACGATTTCGGCGCCCAGGCGCCGGCTGCCCAGGGTACCCTTGGCGAAGGCGGGCAGGACCTGGTCATAGGGCCAGCCGTCGCCGGGTTCGATGGCCTGGGAGGCGACCATCACCTCCGCATGGGGGGCGATTTCATAGGCGGTCTCCAACTGGGCCATCAGGCACATGTCGAAGCCCACCAGGTCCAGGCGTTCGACCCCGCTGCCGGCGAGCGCAGCTTGGAGGGCCTGGCCCACCTCGGGAATGCTCAGTCCGTCGTAACCTTGCTCGCTGCCCGGGGCCTCGTGGTCGATGGCGAGTTGCAGCCAACCGCCGCCGTGGTCCCAGAGCACGAGTGCGTAGTGCCGAGCGGGGTATTTGCGCATCGCGGCCCGAACGAAGCCGGCCAGGGTGTTCGGGTCCCCGAGATTCAGCTCGCCCGGGCTGGCCAGTAGCTCGGAGGCGATGCGTTGGGGATCGTCGTCCGGCCGCAGGCGATAGACCCGGCTGTCGGTCCAGTCGCCGAAGCCGTCTTCATAGCCCCGAGCCCGATCTACCAGGGCTACTACCTCCACTGCCGCCCCCGGCAGCCCGGCCTCCATCTCATTGAGGTCGAGGAGGGCATAGGGTTCCAGGTCGTTGTCGCCGTCCAGGTAGACCATCAGGGTCCACTCGCGCTCGGGGTCGGGCGCGGCCGGGCCGAGGTCGAACTCGACTGGCGCTTGCCCCAGGGCCGGTGCTACGGCTGTCGGGGCGGGCCCAATTACCGCGAACTCGGTCTGCGCCAGGGGCTGGCCGTCAGTCTGCAACTCGAAGCGGTAGTTGCCGCTCGGCCAGCCCTTGTCCGGCCGACTCAGGGTGAAGTGCAGCCGTGCGCTGCCGTCCCTGGCCGCTTGCTGATCGGCCTCGGCGATCAGGTGGTCGGTGGTGGCAACCGCATCGACCGAGATCCAGCGGCCGACGAACCGCTCCCCCGCCTGGGCCCCCTTGACCAGAGCCACCGCGTGGATCTCGGCGGTATCCGAGCCGAAGCGGTCGGTTACATCGATGGGGATGCTGCCCGGCAGCATCACCTCGGCTGCGGTAGAAATCGACAACACCTCTGCTCCCCAAACCGAGCCCGGGGGAGCCATGGAAGCGGCTAGCAGCAGGATCAACAGAAAACGGCCTCGAGTGCTCATGTATTCCCTCAATATGGTTTTGCCAACCGATGGGCCCGCCGAATCCAGCCCAGCCCCCTACTGGAAACTCTGGCCCATATTCGCCTTGGCGCAAGGGTTTTTGCATTCAGCCTCGGTTCAGCGCTGCCGCCTTAGTCTGTAGTCAAGGTGAGGGAATAGACCGCTCACCAAGTTACTGACAGCAGCGGCCAACCGCATACAGGAGACAGCCATGAACAAGACCGCAAACCGAATCGCCATCGCCCTGCTCGGCCTCAGCCTGATTGGCAGCGCCTCCGCGCGTCACGGCGGTGGCTACTACGACAAGGCCAAGGTTACCGAAGTCTCCCCGATCTACGAGACCATCCAGGTCAGCTATCCCGAAAAGCAATGCTGGGACGAGCGGGTGCGCCAGCGCCGGCCCGGCCACCATTCGTACACCGGCACCATCGTCGGCGGCATTGTCGGGGGTGTGGTAGGACATCAGATCGGCAAGGGTCGCGGACGCGACGTAGCGACCGTGGCCGGCACTCTGTTGGGGGCATCCATCGGACACGACCTCAGCCATCGGCGGCCCCATTACCGAAGCGTCACCACCCGCCACTGCGAGGTTGTGGAGCGCTACGCGGAAGAAGAACGCCTGGTGGGCTATCGTGTAGAATACCGCTATAAAGGCCGCAAATTCGTGACCCGCACCGACGACCACCCCGGTAAGTGGATCCGCGTCGAAGTGGACGTGGAACCCGTTGGGCGCCTCTGAGCGAGCCCGCCCGCCGCGGCGGGTGGGACGGGTAACCGCCGGCGGCCAAAGCCAGAGGTTGCGGAACGTCCATGTCAATGCCCAGCCTGAAACTGCTCTGGATCGGCCTGCTGACGGCCCTGCTAGCTACGACCTCGGCCGAGGCCGACAACCGTCGCGGGCCGGGCCGTCAGCCGCCGCCCGGCTACAGCCTGGATCGGGCGGTGGAAGGGGTGCGCAGCCGAACCGGCGGCCGGGTGCTGTCGGCCGACACGGTGCGCCGCGACGGCCGCCCCATCTACGACATCAAGGTCCTTACCAACGACGGCCGGGTGCGCCGCATGGCCATCGACGGCGAGACCGGCGAGCCCCTCAAGCGCCCCTCGCGCCCGCCGCGTCAGCGTCAGCGGGGAAACGGTGATGCGTATCCTCGTCGTTGAAGACGAAACCGCCCTGCGCGAACAGCTCGCGGGGCACCTCGGCGGCCTCGGCTACGCGGTTGACCAGGCTGCCGACGGCGAAGACGGCCTGTACTTCGGCCGCGAATACCCCCAAGACCTGGCCGTTATCGACCTCGGTCTGCCTGGGCTGTCCGGCATAGAGCTGATCCGAAAGCTGCGCGCCGAGGGCCGCGATTTCCCCATCCTCATCCTCACCGCCCGCGGCCGCTGGCAGGACAAGGTCGAAGGGCTCGAGGCCGGCGCCGACGACTACCTGGTCAAGCCTTTCCACATGGAAGAACTGCTGGCCCGCCTGAACGCCCTGTTGCGGCGCGCCGCCGGCTGGACCAGTCCACTGCTCGAGTGCGGCCCGATCAGCCTCGACACCCGGCGCCAGCAGGTCCAGGTAGAAGCGCGCCCGGTGGAACTCACCGCCTACGAATACAAGGTGCTCGAATACCTGATGCTGCATGCCGGCGAAGTGGTTTCCAAGACCGAACTCACCGAGCACATCTACGATCAGGACTACGACCGCGACAGCAACGTGCTCGAAGTTTTCGTCGGGCGCCTGCGCCGCAAGCTCGACCCGGAAAACCGCTTCCAGCCGATCGAGACCCTGCGGGGGCGCGGGTACCGGCTGGCATTGGGGCGAAGCCGCTGACGCGAATTCATCGAGCGCGATGCAGAATGGCGCTGGCAATGGTTCGGGAAAGCCTAGTTCGCGCAACCTCCAAGGC
>CBDUCL010000029.1:0-20915 GCA_965365625.1 uncultured Chromatiales bacterium | reverse complement strand
CCGGCCGAGGCCCATCCGGTATCCCTGCTGCACCTGTTCCAGGCCAAAGAGCGCAACAACGCCCCGGTGATCGTCATCGATCCGCGCTTTACCCGCACCGCGGCGCATGCGGACCTGTTCCTGCGCATCCGCCCGGGCACCGACATCCCGGTGATCTGGGGCATGCTCTGGCACATCTTCAAGAACGGCTGGGAGGACAAGGAATTCATCCGTCAGCGCGTCTACGGCATGGATCAGATCCGCGCCGAGGTGGCGAAGTGGACGCCGGACGAGGTGGAGCGTGTGTCCGGGGTGCCCGAGGAGTTGATCTACCGGGCGGCCAAGCTGATGTCGGACAACCGTCCGGGTACCTTTATTTGGTGCATGGGCGGCACCCAGCACACCATCGGCAACAACAATACTCGGGCCTACTGCTCGTTCCAGCTGGCGCTTGGCAACATGGGCGTCGAGGGCGGTGGCACCAACATCTTCCGCGGCCACGACAATGTGCAGGGCGCCACTGACCTGGGTGTGCTCTCGCACACGCTGCCTGGCTATTACGGCCTTTCCGAAGGCGCCTGGAAGCATTGGTCCAAGGTCTGGGACGTGGACTACGATTGGATGGTCGCGCGCTTCGACAAGGAAGAGCGGCCGGGAGAGTTCTTTGGCGAGGAAGGGCCCGACGCAGCCTCGGTAAATCCGATGTCCGATAAGGGCATCCCGGTGTCGCGCTGGATCGATGGCGTGCTCGAGGACAAAAACAACATTGCCCAGCGCGACAATGTGCGGGCCATGGTGTTCTGGGGGCATGCTCCGAATAGCCAGACCCGCGGCCCGGAGATGCAGGAGGCCATGGACAAGTTGGATCTGATGGTGGTCATCGACCCCTATCCCACGGTCAGCGCAGTGATGCACAACCGCAGCGACGGCGTCTATCTGCTGCCGGCCTGCACCCAGTTCGAGACCTACGGTTCCGTAACCGCCTCCAACCGCTCCATCCAGTGGCGTGACAAGGTGATCGACCCGCTGTTCGAGTCGCTGCCCGACCACACCATCATGTACAAGTTGGCGAGCAAGCTCGGGTTTGCCGACGAGTTCTTCAAGAACATCAAGATCGAAGGGCAAGAGCCCGCGATCGAGGACATCACCCGGGAGTTCAACCGGGGCATGTGGACTATTGGCTACACCGGCCAAAGCCCCGAGCGGCTGAAGAAGCAGCAACAGAATTGGGGTAACTTCGACTTTACCTCCCTGCTGGCCGAGGGCGGACCCTGCGACGGCGAGTATTACGGCATGCCCTGGCCCTGTTGGGGCACGCCGGAAATGGGGCACCCGGGCACGCCCGTGTTGTATGACACCAGCAAGCCAGTAGCCGAGGGCGGCCTCTGCTTCCGGGCCCGGTTCGGCGTCGAGCGCGAGGGGGTCAACCTGCTGGCGGAGGACTCCTACCCGGTCGGCTCCGAGATCAAGGACGGCCATCCCGAGTTTACCGCGGACCTGCTGAAGGAACTTGGATGGTGGGACGATCTTACGGACGAAGAAAAGGCCCTGGCCGACGGCAAGAACTGGAAGACCGATCTCTCCGGCGGTATCCAGCGGGTGGCCATCGCCCATGGCTGCGCCCCGTTCGGCAATGCCAAGGCCCGGTCGGTGGTCTGGACCTTCCCGGACCCGGTACCGGTGCATCGCGAGCCCTTGTATACCAATCGCCGGGATCTGGTGGAGAAGTATCCCACCTACGAGGATCGCAAGAGCTTCTACCGCCTGCCTACTCGTTATCAATCGATACAGGCCAAGGACTATTCCGTCGACTATCCGCTGATTCTTACCAGCGGGCGTCTGGTGGAATACGAGGGCGGCGGCGACGAGACCCGTTCCAACCCCTGGTTGGCAGAGTTGCAGCAGGATATGTTCGCGGAGATCAATCCGCGCGATGCCAACAATGCGGGGATCAAGGACGGCGACATGATCTGGCTGGAGGGTGCCGAGGGTGCCAAGGTCAAGGTGATGGCCATGGTGACGCGGCGGGTGGCCCCGGGGGTGGTGTTCATGCCGTTCCATTACGGCGGACACATGCAGGGCGAGGACCTGCGCGGCAAGTACCCACCGGGTTCGGACCCCTATGTGCTGGGTGAGGCCTGCAACACGGCCATGACCTACGGTTACGATTCGGTGACACAGATGCAGGAGACCAAGTCGTCTCTTTGCAAGATCGCCAAGGCCTGACGCGAGGAGGACTCGACATGGCAAGAATGAAATTCCTGTGTGACGCCGAACGCTGTATCGAATGCAATGGCTGCGTCACCGCCTGCAAGAACGAAAACGAGGTGCCCTGGGGGGTGAATCGCCGCCGGGTAGTGACCATTCAGGACGGCGAGCCCGGAGAGCGTTCCCTGTCGGTGGCCTGCATGCACTGCTCGGATGCGCCCTGTTCGGCGGTCTGTCCGGTGGACTGCTTCTATACCACCGAGGACGGCGTGGTGCTGCACGACAAGGACATCTGCATCGGCTGCGGCTACTGCTTCTACGCCTGCCCGTTCGGGGCGCCGCAGTTCCCGGCCTCCGGGCCCTATGCCTCGCGCGGCAAAATGGACAAGTGTACCTTCTGCGCCGGCGGTCCCAAGGCCGACAACAGCGGCGAGGAGTTCCGGGAGTACGGAAGCAACCGCTTGGCCGAAGGCAAACTGCCCCTGTGCGCCGAAATGTGCTCGACCAAGGCGCTCTTGGCTGGCGACGGCGACGTGGTCGCGGATATCTTCCGCGAACGCTCAGTGGGCCGTGCCAGCGCCGGCCTGGGTTCGGGCTGGGGGGTCGCCTACGGCAATCCCGGCATCCGCAGCAGCCGTGGTCTGGAAGGCAAGGCCAGCAGTAAGAAGGGAGAATAGGCTGCGACTGCGAACCGAGTGGGGCAGGGTGGGCATGAAGGACATGCCCGTCCCACTTTGCTCTGACAGGGGGGCGGCGGAAATGCCTAGCGCATTCCGCCTCACCTTGCTTGCGATCGGCTGTACTAGCCCAGCCAGCAAGCGGCGGAACACGGTGCTTCTGCAGCTGACCGCTGCGGAACAGCCTTCCGTGGGCGCCTTTGCTGACTTACCGCTGCGGGAAGTGAGATAAGGTTGTTCGGGCGGATGGCTGAAATATGCGACCCATGCGCTGGCAGGAGCCGAGAGAGGCGGCGAACCATGATTAGAATATTCGCAACCAACCGAGATCGCCGCCGGCGGTCGCTGCTGATGTTACTCTCCCTGCTGCTGGGTCTGGCGTTGGCGCCGGCCGTGACCGCGGAGGCGCCGGGGCCCATCTCGGTGCCCAACCCGGGGGCCGACCTCTGGCGGGCGGTGCGCGAGCGTCAGGCCGAGCTGCCGCCGGGACAGCTGCCCGAGCGGCCCGCTACCCTGGGCGTGGCGGCGGGATTGGGCAAGAGCTTGGTCAATCCCCCGGCCGGTGCGGGCACCACCCAGGTGCAGGGGGTGGACAGCGCGAGCTTGATCAATTCTTACGGTGAGGATTGGCGCTATTTTCGCATGAACCAGCTGATTCCGATCGGCGGTTACCTCATTTTGGGGGCCCTGGGCATCATCGGGCTAATCGCCATCGTTCGCGGCCGGGTGCGCATCGACGGCGGCAATTCCGGCCAATTGTTGCAACGCTTCAGCGATTTTCAACGCGTCCTCCATTGGTTCCTGGCCACAGTATTTATTTTTCTGGCCCTCAGCGGTCTGATCTTGCTGTTCGGCCGCGCCCTGTTGCTGCCGCTACTGGGGCCGGAGGCATTTGCACTGATTGCCTCGGCCAGCAAAGAGGGGCACAACTTGTTTGGTCCCCTGTTCCTGGCTGCCCTGGTGGTGCTGTTTGTTACCTTCGCCGCCCGCAATCTCTACGCGCGGGGGGATTTCACCTGGCTGGTCAAGGGCGGCGGCATGCTCGGGGTGCATGCCAGTGCGGGCTATTTCAACATGGGCGAAAAGATCTGGTTCTGGCTGGTGATCCTGGGCGGGCTGGCGATCTCGGTCAGCGGCTTCACCCTGCTGTTTCCCAATTTGGGCACCGGACGTACCGTCATGGAACTGGCTTTGATGGTGCACTCGGTGGCGGCTCTGGGCCTAATTATGGTGGCCTTCGGGCATATCTATTTGGGTACCTTCGGAACCGAGGGAACCTTCCGCGGCATGGCCACCGGCTACGTGGACCTCAACTGGGGGCGTTCCCACCATGACCGTTGGGCCAAGGAAGCCGAGGAACGGGGAGAGGTGTTCGAGCCGGCGGGGCGGGTCTGGAAGCCGGACGAGTCCGAGCGGGAAACCACGTGAATTGATGACGAAAAGCAGGTGATGCCATGATCGGCGAATTTATCGATGGTCCCTTGTGGTGGTTTTCGGCGAGCTTCTTCCTGATCGGAGTGGCTTGGCGTATTGGTTCCATCCTCGTACGGGGCGCCAAGAAGGACCTTTCGCTGGCGCGGCAATCCGGCCTGCCCGGGGCCGTGGGCACCGTATTTCGTCGCTTCCTGCCGCACCCGGAGATGGCACGGCGCACGCGCCTGCACCTGATCGCCGGTTACATGTTCCATATTGGCCTGATTGCCCTGCTGTTCTGGGCCGCCCCGCACATGGAATTCCTGCGTGATCGGGTGTTCGGCTTCGGCTGGACACCGCTGCCCCACTGGGCCTTCATCCTGGCCGCCGAGCTCGCCTTTGCCGGCCTGCTGATTCTGTGGCTGCACCGGGTCCTGCATCCGGTGACGCGCATGTTGTCGGACGCTGACGACCACATCGCCGCCATCCTCACCTTTCTGGTGATGCTGACCGGCTGCCTGGCCCTGCTGCGCTCGTTCGAGGGCCTGCGCCTCACCCACCTGTTACTGGCCGAACTCTGGCTGCTGTATTTCCCCTTCAGCCGCTTGATGCACGCCTTTACCTTCGTGATCAGCCGCAGCTACACCGGAGCCAATTACGGGCGCCATGGCGTCAAGGCCTGAGCAGGCCATGACCGAGGAGAGCGATCCATGAATACCAGAGTCGAAACTGCGGTCGAGGTGCTGAAGGACCAGATCGATGGCCGAATTGCCTCCTACTTTTCCAGTTGCGTGCATTGTGGGATCTGCGCCGAGGCCTGCCTGTTCTACACCGAGACCAACGATCCCCGCTACACGCCGATCTACAAGCTGGAGCCCATGCGCCGGGTTTGGAAGCAGGAATATACCTTCTGGGGCAAGTTGGCCGCCAAGCTAGGTCTGAGCAAGCCCCTGACCGAAGAGGACCTGGCCAACTGGGAGGAACTGGTCTATGACTCCTGCACCATGTGCGGCCGCTGCACCATGGCCTGTCCGGTGGGTAATGACATCACCATGATGATCCGCAAGGAGCGCGAGGCGATGGTGGCTTCCGGTTATGCCCCTGAGGGCTTAAAGGGCGCCACCGAGCGCGCTCTGGAGTTCGGAAGCCCCATGGGCTTGACCTTTAAGGCCCTGGCGGCTCAAATCAAACGCCTGGAGGCGAGCTCTGATCTACAGGTGCCGGTGGACGTGAAGGGGGCCGATTACCTCGCGCTGTTGTCGTCTATGGAGGTGATCAATTTCCCCGAGTACATCGAGGCCCTGACCCGGATCTTCAAGCGGGCTGGCGTCAGCTGGACCATCAGCAGCAAGACTTTCGAGGCCACCAACAGTGGCATCCAGATCGGTGACTCCAAGGTTGCGGCAGAACTGGTGGGTCGAGTGGTCAGCGCCGCCGAAGAGCTCGGGGTGAAATATGTCATCAGCCCCGAATGTGGCCATGCCTATACCGCGATTCGCTGGGACGGTGCGAACCTGATCGGCCGACCGCTGCCATTCGAAGTGGTGCATATCCTGGAATTGCTGGATCAGCTGCGTGACGCAGGAAAGCTCAAACTTCGCACGACCAGCGATGAGCGTCTGACCTTCCACGATCCCTGTCAGATCGTTCGCCGCGGTGGTGTGGTCGAGCCCCAGCGCAATTTGATGAAAATGGTGACCAGCAATTTCGTGGAAATGCCGGACCACGGCGTGATGAATTGGTGTTGCGGGGGCGGCGGGGGCGTGAGCGCCATTGAGCGAGCCGAGCCCCTGCGGTTGAAAGTATTCGATCGCAAGGCTAAGCAGATCGCCGAGGTCAAGCCCGACCGCCTCGTGACCGCCTGCGCCAATTGCCGAATGATGATCGAGGAAGGCCTGGAGTACGAGCAAATGGACATGGAAGTGATCGGCCTCACCGAGCTCTTGGTGGAGCAGATGGAAGAGGACTGAGGAGTCCCGGTCCGGGGCGCGTGCTCCGATTCAGGGAAGTTCGATGCCCTCGCTCCCCAGCATAGTCACCAGCCGGATCAGAGGCAGGCCGATCAGCGCGTTGGGGTCGTCGCCTTCGAGCCGCTCGAACAGGGCGATGCCGAGTCCCTCCGACTTGAAGCTGCCGGCACAATTGTAGGGCTGCTCTCGTTCCAAATAGCGCTCGATCTGAGCGTCGCTGAGGCGGCGGAACTGCACATGAAACGGTTCGCACGCCAGCTGCTTGCGCCCGCTTGCCGTGTTCAGCAAACACAGGCCGGTGTAGAAGCTGACCCGTCGGCCCGAGGCATCCCTTAGCTGACGCCGAGCGTTCTCCCGGTTGCCGGGCTTGCCCAGGATGCGGCCGTCGAGGCAGGCTACCTGGTCCGAGCCGATCACCAGGGATGCCGGGTGTTCGTCCGGCAGCTGGTTCTCGTCCACTTCCGGGGCCGCGGTGTCGAAGGGCAGGCCCAGCCGGGACAGCAGCTCGCGTCGGAACGGTGAGGTGGAACCCAGGACTAGGCTAGGGAGGCGCCCGGCGTCGGTCGCCTCAACGAGCGGCTCGTTCATTAGGGTCTTCGGTCTGGCAGTATGTCGGTGGGGAATTGTATCAGACCTGCACCGGCTCGGGGCTGCTTGCCGGCTGGCTTGGCATAGTCTGCATTAATAAATCCAATGTTTCGGTCGCCAAGGCCAGGTATACTTTGTTGACAGCGCCTGGGATGTATCATCAATAATAGTGGCGTCCAGCGCCGGATTCAGGCGAAAGCCTCAGGCCCGATAAAAACAGCAGCGAGCCGCTCGGCGCGAGCGAGCCTAGACTAGAGACCGAGGGGGGGATTCCATGCCGGTGGCGGATTTGCTGGTGCAAGGCATTGAGCTGATGGTTTTGGGCATGGGAATCGTGTTCTCTTTCCTGGTCCTGCTGGTATTTATGATGCAGGGCATGTCCTGGCTGGCGCATCGAATCGGCGGGGAAGAACACTATCACGCCGAGTCGGGGCCGGCCTCGGCCCCAGCCCCAGCCGCCGAAGCGGATCTGATTGCGGCCATTGGAGCGGCGATCTACCGCTACCGTGTTCGGCATCGAAAATAACCGACTGAATATCTGGCGGCCGTAACCTGCTTGCCCTATGGGCGGCGCGGTACCGGCCGGTCCGGATCGGCATACGAGAAAATTAAGGCAAGGTCTCCATGAGCGATCGAAACCCCCTAGGCATCACCGAGCTCGTCCTGCGCGACGCCCACCAATCCCTGCTCGCCACCCGTATGCGCATCGAAGATATGTTGCCGATCGCGCCCAAGCTCGATCAAGTCGGATTCTGGTCCATGGAAAGCTGGGGCGGGGCCACCTTCGATGCCTGTATCCGCTTTCTGGGCGAGGACCCTTGGGAGCGCCTGCGGCTGCTCAAGAAGGCCATGCCGAAAACCCCCCAGCAGATGCTGCTCCGTGGGCAGAATTTGCTCGGATACCGGCATTATGCCGATGACGTGGTAGAAGCCTTCGTCGAGCGGGCGGCGGAGAATGGGGTTGACGTGTTCCGCATCTTCGACGCCATGAACGACCTGCGCAACCTGGAGACCGCCGTCAAGGCTACCCTGGCGACCGGTAAGCACGCCCAGGGCACCATGTCCTACACCGTGAGCCCGGTACACGACCTCGATTACTGGGTCGATATGGGCAAGCGCATCGAAGACATGGGCTGCAATTCGATCTGCATCAAAGACATGGCCGGCCTGCTCAAGCCCTATGTGGGCTACGAGTTGGTCAGCCGCCTAAAGGCGTCGTGCAGCATCCCGATCGCCATGCAGTGCCACGCGACTACGGGGATGAGTACCGCCACCGCGGTCAAGGCGGCGGAGGCGGGGATCGATATGGTGGACGCCGCAATCTCTTCGATGAGTCAGACCTACGGACATTCGGCTACCGAGTCCCTGGTGGCAATCCTGGCTGACACCGACCGGGATACCGGTCTGGACCTCAAGCTGTTGGAGGAGATCGCCGGCTACTTCCGCAAGGTACGGAAGAAGTACGCCAAGTTCGAAGGCTCCTTGCGCGGGGTCGACTCCCGCATCTTGGTAGCCCAGGTGCCCGGCGGCATGCTAACCAATATGGAAAACCAGTTGCGCGAGCAGGGTGCCACCGACCGCCTGGACGAGGTTCTGGAAGAGATCCCTCGGGTGCGCGAGGACCTGGGCTTTATCCCGCTGGTGACCCCCACCTCCCAGATCGTCGGCACCCAGGCGGTGATCAATGTCTTGATGGGCGAGCGCTACAAGAGCATTGCCAAGGAGACTGCTGGGGTGCTGCGCGGCGAATACGGGGCTGCCCTGGCGCCGTTCAATGCGGAACTCCAGGCCCGGGTGCTCGAGCCCGGCGAGGAGGCCATTACCTGCCGGCCGGCAGACCAGTTGAGTCCGGAGCTGGACCACCTCACCACCGAGTTGGAGGGGGTTGCCCGGGACAAAGGCATCGGCTTGGCCCAGAACCCGATCGACGAGGTCCTGATCTATGCCCTGTTCCCCCAGGTCGGCCTCAAGTTTCTGCAAAACCGGGGCAATGCGGACGCCTTTGAGCCGGCGCCTTGCGAGGACAGCGGACCGGCGCCGGCCGTGGCCGCCGAGCCCGCAGCTGTGCCCGCCCGCGGCCCCGAACTCTACGATGTCGAGGTCAACGGCACTAGCTACAAAGTTCGAGTGTCCCCGGCTGGAGCCATCGAGAGCGTGCAGCCGACGGCGGCGGCCGCAGCACCGGCTGCGAAGGCGGGCGGTGGCGAGACCATCCCCGCCCCCCTGGCTGGGAATATCTTCAAGATCAAGGTAAGTGTGGGGCAGACCCTGGCCGCCGGCGATGTAATCATGATCCTGGAGGCGATGAAGATGGAGACCGAGGTGCGGGCTCCCACGGCCGGTGTAGTGGCCGCGATCACGGTCAAGGAGGGCGACACCGTACGCGCCGGCGATCCGTTGTTGGTGTTCGCCTGATTGCCCATGGAAATAGGACTCTATCCGTTGTGGCAATCCATGGGGATTGCCAATTTCACCTGGGGCCAGCTGCTGATGATCGCGGTTGGCGGCCTGTTGATCTATCTGGCCATCGCACGCAAGTTTGAACCATTACTCCTGTTGCCGATCGGTTTCGGCGCCATCCTCAGCAATATTCCGGTAGCGGGCATCGGCGGGCCCGACGGCATGCTGGGGCAGATCTACCGCGTGGGCATCGAAACCGGCGTGTTTCCGCTGCTGATCTTCATGGGGGTTGGGGCGCTTACCGATTTCGGTGCTCTGATTGCTATGCCCTCGACACTTCTGCTCGGGGCGGCGGCCCAGTTCGGGATCTTCTGCACCCTGCTCGGGGCCCTGGCCTTGAATGCGGTGCCGGGGTTCGACTTCACTTTGGCCGACGCCTCGGCTATCGCCATTATCGGCGGTGCAGACGGGCCGACGGCGATCTTCCTCGCCTCCAGGCTGGCGCCGGACTTGCTGGGGGCGATCGCGGTGGCGGCCTATTCCTACATGGCCTTGGTGCCGATTATCCAGCCCCCCATCATGCGCCTGTTGACCACCGAGCAGGAGCGCAAGGTGGTGATGCAGCAGCTGCGGCCCGTCACCCGGCTCGAAAAGATCCTGTTTCCGCTCACGGTGCTGGGGCTTTGCATCCTGTTCCTGCCCTCCGCGGCCCCGCTGATTGGCATGCTCACTCTCGGTAATCTGCTGCGGGAGAGCGGCGTGGTGGAACGCCTGAGCCGGGCGGCCCAGAACGAGATCATCAATATCGTCACCATCTTCCTCGGCCTGGCGGTGGGCTCCAAGCTGTCGGCGGACAAGTTTCTATCCGTCGAGACCCTTGGCATCCTGGCTCTGGGCGCCTTTGCCTTCTGCATCGGTACCGCGGCCGGGGTGCTGATGGGCAAGCTGATGCATCGGCTCAGTAAGGGCCGGGTCAATCCACTGATCGGGGCCGCCGGCGTATCCGCGGTTCCGATGGCGGCCCGGGTTGTCAACAAGGTAGGCCTGGAGGCGGACCATCACAATTTCTTATTGATGCACGCCATGGGTCCGAATGTGGCTGGGGTGATAGGCTCCGCGGTTGCAGCGGGCGTTTTGCTGGCGGTGGTAGGAGGCTGATCCGGTCACTTGTTGCCGATTGCCCGGGCCTTCCTGGTCAAGGCGGCCTGGGAGTCCCCATTAGGAGGCGCGGTTTCCGCGCCTCTTTTGACATTGTGCTGAGCGAAATGCTAGCATTGTCCGATTATGTCGCAGCATTTTCCGGAGCTGTTCGACCCGCGGCGATTTGCCGATCTGGGTAAGCATTTCGCAGGGAAAATTCCGCTGGCGTCGTTTTCCCGTTTGGCCGCGTTGCTGGTTGATCATGCGGGGGATGCCGAATTCGAGCTGAGCTTCCAGCGCGAAGGGCAGCGCGCCGTAATCCGGGGGCGAGTGCGGGCTGAACTGCAGTTGGAGTGCCAGCGATGCCGCGGTCCCATGGCTTTTGCCGCGGTTTCCGATATCTGCCTGGCGGCCGTCGAGGTGCTGGACGAGGTCGAACGGTTGCCCGAGGCATACGAGCCTCTGCTGTTGGAGGCGCCTACGGTCAAGCTGGTGGAACTGCTCGAAGATGAGCTGCTGCTGAGCCTGCCCCAGGTGCCCATGCACGAGCCCGGGGAATGTGCTGCAGCCCGGGCGAGCGAGCCTCCGCAAGCCTCGGCAGCCGAGGAAAAACCCTTCGCCGTATTGGCGGAGCTGAAACGAAAATAGCGTTCAAGATTTAGTTCAGGAGTAGACCCATGGCGGTGCAACAGAATCGTAAGACCCCTTCCAAGCGCGGCATGCGCCGTTCCCACGATAGCCTTGGCAAGGCTGCCCTGTCAGTCGACAGCACCAGCGGCGAGACCCATCTGCGCCATCACGTGAGCCCGGACGGCTTCTACCGCGGGCGCCGAGTCAGCGCCGAGAAAGCCGAGTAAGCGTCGCCCCAGGGGGCCGGATGCTGGTGCAACCGGTATTCCTCGGGCCCGCTGAGCCGCCCGGTCAGACAGACTGATGAGGAATTCGGTCACTATCGCGCTGGACGCCATGGGCGGCGACTTCGGTCCCCAGGTTGTGGTGCCGGCGGCGATGGATTTTATCCGCCGAGACCCGGAAGTTACGCTGATCCTGGTAGGGCGCGAGGACAAGCTCGCGCCCTACCTCGAGGGGGTAGAACTCGGTGATCGGCTGCGGGTGCATCCGGCCTCGCAGGAGGTGGCCATGGACGATCTGCCGTCCAAGGCCCTGCGAGGCAAAAAGGATTCCTCCATGCGGGTCGCCATCGACTTGGTCAAAGACGGCCAGGCCCAGGCTTGCGTCAGCGCCGGCAATACCGGCGCCCTAATGGCTACTGCGCGCTTCGTGCTCAAGACTCTGCCGGGGATCGACCGACCCGCCATCATCACTGCCATCCCCTCGATCGAAGGCCATACCCACGTGCTCGATCTGGGGGCTAACGTCGATTGCAGTGCCGAACACCTGCTCCAGTTTGCGGTCATGGGCAGCGAGCTGGTGACGGCCATCGAAGGTTTGTCCGCACCGCGTATCGGTCTGCTGAATATCGGTCAAGAGGAAATCAAGGGCAATGAGCAGGTAAAGCGCGCCAACGAGTTGCTGCATGGCAGCGGCCTTAACTACATCGGTTACGTAGAAGGCGACGACGTCTACAAAGGTGGTGCGGACGTCGTGGTGGTGGACGGTTTCGTTGGCAACGTGGCCCTAAAGAGCAGCGAAGGGGTCGCCAAGATGGTGCGCCACTACATCCAGCAGGAGTTCGGCCGCAACTGGCTGAGTAAGCTTGCCGGGCTGGTGGCGCTGCCGGTGATGAAGCGCTTTGGCCGCAGCATCGACCCCCGGCGCTACAACGGCGCCAGCCTGGTGGGCCTAAGGGGCGTGGTCATCAAGAGCCACGGCGGCGCCGACCGTCTGGCCTTCGCCAATGCCATCGGCATCGCCAAGAAAGAGATCCATGCCGACGTCCAGGACCGTATCCAGCAGCGGGTCGAGACCCTACTGGTGCAGCGGGCGGCGTCGTGACCCATTCACGTATTGCCGGTACCGGCAGTTTCCTGCCCGAAAAGGTCCTTACCAACCAGGATCTGGAAAAGATGGTGGACACCACGGATCAGTGGATCCGTGAGCGCACCGGCATCCTCAAGCGGCATATTGCCGAGCCTCACCAGACCTGCTGCGACCTGGCCGAGCAGGCAGCGCGTCGTGCCATGCAGGCGGCCGGCGCCGGGCCCGAGGACATCGACCTGATCGTGGTTGCCACCACAACCCCGGATCAGGTATTTCCCAGCACGGCCTGCCTGTTACAGCAACGCCTGGACATCCACGGCTGCGCCGCCTTCGACGTGCAGGCGGTATGCACCGGTTTCGTCTATGCGGTCGCAGTGGCGGACAACTTTATTCGTGCCGGCAGCGCCCGGCGTGCGTTGGTGGTGGGGGCCGAGACGCTGTCACGCATCATCGACTGGAGCGACCGCGGCACCTGCGTTTTGTTCGGCGATGGCGCCGGTGCGGTGGTGCTGGAGGCCAGCGAGCAGCCGGGCATAATATCCACCCATCTGCACGCGGATGGTGCCTACGAGAGTCTGTTGCGCGTTCCGGCGGGGATCTCCAAGGGCTATGACAAGGTGCAGGCGGGCGAGGCCTACATGGAGATGAAGGGCAACGAAGTGTTCAGGATGGCGGTAACCACCCTGGGCCGCATCGTCGACGAGACCCTGGCCGCCAATCGGATGCAGAAGTCCGACATCGACTGGCTGATTCCGCACCAGGCCAATATCCGCATTATCAACGCTACCGCTAAAAAGCTGCGCATGCCGATGGATCGGGTGGTGGTCACTGTGGCCCACCATGGCAACACCTCTGCCGCCTCGGTGCCCCTGGCCCTCGACGTGGCAGTGCGCGACGGGCGCATCTCGCGCGGCGAGACCCTCCTGTTGGAGGCCTTCGGTGGCGGATTCACCTGGGGTTCGGTGTTGCTAAAATACTAAGACCTTGGCTTCGAGTTCACACTGACCGGCTTCGTTCTCTGCAAAATTATATCATTTAAAACAGAAACCTATGTCTGCTACCTCTTGTGCTTTCATATATCCGGGTCAGGGCTCCCAGGCGGTCGGTATGCTCGCCCAACTCGCCGCCGCCTACCAGCAGGTTGAACAGACCTTCGCCGAGGCTTCCGCGGCTCTGGGCTTCGACCTCTGGCGGTTGGTGCAGGACGGGCCGGCGGATGAGCTCAATCGAACCCAAATTACCCAACCCGCCATGCTGGCCGCCGGGGTGGCCGTAGCGCGGGTATGGACCGCCCGCGGCGGACCGAAACCATTGGCCATGGCGGGCCATAGTCTGGGGGAATATAGCGCCCTGGTCTGCGCTGAGGCCATGGATTTCGCCGATGCGGTGGCCCTGGTGGCCGAGCGCGGGCGCCTGATGCAGGAGGCGGTGCCGGCCGGCGAGGGGGCGATGGCGGCGGTGCTCGGCCTCGACGACGACCAGGTGCGGGAGGTCTGCGCTCAAGCGGCGGAAGGCCAGGTGGTGGAGGCGGTCAACTTCAATTCGCCGGGCCAAGTGGTGATTGCCGGGGCCAAGCCCGCGGTGGAGCGGGCCATCGGGCTGGCCAAGGCTGCGGGCTCCAAACGCGCCCTGCTGCTGCCGGTGAGCGTCCCCTCCCATTGCGCGCTGATGAAGCCGGCTGCCGAGCGCCTGCTAGAGCGACTGACCCAGGCCCGCCTGCGTTCACCCGAGATCCCGGTGGTGCACAATGTGACCGTAACCGCAAGCCGAGACCCGAAACAGATGCGCGATCTGCTAACGCGGCAGCTGTATCGACCGGTGCGTTGGGTGGAAACCGTCGGCGAACTGCAGCGGCGGGGCGCCCGCACGCTGGTGGAGATGGGCCCGGGCAAGGTGTTGAGCGGCCTGAACCGGCGCATCGACAAGCAAATCGAGAGTCTGGCGGTCTACGACCCGGACAGTTTGGACAAGGCCTTGGAGGCATTGGCAGATGCTTGAAAATGAAATTGCCCTGGTAACCGGCGCCAGCCGCGGGATCGGTCGGGCGATTGCCCAGGCCCTGGGGGCCGCGGGGGCGACAGTGATCGGAACCGCCACTTCGGAAGCGGGGGCCCAGGCCATCGGCGAGACCCTCAGTGCGGCCGGCATCAAGGGTCGCGGCATGGTGCTGAATGTTACCGACCCGGCGTCGGTGGAGGCGGTGAGCAAACAGGTCGGCGAGGAATTCGGCGCCCCGACAATTCTGGTCAACAACGCCGGCATCACCCGCGACAACCTGCTGATGCGGATGAAGGACGAGGAGTGGGACGCGATCATCGCCACCAATCTGAGTTCGGTCTACCGACTGAGCAAGGCCTGCCTGCGGGGCATGACCAAGGCGCGTAAAGGCCGGATAATCAATATCGCCTCGGTGGTGGGCTCCACCGGCAATGCGGGCCAGACCAACTACGCTGCGGCCAAGGCCGGCCTGCTTGGCTTTACCAAGTCGCTGGCGCGTGAGGTGGGTTCTCGCGGCATCACCGTAAATGCGGTGGCGCCGGGCTTCATCGATACCGACATGACCCGCGCCCTGCCGGACGCCCAGCGCGAGGCCCTGTTGCAAGGCATCCCGCTGAATCGCCTGGGCAAGCCCGAGGAGATCGCCGGCGCCGTGCTGTTCCTGGCCTCGGAGGCCGGCGGCTATATCACCGGCGAGACCTTGCACGTCAACGGCGGCATGTTCATGGCGTGACGCTGTGGTTGAGGCTTTCAGGTTTCTATTTCGGCGGTGTGTGAATTACAATACCGGTCCGGGTGGGTCCGTTTTTTCCAGATAACTTTGAGGAACATACCAAGATGAGCACGGTAGAAGAACGAGTAAAAAAGATCGTCGTAGAGCAGTTGGGCGTGAAAGAGGACGAGGTTACCAACGAGGCCTCCTTCGTCGATGACCTGGGTGCCGACTCCCTCGACACTGTGGAGTTGGTGATGGCGCTGGAAGAAGAGTTCGAGACCGAGATCCCGGACGAAGAGGCGGAGAAGATCACCACCGTTCAGCAGGCCATCGACTACGTCACCGCACACAGCTGATCGCTGGCGCTGCGTCGACCCGGTCAGGCCGCACACCGGCTCTGGTCTGCGGCCTTTTCGTAATCAGCGGAGAATCCTTGCATGTCTGGCAGAAGGGTAGTCGTCACGGGACTGGGGCTGGTGGCCCCTGTCGGCCTAACCGTGAAGGCCGGTTGGGAGAAGATCCTGGCCGGCCAGAGTGGTATCCAGCCGATCACCCACTTCGACATCGAGCCGTTCAGCGTCCGCTTCGGTGGGCCGATCTACGGCTTTGATATCACCGAATACATCTCCAAGAAAGATGCCCGTAAGATGGACAAGTTCATCCACTACGGGCTGGCTGCGGGCTGTCAGGCGATCGAGGACTCGGGGCTGGAGATCACCGAGGCCAATGCGCAGCGCATCGGCGTCGCCATCGGTGCCGGAATCGGCGGCATCACCGGTATCGAGAACAGCTATGGGGCCTACCTGGAAGGGGGCCCGCGCAAGATCTCGCCGTTTTTCGTGCCCGCCAACATCATCAACATGGTGGCCGGCAACCTGTCGATTAAATACGGCCTGAAGGGGCCCAACTTCTCCATCGTTTCGGCCTGCAGCACCGGCACCCACAACATCGGCGAAGCGGCCAATATGATCCGCTTCGGCATGGTGGACGTGATGGTGGCCGGCGGCGCGGAGATGGCCACCTCGCCGGTGGGGCTCGGCGGCTTTGCCGCGGCGCGTGCCCTGTCCACCCGCAATGACGAGCCAGAGCGGGCCAGCCGCCCCTGGGATCTCGATCGCGATGGCTTCGTGCTCAGCGACGGTGCCGGTGTCATGGTGCTGGAGGAATACGAGCACGCCAAGGCTCGGGGCGCCCCGATCTATGCGGAACTGGTGGGGGTCGGCATGAACTCCGATGCCTATCACATGACGGCGCCCTCGAAAGGTGGGGAAGGGGCCCGCGACTGCATGCTGCTGGCTCTGCAGGACGCCGGCATCGATACCGACCGAGTCGATTACATCAATGCCCACGGCACCTCCACTCCAGCCGGCGACCTGGCCGAGACCCAGGGCGTCAAGGGCGCGTTTGGCGACCACGCCTATCGGTTGGCGGTGAGTTCCACCAAGTCGATGACCGGGCATATGCTGGGGGCCGCCGGTGGTGCCGAGGCGGTGTTCACCGTGCTGGCGATCCGCGATCAGGTGGCGCCCCCTACCATCAACCTCGACACCCCGGATCCGGAGTGTGACCTGGACTATGTGCCCAATACCGCCCGGGAGATGAAGATCGATGTGGCGATCTCCAACTCGTTCGGCTTTGGCGGCACCAACGGTACCCTGGCCTTCCGCCGCCTCGGCTGACCGGCTGAGCCGGGCGGCATCGGAGCGGGGCTGGTTTGGCGGTACTGATCGACGGCCATCCCGGCGAGCGGATACCGGTAACCGACCGCGGCCTCAGCTACGGCGACGGACTGTTCGAGACCCTGGCTCTGGCCGACGCTGGTCCTTGCCTCTGGGGGCGCCATCTGGAGCGGCTCGATGCGGGCTGCCGCCGCCTCGGCATTGCCGCCCCTGACCATGGCATGCTGCGCCGTGAGGCGGCCCAGGCCATTGCCGGCCGCAACGACGGCGTGCTCAAAATCATCCTTACCCGCGGTAACGGCGGGCGTGGCTACCGGCCCGATCCCGCAGCTCGGCCTCGACGCATCTTGCTCTGTTTTCCCGGGCCCGAATATCCCGCCTCTTGGGCCGTTGAGGGCGTGCAGGTCCGTTTCTGTGCCACCCAGCTCGGCCGTAACCCCCGGCTGGCGGGTATCAAGCACCTCAATCGCCTGGAACAGGTATTGGCCCGCGCCGAGTGGGCGAATCCCGCCATCGCCGAGGGCCTGATGCTCGATAGTGAAGGGCTGGTGATCGAGGGCACCATGAGCAATCTTTTCGTTGAGCGCGACGGTCGCCTGCTGACGCCGCGGTTGGATCGGACCGGGGTGGCCGGGGTGGTGCGCACGCTGGTGTTGGAGCAGGCTCGGGCCCAGGGCATTGTCTGCGAAGAGCGCGATCTTAAGCCCCACGAGCTGCTTGCAGCCGACGCCCTATTTCTCACCAACTCCCTGATCGGCATCTGGCCGGTGCGGCGGCTGGAGGAGCGCCGCTACAGCCTGGGCGCCCTGACCCTGACGCTGCGCGAGGCGGTACGGGCGTCTGCCCTGGGCACCCCGGAATGGCGGGCGCCGCAAACCGCCGCGGGAGGGCTCTGATGGGGCGTAGGCTGCTGGGTTTGGGGTTGCTGTCGGCGCTCGTTGCGACTATCGGGGCCGCCTTCTTGTGGCAAGACTTCCAGCGCTTTCGCGACACGCCCCTGGATCTGCCGGCCGCGGGTCTGGTCTACGAGTTGCGTCCGGGCACCCCCCTGCGGCGCATGGCCGAGGACCTGGAGCGGCAGGGGGTGCTAGGCGACAGCCTGTATCTACGGGCACTCGCCCGCTGGAAGCGCCAAGCGGCCAGCCTGCAGGCCGGCGAGTATCGGTTGGCCGCCGGCACCCGGCCCGAGGGGCTGCTGGAACAGATGGTGCAGGGCCGGGTGATCGACTACAGCATCACCCTGCCCGAGGGCTGGACCTTCCGCCAGGTGCTCGCCGCCCTGTCCGGGCACGAGGCCCTGGAACAGACCCTGACCGGCCTTGAGCCGGCCGAGATCATGGCCCGGCTCGGACGTCCGGACGAGCACCCCGAGGGGCGTTTCTTCCCCGACACCTATCGCTTTCCCCGGGGCAGTAGCGATCAGCAGATCCTGGAACGCGCCTACCGGGCGATGCAAGAGCTGCTGGACCGGGAGTGGGCCCGGCGCGAGGAGGGGTTGCCTTTGAACGACCCATACGAGGCCCTTATCCTGGCCTCTATTGTGGAGCGAGAGACCGGCCTGGCGGCGGAGCGGGCCCAAATTGCGGGGGTATTCGTACGCCGGCTGCAAAAAGGCATGAAACTGCAGACCGACCCGACCGTGATCTATGGGATGGGCGAGCGTTACCAAGGAAATATCAGGCGTAGCGACTTGCTGGAGGATACTCCCTACAATACCTATGTGCACGCCGGCCTGACGCCTACCCCGATCTGCATGCCGGGCGCGGATGCGATCCGCGCGGTCCTGCATCCGGCGCCGGGCAAGGACCTTTATTTCGTGGCCCGCGGCGACGGCAGTCACCAGTTCTCGCCCAGCCTGAAACAGCACAACCGGGCCGTGCGGAAGTACCAATTGGGGCAATGAGCGAAATCGAGCGCGGTCGGCTGATTACCCTCGAAGGGGTGGAGGGGGCGGGCAAGAGCACCAATCTCGCCTACCTGGAGCGCCTGCTGAGCGCCGCCGGCCGGCCTCCGCTGCTGACCCGGGAACCGGGCGGCACTGAGTTGGGTGAGGCGGTGCGGGACCTGTTGCTGGGGCACCGGCATGCCGGTATGGGGTCGGATAGTGAACTGCTGCTGATGTTCGCTGCCCGGGCCGAGAACCTGGTCCAGCGCATCCGCCCGGCCCTGACCAGCGGCCGGTGGGTGCTCTGCGACCGCTTTACCGATGCCAGTTTCGCCTATCAGGGTGGCGGACGAGGCATTGACCCGGTCCGCATTCGGGTGCTGGAGCAATGGGTTCACGCTGACCTCCAACCGGACCTGACCCTGTTGCTCGACCTGCCGGTAAACCAAGGTCTGGAGCGGGCGGGACGGCGCTCGCAGCCGGATCGTTTCGAAGCCGAGGAACAGGCCTTCTTCGAGCGCGTGCGCCGGGCCTACCTGGAGCGCGCCCGGGCCGAGCCGGAGCGGATTCGGATCATCGATGCCGGGCAAGAACTGGCCGCGGTACAATCCCAGCTCCGGAGTGAGCTCGACGCCTTTCTACAGTCCAAATCGAGATGAACGCCAGCGACGATCGCTTCGGTATTCTACCCTGGCAGCAGGGGCTCTGGGAGCGACTCTGGGCCACCCGTGAACAGGGGCGGCTGCCCCACGGCCTATTGTTTACCGGCGCCGCCGGCATGGGCAAGCACCGTTTTGCCCGGGCCCTGGCCCAGTCCCTGTTGTGCGCCGATGCGGGCGAGCTGGGGCGGCCTTGCGGCGTATGCCCGGGCTGCCGGGCTTTCTTGGCCGGCAGCCATCCGGACTATCAACTGGTGGCACCGGAGGTCGACTCCAAGAGCGGCGAGATCAAGGTCGACGCCGTCCGCGAGCTGATCGGCCGCGAAGTGCTCACCAGCAGCAGTGGCGGCTACAAGGTGATCCTTATCGACCCCGCCGACCGCCTGAACCGGGCCGCCGCCAACAGCCTGCTCAAGACCCTGGAAGAGCCGGTGCCCAACACCCTGATGTTGCTGCTCACCGCCGCTCCCCACGGGCTGCCGGCCACGGTGCGCAGCCGCTGTCAGCGGCTCGATTTCGGGGTGGCCGAGCGCGGGGCCGCCCGCGCCTGGTTGGGGCAACAGGGCGAGTACCCGGAGCCCGAGCTCTTGTTGGACCTGGCTGGAGGCGCGCCCCTGATGGCCCTGGATTTGGCCCGCTCGGGGGCCCTTGAGGAGCGGCGGGAGATGCTGCAGGATTGGTTCGGCATTCACGCCGGGCGCTTGGATCCGCTGCCGGTGGCCGAGCGCTGGGCCGGCCTGGACGGGGCCCGGGTGCTGGGCTGGCTGGCCGGTTGGCTGATCGACAGCCTGCGCCTGGCCCAGGGGGCGGCGGCGCCCCGGCTGTTCAACCCAGACCAGCGCCAGGCTTTGCAAAGGATCGGCGAGGGGCTAGACTGTAGGCGCCTGTTTCGGCTGCTGGACTTGGTATTGGAGGCGCGGGCCGCGCTGGCCAGCACCCTCAACCGGCAACTGATGTTGGAGCAAATCCTGATTACCTGGGCCGAATTCGGAAGCGATTGAAACCATGCTCGGTGCGAATCTAGCCGGGGGCCGTCAAGGCATCCTGTCGATCAATATCAAGGACCTAAACGCCCTGTATGCTGCCTATATGCAGTTCGTGCAAAACGGCGGGCTGTTTATCCCAACCTCGAAGAAGTACGGGCTGGGGGACGAGGTATTCATCCTGCTGTCGCTGATGGAGGAGAGCGACCGCATCCCGGTCGCCGGCAAGGTGGTGTGGATCACCCCGCCCGGGGCCGAGGGCAACCGCCCGGCGGGCATCGGCGTCCAGTTCAGCGAGCAAGACGGTGGCAAGACCCGAGCCAAGATCGAGACCCACCTGGCCGGGGCGCTCAAGTCCGACCGCGTCACCCACACCATGTAGCCCTGGGCCCGGCCCCGTGGCCGGTCCCGAAAGTCAGACATTCCCATGTTAGTAGATTCCCATTGCCACCTGGACCGGGTGGATCTTTCCCGGCACCACGGCAGTTTTCGTTCGCTGATGCAGGCCACCCTGGAGGCCGGAGTAGGGCACATGCTCTGCGTGTCCATCGACCTCGAGGCCTACCCGGCGATGCAGGCCCTGGTGGCGGATTACCCCCAGGTGTCGATCTCGGTGGGTGTGCATCCGAACGAGGAAGCCGGCCAGGCTGCGCACCATTTTGTAAAGGAACCCCTCCCCC
>CBDUCL010000028.1:0-20954 GCA_965365625.1 uncultured Chromatiales bacterium | reverse complement strand
GCCCTAGAATCACCGACCTCGCGTTGCGTTTTGTTGGAAGCGAATACCGGTTCGTAGTGGGCTCAGGACGCGCTGCCCACCCAGAATGCCATGTCCTTTTCAAGGAACTCGCTCCAGGACATGTAGTGGGTGCCGTCGCAGGAGAAAGTGAGGCTGATCAGGCCGTTGAAGATATTGATCGAGGCCGAGCGCAGGTAAAGCGTGTCGTCAAGCGTGCGCAGTTGGCTTAAGCCCTGGATGATCTCGTGAATCCGGTTTCGGGGGATCAGGGCATCTTCGGGGTAGGGGCGGCGGCGGTAGAGTAGGCAGATGTCCGGGTCGCTGAGGGCCTCGTGGTCGACGATGCGGTAGCGGTAGGGGTCGTCCACCAGCCAGATGGTGGCTCGGCTGCTGGAGAAGTGGATCACCCCCTGGAACATGCCGCGCTCGGTCAGCAACTCCTCCAGGATGGCGCAGCAGGTCTCCATATTGTGGTCGAGCAGGCTCTCTACCCGATGTTGCTGGAACACCAGGCCGCGGATCGCCGGATCGCCCTTGATCTGGCGCCAGCCCCCGGATTCCTCGTACAGCTCGGCGGTCACCGGCAAGTCGCGCAAGTCGAAGTCGGCGGCCAGGTAACCCAGGGTCTGACCCTCGCGCTGAACCACCTGCAGCGCGGTGAGGGAAGGGCGAGCGCCGCTCCGGCTCAGGTACGCGTCGGACAGCAGGAAGCCCCAGGAAGGCACCGCCTCGCGCATGTAGGGGCGCTGGGAGCGGTCGCGGCCGTAATGCTCGGGCAGCAGGCCGCCGATGCTGACATTGTCGCTGATCTGGATGCCTTTGGTGTCCACGACATACAGAAAAAGTCGGTGGGGAACGCTGGCGAAACCGTCGAGCAACACCCGGTCCAGCCCGTCGCGGTGGCCCCAGACCGCGGCGCAGCGGTCCGCGAGGCGTGCCAGCGGTGTGGACAACAGTTCGGCCAGCTCGATTCTTTGCTGGTGGATGGCGTCTTTCAGTGCGGCTAACATGGAGCGGATTTTAAACCCTGGCGCAGGTCCAGGCCATTGCTGAAAAATGAATGTCCGCCACGCGGGCGGGTTCGGTGTGAGAGGTGCATCAATGTTTGGATGGTTCGGTGAGCAGGACCTGGTGAGCGAGGCGGAGTCCGATTGGCTTTTCGACGCCTTCGCCTGGTCACTGCGTAATTTCGATGCCCAGGTCTTCTTCCAGGAAAGCCGGCTGGTGGTGCCCTCCAACGAGCACTTTCCCGGGCGCGAAGATAGCGTCCAGGGCATGGCGCAGCTGATCTTCGATCACGTCAAGGGCTACGCAGGCATGGCCCACTGGCCATTCGAGCTGGTGGACGGCTCCACCTGCGCCATCGGGGCCCCTGTGCCGGTTCAGATTCAGGGCCCGCTGCGGGCGGTCGGGGGCCTGGCGGCGGTGCCGGCCACCGCCGGCAGCGGTCTGCCCGTGGCCTACGACCCGCAACTGCTCGGCAACCCCGAGGCCCTGATCGCCAGTTACGCCCATACCCTGGCTCACCACCTGGGGCAGATGGCCAAGGAGCCGCCGCCCGGCGGTGCCGAGAACTGGCCCCAGGTCACCGAGGTGCTGGCCGTCTTTCTCGGCTTTGGCCTGATGTTTGCCAACAGCGCCTTTGAAGTGGCCGTCCGTAGTTGCGGCAGTTGCGGTGGACCTCGGGCCCAACGCCGCAGTTACCTCACCGAGGCCCAGAGCACCTACGCCCTGGCCATCTTCTGCGCGCTCAAGGGGATCCCCAACGCTGACGTGCTCCGCCACCTCAAGAAGTCCCTGCGGCCCTTCTACCGCAAGTGTGCCCGCGAGGTTGCCGGCCGCCCCGAGCGGCTCCAGCTAATGCGTTCCAGCGCCGCTGCCCCGGCCGCTGCCCCGATACTCGAGACCGGAGAGACCAGATCGTGAGCTGGAAGACCGCCTACCGCTCCTTCTACTACCAGGGCGCCCCGGAACCCGAGGACCTGGAACTGTCTCCCGCCGAGACCGCGATGCTCAGCATCGACGTACAGAACACCTATATGGAAGTGCCCGCAGACCCTGGCGAGCGGGCCCGCTGGGCGCCCTTCCACCAGCGCATGCGCGAGCAGGTGATCCCCCGTACCCGGGCTCTGCAGGACGCCTTCCGGGTCAAGGGTCTGGACGTGCTCCACGCGCGCATCGCCTGCCTGCTCGACGACGGCCGCGACCGTTCGCTGAGCCAGAAGAAGCCGGGTTGGAACTACCTGTTGCTGCCCAAGGACGAGGCGGCGTCCCAGTTGGTCCCGGAACTGGCCCCGGCGCCCGGCGAGATCGTGCTCACCAAGACCACCGACAGCGCCTTGACCGGCACCAACCTGCGCCTGATCCTGGCCAATATGGGCATCCGCAATGTCGTGCTCACCGGCATCTTTACCGACCAGTGCATCTCCTCGACCGTGCGCAGCCTGGCGGACGAGAGCTTCAATGTGGTCCTGGTGGAGGACTGCTGTGCCGCCGGAACCGACGAACTGCACCAAAAGGAGCTGGAGATCTTGAATATGATCTACTGCCAGGTGCTGAGCAGCGCGGAGCTGTTCGATATCATGTCGCTCAGCCCCTGATTGGTAGGAGTCCGGACCGGTCTGAAACCTAATATGGCATTAGCTAAGGGCGCCGGTGGGCTCCAGTTGGTAGTGAGGCCCGCATCGGTCCAATGCCCAGCGCGCATCCGACCCGGGCGGATTCCGCATCAGATCGCCTCCACCCGGGCCGCGCAGAACTTGAATTCCGGAATCTTGCCGTAGGGATCCAGGGCCTGGTTGGTCAGCACATTCGCCGGTGCTTCTGCGTAGCAGAAGGGAATGAACACCATCCCATTGGGCACGGCCTCGTCGACCCTGGCCCGTAATTCGAGCACCCCGCGGCGGGTCGAGACGCGGACCCTGGCTCCGGGGGCAATCCCGATCCGGGTCATATCGCCGGGCGAGAGACTGGCCACTGCTTCGGGCTCCAACGCATCGAGTACGCGGGCGCGCCGGGTCATTGCACCGGTGTGCCAGTGTTCGAGCTGTCGGCCGGTGGTCAGCACCATCGGAAAGGCGTCGTCGGGCAGCTCATCTGGCGGAATGATGCCGACCGGCACCAGCTTGCCGCGCCCGGACGGCGTGGGGAAGCCGTCGCCGAAGACGACCTCGTCACCTGGCTGGCCGGGTGCCTGGCACGGATAGGTCACGGATCCTTCCTCCGACACTCGATCCCAGCTGATGTGGTCGAGCGATCTCATAACGCCGGCCATCTCGGCGTAGATCTCGCGCGGGCCGGAGAAGCTCCAGTCACAACCCAAACGTTGGGCGATTTCATTGCTGATCCACCAATCCTGGCGCACCTCTCCGGGTGGCTCCACGGCCTTGCGCCCGCGCTGCACCTGGCGGTTGGTATTGGTGACGGTGCCGTCTTTCTCCGGCCAGGCGGACGCCGGCAGCACCACATCGGCATGGAAAGCGGTCTCGGTCAGGAAGATATCCTGCACCACCAGGTGCTCGAGCTTGGCCAGGGCGTCCCGGGCGTGCTGGACATTGGGGTCCGACATCGCCGGATTCTCACCCATGATGTACATGGCCTTGATCTTGCCGGCGTGGATCGCATCCATGGTCTCCACAACGGTCAGGCCCTTATGCGGGTCCAGGGGCGTGCCCCAAACGTCTTCGAAGCGCTGACGAACATTGGTGTTTTCCACCGGTTGGTAGTTCGGGAGCATCATCGGGATCAGGCCCGCGTCGGAGGCGCCCTGGACGTTGTTCTGACCCCGCAGCGGATGCAGGCCGGTGCCGGGCCGACCGATCTGTCCGGTGATCAGAGCCAGCGCGATGAGGCAGCGGCAGTTGTCGGTTCCGTGGGTGTGCTGGGAGACGCCCATACCCCAGAATATAATGGACGCCCTGGCGGTGGCGTATTTACGCGCCACGGTGCGCAGGGTCTCGGCATCGATGCCGCAGATGGGCGCCATGGCCTCCGGTGTGAACGTTGCGATATGCGCTTTCAGGCCTTCGAACCCCTCGGTGTGGGTGTCGATATAGGACTGGTCGTAGAGCCGCTCGCTCACGATCACGTTCAGCATGGCGTTGAGCATCGCCACGTCGGTGCCGGGCTTGAACTGCAGCATATGGGTGGCGTGGCGTTTCAGTGCCATGCCCCGCGGGTCCATGACGATGAGGGTGCCGGTCGTGGCTGCCTGCTTGAAGTAGGTGGCCGCCACGGGGTGGTTTTCGGTCGGATTGGCGCCGATGACCATGACGACTTCGGCGTCCTTGACCGCATTGAACGGTGCGCTCACGGCGCCGGAGCCGACCCCTTCGAGCAACGCGGCCACCGATGAGGCATGGCACAGGCGCGTGCAGTGGTCCAGGTTATTGGTGCCGAACCCGGTCCGGACCAGTTTCTGAAACAGATAGGCCTCCTCGTTCGAGCATTTGGCGGAGCCGAAGCCAGCCAGGGCGTTGCCGCTATGGCGGTCGCGAACCGCCTTGAGGCCGTTGGCGGCCACCTCCAACGCCTCTTCCCAGCTCGCCTCGCGGAAGTGGGTCAACGGGTTTTTGGGGTCCAGATCGAGGTTCCCGCTCTTCTGGGCGTCCTCGCGCCGGATCAGGGGCACGGTCAGGCGCTGCGGATGGTTGATATAGTCGAAGCCGAAACGGCCCTTTACGCACAGGCGGTTCTCGTTCGCGGGGCCCGGCCGGCCCTGCACCGCGACAATCCGATTGCCGTTTACTTGGTAGGTCAGTTGGCACCCCACGCCGCAGAAGGGGCAGACGCTGTCCACCTCCCTGAGACTATCGGTCCTTCTAATGCCCTTCGCGTCCACCAGTGTGGCTTCCATCAGGGCGCCGGTGGGACAGGCCTGGACGCATTCACCGCAGGCGACGCAGGTGCTGGCGCCCATGGGATCGTCCTGGTCGAAGACGATCTTGGTCCGGTGGCCGCGAAACGCCATGCCGATGACGTCGTTGACCTGCACCTCGCGGCAGGCGCGCAGGCAGAGATTGCAGTGGATACAGGCGTCGAGCGCCACCCGCATGGCTGGGTGGCTGGTGTCCGGTTTTGGGGGTTCGCTGCGCGGGAAGCGGCTCTCGGTGATTCCGAGGCGCTCGGCCCATTGCCACAGTCGGGAGTTGGGGTCGTGGGCGATCGCACGTGCAGGCTGATCCGCCACCAGCAGTTCCATGACCATGCGCTGGGCGGTCTTGGCGCGTTCGCTGGCCGTGTGCACCCGCATGCCTGCGGTGGGCTTGCGAAGACAGGAAGCGGCCAGGACCCGCTCGCCCTCGATCTCCACCATGCAGGCGCGGCAGTTGCCGTCGGCCCGATAGCCCGGCTCCGGCGAGTAGCAAAGGTGCGGGATCTCGCGGCCATAGCGTTTGGCCACCTGCCAGATGGTCTCATTGGGACCGGCCTCGACGTCCTGTCCATCCAGCGTGAAGCGAATTGGATCGGCCATCAGAGGTCCTCGGGAAAGTATTTGAGCACCGAGTTGATCGGGTTGCCCGCGGCCTGCCCAAGCCCGCAGATGGATGCCTCGGTCATGGTCTTCGCCAACTCGGACAGCAGCTCTCGATCCCACCGGCCCCTGGTCATCAGCTTGACCGCCTTCTCGGTGCCGACCCGGCAGGGCGTGCATTGGCCGCAGCTTTCATCTGCGAAGAAACGCATCAGGTTCAGGGCAACCTCTTTCATGTTGTCCTGCTCGCTGAACACGACGACGGCGGCGGAACCGATGAAGCAGCCGTATTGCTCTAGGGTGCCGAAGTCCAGCGGAAGGTCGCCCAGCGAGGCGGGGAGGATGCCCCCGGATGCGCCGCCCGGGAGATAGCCCTTGAAACTATGGCCATCCTGCATACCGCCGCAGAACTCGGCGATCAGCTCGTTGACGGTGATGCCCGCGGGGGCCAGCTTGACGCCGGGTTGTTTGACCCGGCCCGAAACCGAGTAGCTGCGCCAGCCCCGGCCGCCGTTGCGACCGGCCCCGGCAAACCAATCGGGGCCGCGCTCGATGATGTCGCGCACCCAGAACAGGGTTTCGGCGTTGTTCTCCAGCGTCGGGCGGCCGAACAGCCCGACCTCGGCCACGTACGGCGGGCGATTGCGAGGCAGACCGCGCTTGCCCTCAATGGACTCGATCATCGCCGATTCCTCGCCGCAGATGTAGGCGCCGGCGCCGCGGCGGATCTCGATTCGAAGGTTGCCCAGCAGGCCTTCCGCGGCGAGACGCTCGATCTCTTGCTGTATCAACTCGTGAATCGCCCGGTACTCGTCGCGCACGTAGACATAGCAGGCCTCGGCCTGGATCGCCCAGGCGGCGATCAACATGCCCTCCAGAAAGCGGTGGGGGTCACGCTCCAGGTAGTGGCGGTCCTTGAAGGTGCCGGGTTCGCCTTCGTCAGCGTTGACGGCCATTAGCCGGGGACCTGGGTAGCCCCGCACGATGCGCCACTTGCGTCCGGTCGGGAAGCCGGCGCCGCCCAGGCCGCGCAGCTCCGAGTGCTCTAGCGCCGAGATAATTTCCTCTGCGTTGCGCCGCCCGGACAGGCACTCGCGCAGCAGTTTATAGCCGCCGTTTGCGATATAGGCGTCGTAATCGATGGGATCCGGCACAAGGTGCGCGGTGCGCCTGTCGCGGATCGCCCTCGTCACCGCGCCGGTGCTCGCGCATGTCAAGTGGTTGTGCCCTACCGCGGCCACGGGTGCGCGGTCGCAGCGTCCCATGCAGGGCGCGCGCAGCACCCGCACCTCCCGGCCTGCCTGCTCGGCAAGCTCCACCAGCATGGCCTGGGCACCGGCCATTTCGCAGGCGATCCCATCGCAGACCCGCACCGTCAAGGGTGGGGGCGGCGCGTCACCGTCTGCGACTACATCGAAATGGGCATAGAAGGTGGCGACCTCGTATACCTCGGCCTGTGACAGCCGCATCTCCTGGGCCAGCGCCGCCAGGTGCCGTGCCGACAGATGCCCGTGCCGATCCTGCATCCGGTGGAGATATTCGATCAGCAGATCCCGGCGCAGAGGCTCGTCCCCCAACAGCGCTCGGATCTCGGCAAGCGCCGATGAGTCAACCTGCCTCCCCTTCGGCGTTGCCGCGGTTCGCCTGGTTCCCGCGCCAGGATGGCCGCGCTTGAATGCCGACCGCTCGTGCATCGCCTGACCCCTCTGATCGGACGCTAGTAGATTTCGCAAATAGAGCTAGGGAACCCAGGGGCACCCGTTCCCCTGAGGCCAACGCCACAGAGTCCACGACTCAGCCGATCACGGCCCCAGAAAAGCAATCGCGGCCTTGGGTTGGCGGTTTCATGCCCCCAAGGTTATGCCGGCATACTGCATAATATAGCGTTCGAACCGGATCTGCTTCGGGGTGAGAACCAGCCCAGAGCCGCGTTGGGTCAAGGCCGCGGGTCGGGCCCTGGCCAATCCCTGATCGACTACCAATGGAAAAGCCTCATGAGTGACCTGATGGCCGTATTGCTGAACGGCATAGCCCAGCTGGAATACAACCGTAACAAGCCGCTGCCCGACTATCAGGGCGCCTACCTGGACAAGATGGACCAGAAGATGGCCGCTGGCATCGAGGTCGACGGCCAGTTGATCGCCGAGCCCGACCTGGGCCAGCGGGCCCAGTTCGTCGCCGCCAACCTGGTGCACGCGATCAAGAGCGACGACGAGGCGAATGCCGCCGCCATGTGCACCTACCTGGCGGTGCGCCTGCCCGACCTGCGCCAGGTCAAGATCGATGACCGGGAGGGCGAGGTGTCCATCGAATTGGTGTTCGACGAAGACTACGTGAAGCAGTTTCCGGTGCAGTTTCACCGGCCGAACTAGGACGCATCCGGGCAGGTTCCGGTCCCCGACTGGCTACGCCTGGCTAGGTGTACCTCCCAATACGATATCGAGAGTCGCCCGGTAACTCTCCTCCGTGCTTGCGGTCAGGAACTCGGCCTCCACCAGCCGGCGCTGCTCGGTCGGTATGCTCAGATACAGGAAATCCTCCTGGTTGCGCGGCTCGCCGGCGATATAGATCTGGGTGACGAAGGGGCGCTCTCCGGGCAGGAAGACCGCGGTATGGATGTGGGGTGTGCGACCGGGATAGGGCACCGGGCGGATGGTACGGAAGCGGTAGCCGCCGTCTGTGTCGGTAAGGAAGTGGCCGTGGCCCTGAAAGTCCGGGTCCAGGGCGCTGCGGTTGGGGTCTCGGGGATGGCGGTAGCGGCCGTTGGCGTCGCACTGCCAGATCTCCACCCGGGCTCCGGCGATGGGGCGGCCGTTGGTATCCAGGATGCGGCCGCTGAGGTCGGTGATCTCGCCCGTGGCCCGTTGTTTGCGGTCGCCGACCCAGGTCAGGTCATTGTCGTCGTCCAGCGGCAGTTCGGTGGGGTAGAAAGGGCCGGCGCTCTGACGCGGGGTGGGCGGCAGCAGCCCGGCCGCTGCGGGCAGGCTGAGCAGGCCCAGGGCGGCGACGAGTCGACGGCGCTTGTGGTCGGGTCGGTTTGGCATCGGATGTCTCCCGTAGAGTTTGCGAATCAAAGCATTCCGCAGTAGGAGCGCCGCCCCCGGCGCGATGCGGCGTTTGGGTAGCACCGGAACTGGACCCGCGGGGCCAAGTTCCCGTGGTGCTAGCCTAAGCTTTTCGGCGCGGGGGCGCGCCTCCCGGTTAGGGTTCTCTCTATTTTAGCTGCTCGATCAGACCAGCAACCTTTTTCGCACCAGCGCTACCGCCAGGTAATAGCCCAGCACGGCATACCCGGCCAACACCGCCAGGTGCAGCGCCGGATCGGCCAGCGGCTGGCCGGTGACCAGCGGCCGGGTCAGGGCCACCGCATGGGTCAGAGGCAGCACCTGCACCAGGGCCTGCAGGGTCTCCGGGAAAGTGGAGATCGGGTAGAAGACCCCGCTCAGCATGAACATCGGCGTGATGGCCAGCACGAAGTAGTAGTTGAAGAAGTCGTAGCTGGGGGAAAAGGCGGTCATCACCAGGGCCGGGCCGGCGAAGCAAAGGCCGATCAGGAACACCACTGGCAGCACCCACAGGGCCTGCCAGCCGGCCACCACCCCGAGCAGCGCAGCCAACACCAGGATGGCGATGCCGCTGAACAGGCTCTTGGTGGCGCACCAGAGCATCTCGCCGGCCAGGATGTCGTCTACCTGCAGGGGGGTGGCGAGCAGGGCCTCGTAGGTGCGTTGGGGCACCATGCGGGTGAACACCGAATACATGCCCTCGAAGCTCGCGGTGGTCATGGCCGAAGAGGCAATAATGCCCGAGGCAAGAAACGCCAGGTAGGGCAACCGGTCCATCTCGCCGATGAAACTGCCCAGACCGTAGCCCAGGCCCAGCAGGTACAGGGCGGGCTCGCCGAAGTGCATGGCCACCGCCGGCCCCAGCAACTGGCGCCACACCATAAGATTGCGCCACCACACCGCCAGGGCGCCGCGCCGCAGCCTCGGAAGCGTCCAGATCCCCATCAACCTAGAAACGGTAGTTGGACCCGGTTCAGGGCGGGTCCTGCCCTGGGCCGGGTAGCGGCTTGATTCTGGGCGTGAGCTTCGAGTGAGCTATTGCTTTGGGGCATTTCAACGTGTTTCCGGTTTATCGAACAGCGGTCAACTGCCGTTTCTAGGTTCAATCCCTCAGCTCCCGTCCGGTGAGTTTGAGGAACACGTCCTCCAGGCCCCCGCGCCGGTGTAGATAGGTGAGGCCCGGGGCGGTCTGCAGCCGCTCCAGCAGGGGCCCGGCGTCCGCCGTATAGCAGTATAGGCTGGAGCCGATCGCCTCCACTCGGCACCCTGGCAGACCCTCCAATACGGGCAGCCGAGACCCGACCTCGGCCCGCACCTCCACCACCTCCGGGTCCACGTGCCGGGCAATCAGCTGGCGCGGGGAGCCTTGGTCCAGAATGCGCCCCCGGTCCATGATCACCAGTTCGTCGCACAGGCGCTCCGCCTCTTCCATGTAGTGGGTGGTCAGGATCAGGGTTGTACCGGCCTCGCGCAGCTCACCAAGCCGGGCCCAGATGAGGTGCCGGGCCTGGGGGTCGAGGCCGGTGGTGGGCTCGTCGAGCATCAACAGTTCGGGTTGGTTGATCAGGGCCCGGGCGATGGTCAGGCGCCGCTGCATGCCGCCCGACAGGGTGTCGGTCTTGGCGTCGCGGCGCTCGCTAAGGGCGGCGAACTCCAACAATGGGGCAATGCGCTCGTCGACTTGCCGCCTCGGCAGGCCGAAGTAGCGGCCGTAGATGCGCAGGTTCTCCGCCACGCTGAAGTCCGGGTCGAGATTGTCGGCCTGGGGTACCACCCCGATGCGAAACCGCGCCTCCCGGGCCTGCCGCGGCAGTTCCAGCCCGAACAGGCGAATGCTGCCGCCGCTGGGTGGGGTCAGCCCCAGCAGCATGCGCAGGGTGGTGGTCTTGCCCGCCCCGTTGGGGCCGAGAAAACCGAAGCAGCGCCCGCGCGGGATGTCGAAGTCGACCCCGTCCACCACCGTCTGCTTGGCGTAGCGCTTGCGCAACCCGCGTACCTCGGCCAGGGGGGCGGGGGCGTCCATCAGCGGCGGATACCCGGCGTCTCGATCGGCAGGCCGTTACCTCGGGCGGTCGAGTAGACCTCCAGGTCGATAAACTCTTGCGAGCCCACCGGGTAGGGCTCGGCGCGCAGGGTGATAAAGCAGTCGATGAATTTGCGGTGTAGGCCGACGACTCGCCCCGGGGTGATCCGGTAGGCGGGGAAGGCGTTGGAGTGGCCCTGGCTCAGGGTCTGGCTGCGTAGCCGGAAGCCGGGGTAGACCTGGTGGCAGTGGGCGCAGCTGAAGTTGAACTGGCCCAAGCGGGTCTCGAACAGTTCCCGTCCGCGTTCGAAGTGCTCGGCCAGCGGCCCTTGGATGTCCACCTGCACCGGCTCACCCCGGGCTAGGTAGCGGACGAAGGTCTCCAGGGCCAGCAGATCCTGGGACTCGTAGGGTTCCGGGAACTCCTCCAGCCGCTCGTCGCGGCAGGCGTCGATCTGGGCTCTTAGCGTCAGCACCTGTTGGCGTTCTTGGTCGTAAATGGGGTAGGCGGCGATGCGCCCCGGGTTGATTCGTTCCCCGTCCGCCCCGTGACAATCGGCGCAGGCCTGACCATTGAGGCCGGGCTGGGAGAACAACTCGCGCCCGGCTTCGACGGTCAGCATGCCGGGGTTGGTGAACTCGTCGTCCTGCATCTCCTGCATCTCCGGAGACAGCAGTTGGTAACCCGATACCGGCTCCCCGGCCAGGGGCGCGGCACTGCCCGCGAGCAGCAGAATCAGAGCACCGGCCCGCCGGCTCATTTCAGGGTGACCAGATAGGCCAGCACGTCCTCGATCTCCTGGGCGCTGAGCACGGTGCGGCCGGCCAGGGCCGGAGCTACCCGATGCAGCAGGGCGGGGTCCCGGTAGTAGCCCGGCATGATGGTGACGGGGTTGAGGTAGGTTTCGTCCACCAACCGCAGCCGGATCTGCCCCGGGGTGAGACGCGCTCCCACCCCCACCAGCGGCGGGCCCAGGTTGCCGTGATCCGCTTCCTCCGGGATCGGCAATTGGTGGCAGGCCAAGCAGTTGCCCTTGTCCCGTGCCACTACCAGATTGCGGCCGCGCTCGGGGTCGCCTGACAGTCCCCCCAGGGGCTTGGGGATGGCGAAGTCCACCGCCTCCCAAGGGAGATAGGCCTCGGCATCGGCCGCCAGCCCCGGACCCGTGCCCAGCAGGAGCGCGAATAGCCCAAGGTGACTTCCCCAGACCGCAGCCCTGCCCGCTGCCGATGAAATACGCTTCATGCAAACCCCCAGAATGGCGCATATTCTCCTGCAACCGGGCGCAAGTTCCAACCGCGGGCGGGGTGGGGGAAAGGCGCTATCATTGACGCATGCAGATCGAAACTCGCCCCGGCCTGTTGCTGGCCAGTGCCGTCTGGCCTCAGGTAGCGGAGCGGCTGGCCGCGGGCGCTCCGGCGCTGCTGCCGGTGGGAGCGGCCTGCAAGCAGCATGGCCCCCACCTGCCCATGCACAGCGATTGGCTCCAGGCGGAATGGCTGGCCCGGGCCCTGGCGGAGCGGACGTCGGTGGTGTGCTGGCCGACCCTGGGCTACGGCCATTATCCGGCGTTCACCGATTATCCGGGCAGTATCAGCCTGTCGAGGGAGATCTTCTCTGCTCTGGTGGGTGACATCCTGGCCGGTATCCTTGCTGCCGGAGCCAGGCGCTGCCTGGTGCTGAATACCGGCATCAGCACCATCGCGCCGTTGCGCCAGGCGATCCAAAGCGCCTCGGGTTTCGCCGCCCTGGAATTGGCCAATGTCTATGCCGGCCCTGCCTATCGGCGCCAGGAGACGGCGCTGGCCGAACAGGCCAGGGGTGGCCATGCGGACGAGCTGGAGACCTCGATTCTGCTTGCCATCGCCCCCGAGCAGGTGGCCATGGAGCGGGCTCCGGACTGGTCCGGCCAGGCGTTGCGCGGTGCCTTCAGCCGCGACGATGCGTCCAGCCCCGGCTATTCCCCGAGCGGGGTCTATGGCAATCCCCGGCTGGCCAGCGCCGCCAAGGGCCGGCGGCTGTTGGCCGCGATGGTCGAAGATCTGCTCGCGGCCTTGCAGCGGCTGGACCGCTAGGCTCGGCTGACCGATCAATCTCCTGCGGCCGGCGGTCGGCTTTGGTAGAATCCCGGGTTTCCGTGTCGACCCCTGACGAAGAAGGAAGCCATGACCGTCCGCACCCGTTTCGCCCCCAGCCCCACCGGCTATCTGCACGTGGGCGGTGCCCGTACCGCGCTGTTCTCCTGGCTGTTCGCCCGCAAGCACGGCGGCGCCTTTGTGTTGCGCATCGAAGACACCGACCTGGAGCGCTCCACCGCCGAGTCGGTGAACGCCATCCTGGAGGGTATGACCTGGCTCGGGCTCGAGTACGACGAGGGCCCCTTCTACCAGACCGAGCGCTTCGACCGCTATCACCAGGTCATCGACCAACTGCTGGAGCAAGGCCTGGCGTACCGCTGCAATTGCTCCCGGGAGCGCCTGGACGACTTGCGCGAGCGGGCCATGAAGGTCAAGGCCAAGCCCCGCTACGACGGCCACTGCCGGCATCGGGAGGTGAGCGCCGACGAGCCCCACGTGGTGCGCTTCCGCAATCCGGACGACGGCAGCGTGGCCTGGAACGACCTGGTACAGGGCCGCATCAGCATCTCCAACGGCGAGCTGGACGATCTCATTATCCGCCGCACCGACGGCTCCCCCACCTATAACCTCACGGTGGTGGTCGATGACATGGACATGCAGATCACTCATGTGGTGCGTGGCGACGACCACGTCAACAACACCCCGCGCCAGATCAATATCATCCGCGCGCTGGGTCATGAGCCTCCGACCTACGCCCATGTGCCCATGATCCTGGGCGACGACGGGGCGCGCCTGTCCAAGCGCCACGGTGCGGTGAGCGTGATCCAGTACCGGGACGACGGATACCTTCCCGAGGCGCTGCTGAACTATCTGGTGCGCCTGGGCTGGTCCCACGGCGACCAGGAGATCTTCAGCCTGGACGAGATGATCCAGCTGTTCGACATCGACCAGGTCAACAAGGCCGCGTCCAGCTTCAATACCGACAAGCTCAACTGGCTCAATCAGCACTATTTGAAGGAAGACAACCCCCAGCGCATCGCCCACCTGCTGAGCCCGCAAATGGGCCGGCTGGGGATCGATCCCAGCACCGGCCCCGATCTGGTGGCGGTGGCTGCGGCCCAGCAAGAGCGGGCCAAGACCCTGGTGGAAATGGCCGAGATCAGCGCCTTTTTTTACAGGGACTTCGACGAATACGATCCCAAGGCCGCCAAGCAGCACCTGCGGCCGGTGGCGCGGGTGCCTCTGGAGCGCATGCGCGAGGCGCTGGCCGCCCAGGAAGACTGGAGCGGCGAGGCCCTTCACGACTTGGTGCAAAAGGTATCCGACGAGCTGGAACTGAAAATGGGCAAGGTCGCCCAGCCCCTGCGGGTCGCCGTGGTGGGCCGTGCTGCATCCCCCGGTATCGACGTCACCCTGGAACTGGTGGGCAAGGAGGCCTGCCTGCGGCGTATCGACCGCGCCCTGGCGTTCATCCGCCAGCGCGAGGAATCCGCCGCCTAGGCGGTCATAAAAGAGCAAGAGCAGTCATGAGCGAGCAAAAACCCAGCAACTTCATCCGCCAGATCATCGACAAGGACCTGGCGGCGGGCAAGCACGGCGGCCGGGTGCATACCCGCTTTCCACCCGAGCCCAACGGCTACCTGCACATCGGCCACGCCAAGTCGATCTGCCTCAACTTCGGCGTCGCCCGGGATTATCCGGGCGGCAAGTGCAATCTGCGCTTCGACGATACCAACCCCCACAAGGAGAACCTGGAGTTCGTGCAATCCATCCAGGCCGACGTGCGCTGGCTTGGGTTCGACTGGGAAGATCGGTTGTTCTATGCCTCCGACTATTTCGAGCAGCTCTACGCCTTCGCCGTCGAACTGATTCAGGCCGGCAAGGCCTATGTCTGCGATCTCAATGCCGAGCAGACTCGGGAGTACCGCGGTACCCTCAAGGAGCCGGGGCGGGACAGCCCGTACCGGAACCGCTCGGTGGAAGAAAACCTGGAGCTGTTCCAGCGCATGCGCGCAGGCGAGTTCCCGGACGGCGCGCGGGTGTTGCGGGCCCGGATCGACATGGCCTCGCCCAATATGAATATGCGGGACCCGACTCTGTACCGAATCCGCCACGGCGTGATCCACCACCAGACCGGGGAGGAGTGGTGCATCTACCCGATGTACGACTACACTCATCCCATTTCCGACGCCCTGGAGGGCATCACCCACTCCCTCTGCACCCTGGAGTTCGAAGACCACCGCCCCCTCTACGACTGGGTGCTGGACAATATCTCCGTGCCCTGCCATCCGCAGCAGATCGAGTTCTCCCGCCTCAATCTGGAGTACACGGTGGTGAGCAAACGCAAGCTCACTCAACTGGTGGACGAAGGCTTTGTGGAGGGTTGGGACGACCCGCGCATGCCCACCATCGCCGGCCTGCGCCGGCGTGGTTATACGCCGGCCTCGATCCGCACCTTCGCCGAACGCATCGGTGTCACCAAGGCCGACAACCTGGTGGAAATGAGCCTGCTGGAGAATTGCATCCGCGAGGACCTGGACCGCAGCGCCCCGCGCCGCATGGCGGTGCTGCACCCCTTGAAGGTTGTTATCGAGAACTATCCTGAGGGCCAGAACGAGCCACTGTCCGCCGCCAATCATCCCAAGGACGAGACTATGGGCAGCCGCGAACTGAGTTTTGGTCGCGAACTGTACATCGACCGCGAGGACTTCCGCGAAGAGGCACCACGCAAGTACAAACGCCTGGTCACCGGCGGCGAAGTGCGCCTGCGCAATGCCTATGTGATCCGCGCCGATGACGTGATAAAGGACGAACGGGGCGAGATCGTCGAGTTGCGCTGCAGCTACGATCCAGACACCCTGGGCAAGAACCCGGAAGGGCGCAAGGTGCGCGGCGTTATCCATTGGGTGCCCGCCGAGCGGGCGATCGCCGCCGAGGTGCGCCTGTACGACCGGCTGTTTGCCCATCCCACCCCGGACGCGGTCAAGGACGAGCGTCCCTTCACCGATCAAATCAATCCCGACTCTTTGCGTACCCTTACCCACTGTCTGCTGGAACCCGCCCTGGCCGACGCCCGGCCCGGCGAGCGGTTCCAGTTCGAGCGCGAGGGCTATTTCGTGGTCGACCCCGACAGTACCCCCGAGCGGCCGCTGTTCAACCGCACCGTAACCCTGCGTGATACCTGGGCGAAGATCTCGGGGCAGGGGGGCCGCTAAGCGGCTGCTCGGAGCGGTTCAACCTTGCGGCCAGGCCCAGCTAGACCCAAGGAGGCGCGTGCTTCGGGGGCGGGCTGGGACGCGTCGCGCGTCAATGGGGACGCAGGCTGCGCGTGATCTCTTCAGCGGGGGCGGGTGCGGAAAACAGATAGCCTTGCACCAAGTCGCAGCCGAGAGCGCGCAGAAACTGCAGTTGCTCGTCGGTTTCCACCCCTTCCGCGACGACCTCGAGCTTTAGCGATTGCGCCATTGCGATAATCGTTTGCACGATGGAGACGTCATCCGCGTTGTGCGGGAGATCGCGAACGAAGCTGCGGTCGATCTTCAAGGTGTCGATCGGAAAACGTTTTAGATAGCTGAGCGACGAGTACCCGACGCCGAAATCGTCCACCGCTATGCGCACGCCATGCCGACCCAAGGCCTCAAGGGTTTGAATGGTCTCCTGACCCTCTTGCATCATCGTGCTTTCGGTGATTTCGATCTCCAGTTGAGATGGCTCGAGTCCGGTTTCCTCAAGCAGCCGGAATATCGACGAGGGCAGTTCCGGGTCGTCAAACTGGCGCCCGGACACGTTGACGGCGATCCGCAGGCGCCGCTCCGGGCTATTCCATTCGGCCAATTGCCTACAGGCGGTTTCCAGCACCCATTTCCCCAGCGGAGCGATCAACCCGGTCTCTTCGCTTACGGGTATGAACTTGTCCGGCATCACCAGGCCCAGATCGCGGCTCTGCCAGCGCAGCAGGGCTTCGAGCCCCACCAACTGGTCGGACGCGGCGTGCCACTGGGGCTGGTAATGCAATCGGAATTCCGCCCGCTCGATGGCTTCCCGCAACCGGGTTTCGAGGCGCAGCCGTTGCCCCACCATGACGCCCATTTCCGGGGAGTAGAATTGGAACTGGTTTCGGCCCAATTCCTTGGCCCGGTACATGGCGATGTCCGCATGTTTCAGCAAGGTGGGGGCGTCGGTGCCGTCCGACGGGGCAACGCTGATTCCAATGCTGGCCGTTATGAAGTAAGACTTGCCGTCGAACAGAAACGGCTGGCTCCAGGCGCTTGTAGCCTCCTGGCCAAAGCCGGCTATTGATTCCGAGGATTCTTCTCCCTCCACGACGATCGCAAATTCGTCCCCTCCGAGGCGGGCGACGGTAGCCCCCTTGCGCATGCGATCCTGCAGGCGCTCCGCCAGACCGACCAGGATCTTGTCTCCGGCGACGTGGCCCAGGGTGTCGTTTATGACCTTGAAGCGGTCGATATCGACAAACAGCACCCCAACCGACTCGTCCGCTTGCATCACTGCGAGTGCATGCTCCAGGCGATCGCTCAACAGGGCACGGTTGGGCAGCTTGGTCAGCAGATCGTGATGGGTCAGATATTGCAGGCGTTCTTGGGCCTCGATGCGCTCAGTGAGGTCTTTCCCCGTGAATACCAGGTTCAGGATTTCGCCGCGATCGTCTTTGAGCGGCGTTACGGTGGTTTCCTGAAAATAAAGATTGCCGTCTTTCTTGCGATTGATCAGGACGTCGCGAAACACCCGGCCTGCGCGAACCCGGTCCCACATCTGTTGATAAAAATCCGGTTCGTTTTCGCCGGAGCGCAGAAAATCTGCGGGTCTGCCGGAGACTTCCTCCAGGGTGTAGCCGGTAATACCCTCGAAGGCGGGGTTGACGTATCCTATGATCCCCTCGCGATCCGCTACCATCACGACATCTGCCGTCTGCTCCAACGCCGAAGACAGTTGCCGCATTCGCGCCTCGTCGGCCCGGCGCGCGCTGATGTCGATAAAGGTCACCACGGCGCCGACAACCTCGCCTTTGCGCATGATCGGCCGCGACCAATACTCGACCGGGAAACTGCTGCCATCCGCTCTCCAGTGCACCTCCTCATCAGAATGCTGCCCCTGGCCGGCTCGAAGGGCGGAGGCGACCTTGCACTGCTCGGCAGGGTAGGGTGTTCCGTCCGGCCAGGAGTGGTGAATGGTCTCGTGCATGTTCCGGCCCAGAAGATCTTCTTCCCGCGCGAAACCCAGCATCCGCAGGCAGGCCGGGTTGACGAAGACACATCGACCCTCGGCGTCGATGCCAAAAATGCCTTCTTCGGTGGAATCGAGCAGCAGGCGCACCTGGTCCGCGCCTTCCTGGCGCGCCGCCTGCTCTTCGACCAGTCGTCGGTTGCTGTCGATTAGTTCAAGCACCGAACTGAGCATGCGGCCACGCATGTCGGTGATCAGATGGGCGACCTCACCGGCAGCAAGCGTCACCGCGGCCAGCGTCAACAACAGCGCAAGCAGTCGCGAAGCATCGGGGTCACCGGTCCCCGATTGCAACGCAAACACGAGGAGCAGACAAGCGGTCGCAATGGCGCCGGTGAACCAAGAAATTCGACGCTCGAAGTACACCACCGAGTGTATCGCGAAGGGGATCAGGAGATAGACGAAAAAGCTGGTGAATCCGCCGGATAGCAGGGCTAATGACAGGATCAGGATCGCGTCTGGTGCTACTGACAGTATCCATCGATTCGCCAGCGGATGGTCCAGGAAATGGATTGCTATCTGGAACAGATTAACGGCAACGGCGGTCAACAGAAAAACCACGAACCAGCCGGGCGAAATCACCTCTGGCGCGGACAGCAGACCAAACAGCGGGATGGCGAGCAGATTTAGGAGTCGGTAGAACAGGATGCCGCGCGTTCGAGCGGCGATTCTGAACCGCAGGGACTCTTGCTCGGCGTAGGTGGCATCGGGTACCAACCTCACTTGGCTGATGCTGCCCCCGGTGTCCGCATTTTGGGCGTTGGCCAATTCAATTTTTTCCGGGTTTGGAGCCCGTATATATGCCGTAGCCGAAGTATCCGGGAAATTGGCGAAAATAATCGCTTACCGCACTCAACCGCATCAGATTATTGGAGTTGGTGAGGACGCGCGAGAAGGTGCGTACCGTATTGAGAATACCCTCTTCACGCAGGAGTTGGTAGGGCGCTACCGGCTTGAATTCGAACCGCTGCTCGCTGACCTGATCACAGCCCGCCCGCCGCAGCAGATCGATCCAATCGTCCTTCAGCATGGCTCCGCTGAACGTCTCGCACACCGTGGCCCGGGTGACTTTGGCTACCTTTTCCGTCGGTGGACGCATCCAGGTTACCTCGTTGAGCCCGATCTGCCCTCCCGGACGCAACACCCGAATGGCCTCCTCGAGCAGCGGCAGCTTGTCGTTAAAGCAAACCACCGATTGCAGCACGACCTGATCGAAGCGATCTGTTTCAAAAGTCATCGCGCGGCCGTCCATCACTTCGAACCTTACCCGCGTGGCCTTCGCAGGGGTGCGTTTTCGCGCCGACTCGACCATTGCCGGGTCTCGGTCCACGCCGACGACCCGACATCCATACTTCTTGGCGACGAAGCGAGAGGTCGAGCCTACCCCGCAGCCCAGATCCAGCAGCTCGTCGTCCGGCGACAGATCGAGATTCTCCAGCATGCGTTGGGTGCTCGGCAGGCCGCCGGGATGCAGCCAAGTCATGCCCAGGTCCTCCAGCATGAACCGGGTCAGAGAAAAATCCTCTGCCGGCAAGACATAGCCACCGATCTTTACGATCTCGCGTCCATCCACATACTGCAGCAGGTCACCTGGGTTCGCAATTTCCATCTGTCGCCTCCACACGGTTTGTGCTATCGCAACGGACCGTCTGGCTAGTGAATTAGGACCATTCGGCGTCGATTCAGGGCGGCAAAAAACCTATTCCTGTTCCGTATCGCGGGTGCCGAAACGATGCTCCGTTAGGGAAGCGATTAAATAGCGTTTCCCGTGCGGGGCAGGACGCCCCGCCATCTTCAGGCGTCCAACCGCCTGAAGATGAAGGCTTTCGGAAACCGCGTTTTCGAAAGCCGTGCTGCAAATAGCCAGGGAGGGCTGTTTTCAGCGTCTCCTTAAGAATGCCGGCACGAGTGATCATTCCATCTAGCTCTGCAAAAAGCGACCATAATCCGTTAACTTTGATAAAGTGAGGTCAGTCACGCCTTTCGTTTTCGGCTTATTGATTCGAGGCAGCGGAACAGAGAAGCGGGCAATCCCATAGCACCGGCGCTCATTTTGCCACGAGCCCGCCGCCAATGCGACTGCCCCCGAACGCCGGCCCCCGCCGATCAACAGCCTCTCGGAAGCGAACCGGGCGAGGGTTGATTCTCCCCGATGCGAAATGGGGCGTCTATGCTTTTAGGCAGGGTATTCGAGGAGGTTAGTCATGGATCATGATCAGGCGCAGCTGGCGCTGCACGAGGGCAGCCTGAGCGCGGCGTTGATCACCCCGGCCGCGGACGCCAACGGCTGGCGGATCCTGCTCGTCGCCAGGACGGGGGAGCAGACCCCCTATACCGGCCACAGCGGCACCGAAAAGGTGTACCACGACCTGGACCAGGCCACTGCGGTGGCACGGGACCTGGGGTTTGCGGAGATCCGGGTCGAGGAGGCTTTTTGAAGGCCCCTCAGTAAGTTAACGGCCTGGTAAGGCTATTTTTTCGCGGCTTTGAGCGGCGCCACGTTGTCGGCGTTCTGGGCCTCCGGCTCGCTCAACTCCGGCTCCTTGCCCTTGAGAATGCGGTCCACGTTCTTTGCGTTGAGGGCCAGGTAGATGGTGAGTTCCTCGAGGTCGGCGTCGTCCAACTTGGGCAGCACCTGGTCGTGGCGTAGCAGGGCCTGCAGGCGCTCGGCGTTGTCCAGGGCCTTGTCGTAGGCGTCAGCGGCCTTTTTGTCGGCGGTGCGCAATTTCTCTACCCCTTTGCTGTCTTTGACGATGTACTCGATCTCGATCACGGCGCAGTGCTCCCATCGGTTGCTGGTGTGGTGCCGGCTTTCCTGCATGTAGCCGGCTCGGTTAGGGTACTGTTGTTATTACCAGTAATCAAGCCCGGAATGACTACCGCTGTTGCGCGAGGCCCCGGGCTCGGTTAGCCTGCCGGGCATATTTGAATGGAGCCGCGGGTTATCCGCGGACGGTGGATGATATGGCAGACAACGAAGATTTCGCCTCGCTGCTGAGCGAGTTCGAGCAGGCGCACCCGGGCGCCGGCCAGCGTGGCCCCAAGGTGGGCGACAAGGTCAAAGGGAAGG
>CBDUCL010000027.1:0-21144 GCA_965365625.1 uncultured Chromatiales bacterium | reverse complement strand
CACCGGCGCCGTGCTCGGACAGCGGGTGCGCAGTCTGCTCACCGCCCTGGGGATCGCGGTGGGCGTCGCCTCGGTGGTGCTGCTGACCGCCATCGGCGAAGGGGTGCACCGGTTTGTGCTGGCGGAATTCACCCAGTTCGGCACCCATCTGATTAGCATCGCCCCGGGCAAGTCCAACACCATCGGCATGTCCGGGGCCTTGGTCAGCAATGTGCGCCCGCTCAGCATCGACGACGCCGAGGCGCTGAGGCGCGTCCCCCAGGTGATTGCGGTGGTGCCGAAGGTGCAGGGCAATGCCCAAGTGGAGGCCGGCGCGCGCAGTCGCCGCACCATGGTCATAGGCGCCGGCCCCCGGGTGCCCGAGGTATGGCAGATGCGCATCGCCTCCGGGCGCTTTCTGCCCGACGACGACCCGCGGGCGGCCCGCGCCTTTGCGGTGCTCGGCAGCAAGCTTCGGCGGGAGCTGTTCCCCAACGCCAGCCCGCTCGGCCAGCGGCTGCGGATCGCCGGCGAACGTTACCGGGTGATCGGGGTGATGGAACCCAAGGGTCAACTGCTAGGTTTCGACCTGGACGACACCCTGTACATCCCCGCCGGCCGAGCCCTGGCCATGTTCAACCGCGACAGCCTGATACAGGTGGACTTGGTGTACCGGTCTGACGCCGATGCCGGAGAGGTTGCCGAGCGGGTGCGGGCCCTGCTCATCGAGCGCCACGGCGGCGAGGACTTTACCATCACCACCCAGGAAGAGATGTTGGAAGTGTTGGGCTCGGTGCTCGAAATCCTGACCCTGGCGGTGGCCGCCCTGGGCGGTATCTCCCTGTTCGTGGGGGCGGTCGGCATCCTCACCATCATGACCATCGCGGTCACCGAGCGCACCGGTGAAATCGGCCTGCTGCGGGCCATCGGCGCCCGCCGCGGCCAGGTGCTGGGGCTGTTCCTGGGCGAGGCGATCGCCCTGGCCGCCCTCGGTGGCCTGGCCGGTCTGGTCCTGGGGCTGGGCAGCGCCGGGCTGCTGGCCTGGCTGGTACCGGCCCTGCCGGTGCACCTGTCCTGGGGCTACGTTGTCCTGGCCGAGGCCCTGGCGGTCCTGGTCGGGCTGCTGTCCGGGGCCTTGCCCGCCAGTCGCGCCGCGGCCCTGGACCCAGTGCAAGCGCTGCGGGCCGAATAGCGCGAGATTCACGCTGGTTCACAACGCTCGGTTTGGATTGAGCGTATAATAGTGTTTAAGTGGGACGAACCCGGTCGTAAAGGCTTGGCTCGAAACCCAATCGATTTCAGCCGAAAAGGAAACCTAGCGTGAAGCTCCCGATCCCATACCTGCTCGCCGGACTGGGGTTGCTCGCGCCCCAGGCCTGGGGCGCAGGCCTGGGAGGCGAGGCGCCGTTTTATACCATCGCCCCGGGGTCGAACAGCGAACGCTGGCAAGTCGACGGCTCCTGGCAACTGACCGCCAACCAACGCCTGGATTTCGGGGTACAGGCCCCCAACCGATCCTTCGCTGCCGGCATTGACGGAACGGACCTCCGCCCGGACTACGCGCTCACCGGGTCCGCCGAGGACGGGGACTACGACTTCAGCATCTACCGCGTCGACTATGCCGTCTCTTTCCTGCGGAGCAGCGATTGGGACCTCTGGGGCTCCCTCGGGCTGCAGATGTTGGATCTCGACCTGGCCACTGGCGCCGACTCTGACACCCACGCCCGCTTTTCGGGGCTCGAGCGCCCCCTGCCCACCTTCGGCCTGGGTGGGCGCTACGCCTTCAATCCAAACTGGAACCTGCGCGGTGACCTGCGCTACTTCAGCGGCGGCCGGGACGACTGGCAGGGCAACCTGTTCGACGCCCGGGTCGCGGTCGAGTACCGCCCCTTCGACCAGGTCGGCATCGGCCTGAAATACGACTTCGTCAGCGTCGACGTGCAAGACGGGTCCCAGTCGGCGCAGGATCTATATGGCCTGCGATTCGACCGCCTCGGCATCTACGCCCGACTGCCGTTCGACTGATCGCCAAGGCAGGCGCCGAATGAGGCGTTTCCCACTCGGCGGGATGCCCGCCGTTTTCAATTCCCCAAAGCAATCAGCGCCGAGGGGCCAGTTCCCCAGGGCAGGAGGCGTTCCCTATCAGACCCGCTGGCCACTGCGACCCGGCCCCAGGGCGGCGGCGATCAAATGCGCGGTGCGCAAGGGCTCCGGCACCCGGCCGTTCACCGCCAGGCGATCGATCAGCTCCGCCGCTGCCGCGGCATCGATGCCCGCCCGCTGCACCTGCAACCCGGCCAGGGGCTGCATCGGGCCGGCCCGCTGCAACAGGCGCCACTTGCGCAGCCCCCCCGGCACCGGCCCCCGCAATGCGCGCTCGATGGCGGCCATGTCCGGGGCCCGCCGGGCGATGGCCAACACCGGCATCCCCAGACGCTGATGCAGCCCCGGCAGGTCCACCACATTGAATCCGGCCAAGGCAATACCCTGCAACAACACCGCCTGCAGGTGAGCGCGGAAGCGAGATTGCTCCACCAGGCGCACCAACTCTCGACTGGCATTGGCGCCGTCGCGGCGCACCTTGCCGCGCAGCACCCCTTCCAACCGACTCCCGCAGAACACCGCCCCCACCACCGGCACGTCACCTCGGTGCTCGGGGGCGAAGGGGGCGTCGTCGAAACCCACTACATGGGAGATGGCACCCATCGGTCGCTGCCCCCGCATTCGGTGAACCAGGCACCGATCAGGCGCGCCGGTGTGATGTCGAAGTAGGTGTTGCGCAGCAGGATCCCCGGCCGCTGGGGATAACCCAGCTCGCTGCCGGCCATCTCCTCCAGCGGCGCATCCAGGCCCGACACAGCCTTGAAACTCTCGCAGCAGACGTAGAAGGGAATTCCGCGATCGCGGGCGGCCAAGGCCAGCAGGTAGCTGCCGGCCTTGTTCACCGCGCTGCCGTCCCCCAACAGGCGGTCGGCACCGATCAGCGCCAAGTCGGCCTCGGCGGCGAACAGGCCGAGCTGGGCGTCGGTAATCAGGCTGACCGGGACCGCCCAGTCCGCCAACTGCTCGGCCAGGCGTCGGCCCTCGTTGAGGGGGCGGGATTCGCTGACAATGGCGCGCACCCCGCTGCCGCGCAGGCGGCGAAAGCAGGCCAGCACGCTGGCGCTCAGGCTGTGGGTGAGGATGCGGCGGCCGGGGCCGATGGCGTGGCAGGCGTGGGCCGCCGCCTGTTCCAGAGCCTGCTCGGACTCGGCAATCAGGGCCTCGGCGAGGGCCGCGGCCTGGGCGCGGAACTGCGCCAAGTTCGCTTTCGACACCTCCTCCAGGGCCTTCTGCCAGCGCCCGAGCAGGTTGCCGATGGGGGCCATGCTCGGCCGCAGCCGGGCCATCTCCTCGGCCCGCTCGAGCAGCAGGCGGTGCAGCTCGGCGCCCTGGGTCCCCGGGGCATCCCGGGCGGAGGCGGCAGCGGCCCGCAAACTGGCCCTGGCCAGGGCGCTGGCCCCCTGTCCCCGGTCCTCGGCCAGTTGCTCCAGAAAGCGCGGATAGTCGTCGGGATCCATCAGTCCGGACTGACCGAAGCCAGGGCCTCGGCCAGGGCCGGTACCGTGGGCATGCCGTCCAGTTCCGACGGGGCCACCCAGCGCAACTCGGTGTTTTCCCAGTCCAGACGGATGCCCGCGGGATCTTCCACCTCGAACAGGAAGGGGTACACCAGCCAGCAGATGCCGAGTTCCGGGGCCGGCACCGCCAGCGGCTCGGCTCGAGTCCGCAGACGCAACACGGCCCTGTCCAGTCCGGTCTCCTCTTGGATTTCACGCAGTGCCTGCTGCAAGGGGTCCGGGTCCTCCAGGTAGCCGCTGATCGCCGACCAGCGTCCCTGGTAACTGCCCACCCCGGCGCTGCGGCGCACCAGCAGTACCCGCCCCTGGTGCCGCAGGAAGGCGGTCACCACGGCCGTAGTTCGCAGCTCCGCCGGCGTCTCAGGCATTGAGCTTCTTCAGCAGCGGCTCGATCAGATCCATGGGCAAGGGGAAGACCACCGTGCTCGACTTGTCGCTGGCGATCTCGGTCAGGGTCTGCAAATAGCGCAGTTGCATCGCCTGGGGTTGCCGGCTGAGGATGACGGCCGCCTCGGTCAGCTTATCCGCCGCCTGCATCTCGCCCTCGGCATGGATCACCTTGGCGCGCCGAGTGCGCTCGGCCTCGGCCTGCTTGGCGATCGCCCGGATCATGCTGTCGTCCAGGTCCACGTGCTTGATCTCCACATTGGAGACCTTGATGCCCCAGGCATCGGTCTGCTGGTCCAGAATCGACTGCACGTCCGCATTCAGGCGCTCGCGCTCGGCCAGCATCTCGTCGAGTTCGTGCTGACCGAGTACCGAACGTAGGGTGGTCTGAGCCAGCTGGCTGGTGGCGGAGAAGAAGTCCGCCACCTGGATGATCGCCTTCTCTGGATCGATGACCCGAAAGTAGACCACCGCATTGACTTTGACCGAGACATTGTCGCGGGAGATCACGTCCTGGCTCGGCACGTCCATTACCACGGTGCGCAGATCCACCCGCACCATCTGCTGGATGATCGGGATGACGATGATCAGTCCCGGGCCCTTGACCCGCCAGAAGCGGCCAAGCATAAAGATCACCCCGCGCTCGTACTCGCGCAGGATCTTGAACATGGAAAACAGAAACAGGGCGATCAGGCCGAAGACAATCGCGAGGGTATAGGCGGTCATGGGTCATTCCTCCGGGAAGCGGTCGGCCCCAGCAGCAGGGTCAGGCCATCGCGGCCGGTTACCTCCACCAGCTGACCCGGGCGCAGCGGCTGCTCGCTGCGGGCGGTCCAGTCCTCGCCGTGCAGGTGCACCCGGCCCCGGCCGGGAAAACCGTCCAGCACTCGGGCCCGGGCCCCGATCAGTTCCTCTCCACCGCTCACCACCGGACGCCCACGCGCCTTGAGCGCGAGGCCGATGGTCAGCACCACCGCCAACCCGAGGACCAGGGTAACGGAGAGGATCAGCGGCAGGGCGATGCCGTAGCCCGGGGCGTCGGTGTCGATCAGGATCACCGAGCCGATGAGAAACGCCAGCATGCCGCCGATGCCCAGGGCGCCGAAGCTGGGAACGAAGGCCTCCGCCACCATCAGGCTGAGGCCCACCACCAACAAGGCTACCCCGGCGTAATTGACCGGCAACAGGTGGAAGGCATAGAGCGCCAGCAGCAGACAGATGCCGCCGACGGTGCCCGGCAGAACGGCACCGGGGTTGGAGAACTCGTAGATCAGGCCGTAGATCCCGATCAGCATCAGCACATAGGCAATGTTCGGATCGCTGACGATGGCCAGCAGGCGGGTGCGCCAGTCCGGCGGCAGACTCTCCTGGCGCAGATCGCCGGTGTGCAGCAACCGCTCCTGGCCCAGGACCGATACCCTGCGCCCATCGATCGCGCGCAGCAGCTCGGGCACATCCGACGCCATCAGGTCGATCACGCCCAGTTCCAGCGCCTCCTCGGCCGGCAAGCTGGCGGCCTCACGCACTGTTTCTTCCGCCCAGTCCGCGTTACGCCCACGCATCTCGGCCAGGCCGCGCAAATAGGCCACCGCGTCATTGACCAGCTTCTGCTTCATGCCGGCGGGCTTGGGCTCGGCCTTTGCCCCGGGTTCACTGCCATCTTCGCCGTCCCGCTCGGGGCTCGGCAGCCCCCCCATTTGCACCGGCGTAGCAGCCCCGAGATTGGTGCCCGGAGCCATGGCAGCGATATGGGCGGCGTACAGCAGGTAGGTGCCGGCGCTGGCCGCCCGGGCCCCGCTGGGGGCGACGAACACCGCCACTGGCACCTCCGAGGCGTTGATGCGCTTGATGATGGCGCGCATCGAGGTATCCAGGCCGCCCGGGGTGTCCATACGCAGTACCAGCAGCGCCACCCCCTGCTCTGGCGCCTTGTCCAGGGCGCGCCCGATATAGTCTTCGCTGGCCGGGCCGATAGAGCCCTCGACTTCGAGCACCCAGGCCACGCCCGACTCCGCCGCGCGGGGTTCGGGCAGGGCCGCCATCAAGGCGACCGCGGCGACCAGCAACAGACTCATCCCAAAGGCCCGAACGGCCATACCTCAAACTCCCGATTCGCTCTCCTTCAAGCATAGACCCGGCCCGGGGGTTCGCAAACCGGGAGACGTTTAACAAAATCGCAACATTTGGTGTAAGCTAAAATACTTAGTTGTTTCGTCCCTTTTGCTTCTCTCGTTGCCGTTTCCCTGTCGTCGGGGCTCCACCCCCGGCGACCGGGCCACTCGTCAGCAGAGGGGGAGACCATGCAACCCAGACTCAGCTACATCTTCGATTTGCCGGCGGGATTCGGCCTGGACGACCTCCGCGGCATGATCTCCGGTAATCAGACCCCGATCGAAGACCCGCTGTTCCACGTCCAGCGCCAGTACCTGGACACCTTTGATTGGCGCCTTTTCGCCCACGGCAGCGTGCTCGAGCTGGCCCGCGACAGCAACGGCCAGGGCCTGATCTGGCGCCGCGTCGGCAGCGGCGAGGTGCTGCTGCTGCAGCGCATGCCGCAGGTGCCCCATTTCGCCTCGGATTTCACCGCCCCGGCCATCCGCGCCCGACTGGAGGCCATCACCGGGGTGCGCGCCATGCACCCCAAGGTGGCCCTCGACAGCGAAGTGCGAGCCTTGCGCCTGGTCGATGGCGAAGGCAAGACCATGGTGCGGCTGGAACTGCGCCGAGATCAGATCCTGCTGCCCCACAGCATCAAACAGATCAGCCTGCCGCCGCGCCTTTACCTGTTCCCCTATCGCGGCTACACCAAGGCAGCGGCCAAGTTGCAGCGGGCCCTGGGCGGCAAGCGCGGGCTGCGCCCGGCGCGCGAAGATCCCCTGGCATCCGCCCTCCATGCGCTGGGCCTGCAGGCCGGGGAATACTCTAGCCAGCTGCGCTACGCAATCAGTCCCGGCATGGCCGGCAGCCAGGCCCTGGCGCAGGTGCACTTGCAACTGCTGGAGCACCTGCAGACCAACCTGGACGGCGCCTGCCGGGACCTCGACAGCGAGTTCTTGCACGACCTGCGCGCCGCCGCCAGCCGCGCCGAGCTGCTGCTGAGCAAGCTGCCGGGGGCCTTTCCTGGCGTGGACACCCGGCGCTACCGGGAGGAGTTCGCCTGGCTGGAGAAGGTCTCCCGCCCGACCCGCCAGATGGACGTCTACTTGATGCTGCTGGAAGAGTACAAATCGCGCCTGCCGCCGGGCCAAGGCAGCTACCTGGAGCCGTTCCGCAGCTTCCTGCGCGACCACAAGCTCAGCGAGCACCGGGACCTGAACGTGGCCCTGCAGAGCCCCCGCTACCACCGCCTGGTGGAGGGCTGGCGCAAGCTCCTGGAGCATCAACTGGCGCGCCCCCAGGACCCGGCCGAGGCGCCGGTCGAGGCGCTGGCCGCGGGCCTCGTCGGCCCCGCCTATCATGACCTGCTGACCCAGGGCCGGAAAATCGGCGACAACACCCCGGCCGCGCCCCTGATCGAATTGAACAAGGCGTGTAAGAATCTGCAGTACCTGCTCGAATTCTTCCGCCCCCTGTGCCACGAAAAGCGCTTCCATCAGATCAAGCGGCGTCTCGACCGGCTGCAAGATAATCTGGAGACCTTCGAAGACCTGGAACTGCAGCAACAGCGGCTGCGCCGCTACATCGCGGAGATGCGCGTCGAGCAACGCCTGGTCCAGCAGGCCGCGCTGGAGGCCATGGACCTGCTGATACAGGACATGGCCGAACGCGAGGTCAAGGTCCGCAAGGGCTTCGCCAAGCGCTTCGCCAAGTTCAGCGACGACGAATGTCAGAACCGTATGCAAGCGCTGTTCTCCCCCCCGGCGGGGCCACAGCCGGAGACCCCATGAAAATCCTCGCGACCTACAACCTCAAAGGCGGCGTCGGCAAGACCAGCAGCGCCGTCAACCTGGCCTACCTGGCAGCCCGCGACGGCTACCGCACCCTGCTCTGGGACCTGGACCCGCAGGGCGCGGCCAGTTTCTATTTCCGCGTCAAGCCCCGCGTCAAGGGCGGGGTGGAGCGCCTGGTGCGGCGCAAGACCCTGCTCGACGACGCCGCCAAGGCCACCGATTACGAGGGCCTGGACCTCATCCCGGCGGATTTCTCGTTCCGCAACTTCGACCTCGCCCTGGGCGACAGCAAAAAGCCCACCAAGCAGTTGATCAAACTGCTGTCGCCAATCGACCGCGAGTATGACCTGTTGTTCATCGACAGCGCCCCCAGTATCTCCCTGGTCTCCGAGAACATCTTCTACGCCGCCGACGCCCTGCTCATCCCCCTGATTCCCAGCACCCTTTCGGTGCGCACCTACCAGCAGCTGCTGCGCTACTTCAAGAAGGAGCGCTCGCACCACCTCAAGCTGCTGCCCTTTTTCTCCATGTACAACAAAAACCGACGCCTACACCGGGAAACCGTGGAGAACCTGCCCCAGGAATTCCGGGAAATTCTCAAGACCAGTATCCCGGATTCCAAGAAGGTGGAACTGATGGGGGAGATGCGCGCCCCGGTGGTGCATTTCGCCCCCGACAGCGGGCCGGCCAAGGCCTACCGGAAGCTTTGGCGGGAAATTCATTTGAAGGTGTGAGTGGCGAGGCACGAAGTCGATCGGTTTAGTCGGCCGCGCCTCGAACGGCATTGAGGGCTGGTGGTCGAAGGCACCGGTTTTTTGTTAGGCTGGATAGCGACCCTCTCTAAACGGCGCGATAACAGACCCGCGAACGGCCTTTTTCAGCTGTTCCCAAAACACAGCATACTCCCAGGAGCCCGATTCATGCGCAGCTACTCCCTCTTTCCGCTGGCAACAGCAGCGCTAGTCGTATTTGCGGCAATCACGCCAGCGTTCGGCGGATCCATGCATTCCGCAACCGTGCTCGAAACCATGGACGGCGGAGGCTACACCTACGTCAAGGTGGATGAAGGCGGCGAGGTGTATTGGGCCGCCGCCCCCGCCGCCCAAGTCGCGGTTGGCGACCAAGTGAGTTTCAGCGAACAGATGATGATGCGGAACTTCACCAGCCGGAGCCTGAACCGCACCTTTGACGAACTGATGTTCGTAGGGAGCTTGGAGGGCGGCTCGGGGGCCGCGGCCGCGCCGGCAATCGCAACCAGCCCGGTCGCGACGGCTCCGATCGAGCCGATGGAAAAGGCCGAAGCCGGATACACCATTGCCGAAGTGTTCGCCGGCAAACAGGATCTGAAAGGCAAGACCGTCCGCGTTCGCGGCAAGGTGGTCAAGGTTTCTCCCAATATCATGGGCCTGAACTGGGTCCACCTGCAGGACGGAACCGGCGACGCGGGCAGCGACCGCTTGATCTTCAGGTCTGCCACCGATATCGCCGATGTGGGCGCAGTCGTGACCGCGGAGGGGAAAGTGGATACCGACAAGGACTTCGGCTATGGCTACCAGTATTCGGTTTTGGTCGACGACGCCAGCTTCGCCCAATAAGGGCCAGCGATCACCACCGGTCTAGCGAGGCCAAGCGATCCGAATCCTGGTGCGCAGACCGCCTAGCCGACCATCGGGCGCCAGGCCCCCTTCGCCCACGGACGCGGGTTCATCGCAATGCTAGCGGCGCCGCTTGGGTTCGGGATTGGCCGGGGCATCCAGAACCGCCTGATATAGCCGGCGCGACACCCAGGCATCGATCGCCGCATAAGTGATCTGCCGCGGGGTCAGTTGATCCCGCGCCCAATTGGTTACCTGGGCCCCTTTGCCGACTCTCAGTCCCAGCAACAAGGCCGCCAGCGGCCGCAGCCCCGTGTTGCGAAACCCCTTGGCCTTCGCCATCTTCCCCAGGTCGCAAAATCCCGCCGGCTCGAAGGGCTGCAGGCCCTGCAACTCAGCCAGGTCGTGGCGGATGGAAACACCGGCTTTGAGCAGGCGCGCATCCTCCAGCAGCGCAAACAAAGGCCTCAGATCCGTCAGCCTCCTGAGCTGAAACAGATAGACCGCTTCGCGCCCCGCCAACTGCAACAGGCTTGGCAGGTAGCACTGGCCCTTGCGAAACGCCGGCCGGGTTTCGATATCGAACCCCAACAGGTCGTTGTCCGCCAGCCCGATCAAAGCCGCCTCGAGTTCGGAATCCTTCCGAATGACATGAACGGCTTCGGAGAATTGCAGCAGCGGCAGCTGGTTGATCTCTGCCTTGGAGATGGCGTATTGCATGATTTGCGGCGCCTTGTTTTCGCAGCCAGGGAAATACTGTCGAATCGCGCCCTCCCAGCGCCCGTTTATTGGCGAACGTCGCCGATGGAGTGAAATTCGTTCCCCGCCGAACGGCGAAGCATGCCGACTAACACCCCGCCAGACAATTGCCTCCGGCATCGAATTCCATGGTCCGGCCGCTCAGGGGCAGGTGCACGGGTACCTTGCTGGCCCGGATGAACGTCTCGGTACGGGTGCCGGGGATGGGCTTGCCGCCCGCGGTGGCCGCCTCATTGGCGTGGGAGGCAATGACGGCGGCCGGCTGGACCAGTTCATTGACCACGAAGGCGGCCTCCTTGGGGCCGGTGGTGAAGGTGTCGCCGATATTGATCACGGCCAACCGGGCGCCGTAGTGGCGGCGCACCACCGTGTCCTGCTCGGCAGTGATGCCGGTATCGCCGGACAGGTAGACCACCAGCCCATTGGAGAAGGTCAGCACATAGCCGGTAGGGGGTCCCGCATAGGCGGTGAGGCCGGCGGCATCTAGCATCTCTCCCAATTCGCCGCCGATCAGGGCCCCGGCGACGCCGTTAGAATGCACCGCCGGGACGGTGGTGATGCGTACCCCGCCGACCTGGCGCGAGCCGCCGAAGCGCACCAGCTGAGCCGCCGCGGGGTCGCCGCCCAGGGCCTTGAGCTTGGCGGCAAAGAACTTGGGCATCTCGCTGCCGGTGACGATCTTGGCCTCCTCGGCGAGGGCGATCTGTACGCTGTTGGTATGGGGGGCGGACTTCAGGGCAAATTCCGGCTCGGCGCAGCTGCCGGCATTGACCGAGGCCAGGCGGCGGTCGCCCACATGGTCGCCGTGCAGGTGGCTCACCAGCACCGCGTCGATATCGCCGAGCCTGGGGTCGTCGGCGCCGGCCACGGTGCGGCCGGCGTCATAAAGAAAGCGGGTCCCGTCCGGATCTTCCAAAATCAGGGCCCGGTCGTAGCGGCAGAACTCACCGTCGTGGCTGCCGAGGGGGGTGATCTTGACCGTCTCTGCGGGGGCCGGCCCAGCCACAGCCAACGCGAGGGATGCGGCCAGGCCCAATAGTACCGATCTTTTCAGCGCCATCCTCTTTCTCTCCTATTCCGGTTGCAGCCCCAGATCGAAACGCACCTGCACCTCCAGAGCGATGGGCTCGGGAGCGGCCCAGTCACCGCTGCCGATGCCGAAGGCACTGCGGTCGAGCACCAGATCGCCGTTCAAGCGGGCGCCGGCCGGATTGACTTCCCAGGCGAATTCCAGCGGCAGCGGCCGGCTCACGCCCTTGAGACTCAGCTCGCCGGCGGCCCGGTAGCGGCCGGGCCCCAGCGACTGGATGTCTTCTGCCCGGTAGCGGGCCTCGGGGTGGCGGGCGAAGTCGAACCATTCCGGCTCGGCCAGGGCCGCGTCGACATCCGGCAGATCGGTGGCCAGGCTGGGCACCTCCACCCGTACCTCGAGTGAGGTCGGGGCACCACTCCCGGGATCGGCCTGCAGGCGCACCGCGAAGCGGCGGAATTCGCCGGGCACCGGACTGCCCTCCCACCGCGCCTCGAAGGCGAGCCGGCTCTGGGCCGGGTCGTTGATCCAGGACTGGGCCCAGGTCAGCCCCGGCAGGCAGAGCCAGGCGGCCAGCAGCCAGCCCCTCACCGCCAGCTCCCCCAGGCCGGCAGCATGCGCCGCAGCACCCGGTCCCGGCGCCGAAAATGATGATCCATGGCGGCGCCGATATGCAGTAGCAACAGCCCGGCCAGGCACCAGAAGCCGATCAGGTGCAGCAGTTCCAAATTCGCCTGCAGGGCCTTGTCCGGTCCGACCAAATGCGGCAGCGGAAACAGCCCGAACACGCGAAACGGAAACTTGGCCGCCGAGTTGATTAACCAGCCGCTCAGGGGCATCAGCAGCAACAGCAGGTAGAGCAGCCCGTGCACCGCCGCAGCGGCCCGCCGCTGCCAGCCTTCGAGCCCCGGGTCTGGGGGCGGCGGCGGCCGCAGCCAACGCCATAGCAGGCGCAAGACCGCCAGCGTCAGGGTCAGAATACCCAGGGACTTATGCCACCAAAACAGGTCGAATTTGAGCGGCGACAGGGGCTGGTTGACCGCCAGCCAACCGAGCACCATCAGGCTCAGGATCAGCGCCGCCATCAGCCAGTGCAGGGCCATGGCAACCCGGTTGTAACGGAGATCCAGCGCGGTCATTCCGATTGGCGGAAGCCTTCGACCTCCAACACCACTTCCACCTCGTCGCCCACCATCGGCAGGCCGTAGTTCATGCCGAACTCCGAGCGCTTGATCCGGGTATTGGCGGAAAAGCCGGCCACGTACTGCTTGTTGAAGGGGTGCACCCCGGCCTTGTTGAAGCGCACCTCCAGGGTCACCGGCCGGGTCACCCCGAGCAGCGTCAGCTCCCCGTGGATGCGGCCCTGATTGTCGCCGCTGCTCTCCACCCGCAGGCTCTTGAAGCCCATCTCCGGGTGTTCGTTGACGCGAAAGAAGTCCCGGCCCCGCATGTGCTCGTTCCACTCGTGGTCGTCCATGTCGATGCTGTGGGTGCGAATCGCCAGCTGCACCGACCCGGCGCTCCAGTCCTCCGGGTCGAAGCGGAACTCTCCGTCGTAATCCAGAAACTCCCCCTGGGAGCGGGAAAAACCCAGATGATCGACGAAGAACAGGATCTGGGTATGGGCCTTGTCGAAGACATAGCGGTCGGCGGCCGCCGCGGGCAGGGCGAGCAGGCCTGCGAGCAGGCCCAGGGCCAGGCGCCAAGCTGTGGTGTGGTACATTAGACTCCCTCAGACAATTGTGCGATCGCAGTAACTATAGCTCAGTTCCGGCGCCTGCCCGCAACGCCAATCAGCCAGAGAGAAACCGCATGCCCATGCCCCCCAACCCCGCCGCACCTCGTCAGTTGCGGCTGCTGCTGTGGCTGGTGGTCCTGATCCTGCTCCTGCTGGTGGCCCGACCCTGGCTCGAACTGCTGTTCTACCGCCTGGTCGCCGAGCCGCGCGCGGTGACCCCCCGCGGCGAATTGGCCGGGGACGAACAGGCCACGATCGAGATCTTCCGCAATGCCAGCCCGTCGGTAGTATTTATCACCACGGTGAGCGAGTCGGTGGACCTTTGGAGCCGCAACCTGCGCAAGGTCAGGCAGGGCACCGGCTCCGGCTTCGTTTGGGATGAACTGGGGCACGTGGTAACCAACTACCACGTAATCAAGGGCGCCAGCTCGGCCTGGGTCCGGCTCAACGACCAACGCAGCTACCAGGCGGTGCTGGTGGGCGCCAGCCCCAGCCATGACCTGGCGGTATTGCGGATATCGGTGCCGTTGGACCGACCGCCGGCGGTACCGGTCGGGCGCAGCGCCGACCTGCAGGTGGGCCAAAAGGTGTTCGCCATTGGCAACCCCTTCGGCCTCGACCACACGCTGACCACCGGTATCATCTCGGCCCTGGAGCGCACCATCGGCGGCGAGGACAACCAGCTGATCGAGAATCTGATCCAGACCGACGCAGCCATCAACCCGGGCAACTCCGGCGGCCCCCTGCTCGATAGCGCGGGCCGGCTGATCGGGGTAAATACCGCCATCTACAGCCCCTCCGGGGCCTACGCCGGGATCGGCTTCGCGGTGCCGGTAGATCTGGTCAACCGGGTGATACCGGACCTGATCGCCTACGGCAGCTATCAGCGCCCCACCCTCGGGGTGGGCGTCGACGAAGAAATCAACCAAGTCATCACCAACCGTCTCGGGGTCAACGGCGTGCTGGTGTTGCGGGTCGAACCCGGCTCCAGCGCCGACCGGGCAGGCCTGCGCGGCACGCGGGTTCGCAACGGCGACCAGGTGATTGCCGGCGACATCATTCAGCGCATCGACGACCAGCCCATCAGCCGGGTCAGCGAATTGCTCGACGTCCTGGCCGCCTACCGTCTGGGCGACCGTTTGCGCCTGGGCATCTGGCGCGACGGCGAGCAATTGGAGTTAGAGGTGCTGTTGGACAGGCCGGGGCAGTAAATAGCGGCCTTCCTTCCGCTAATCCGGCTTCGGCGCGACCATCCCGGTACAGGCGCTGAACACCAGAAACCCGCTCTTGCCGTCGCTGGCGCTGGTGACCATCTCACCGCTCACCCGATCGACCACCGCGGTCCAGCCGCGGCCGTTTTCCGCCCCTTGCAGGATCAGTCGGCGGCCGGCCTGCTCCAACACCTGGATCGGACGCGGTTTGGCGTCTGTGCCGTCGGGATCGAGGGGGATGATGCGGCGCTCGGCCAGGTCGATACGCAGGAATACAGGAAGCTCGCCGCCGGCCTCGGCGCGGCGGCAATCGGTGCCGAGGCTGCATTGGGCGCTGTGCTGGGCGGCGCAGATTACCGGCCGGCTCCAGTCGATGGCGGCGCCGGCCGGCGCCGAAACCAGCGCGGCCAAGAGGCCGCCTGCAAGTCTTATGCTCATGGCTGATCTCCTGAGTCTAATCACCAAGATCGGGTTCCCCGCAGTGTGCCAGAATCGCGGCCCGGGCGGCATCACGCAGCTGCAGAGCAGCGCTCCAACCCTCGTCCTGGGGCTGGATGGGTGCGAGCAGGCGGATCCGGATCGGCTCGCGGCGCGGAAACAGGCTGTCGCCGCGCAGCAGCGAGCGGCTGCCTTGAATCACCAGGGGCTGGACCGCAGCCCCGGCCGCGGCGGCCAGGCTGAACGCCCCCATGCGGAAAGGCAGCAGGCCCGGGGCGCGGCCGAAGGTGCCTTCCGGAAAGATCGCGAGGCGCTTGCCGGCGGCCAGGCGAACCTCCAGCTCGCGCACATCTTCCAGGCCCCGGGCCGGATCGAAACGCTCGACGAACTCGGCACCGACGCGGCGCAGGAAACGCCCGGCAATAAAGCTGCCGACGAACTCGGCCTTGGCGACGAAAGCCAGGGGCTCGGGCAGCGCGGCCACCAGCAGCAGGCCATCCAGGTAGCTGGCGTGGTTCGCCACCAGCACCAAAGGACCCTTGGCCAGGGGCGCCTCGGCCTCGAAACTCAGCGGCAACCTTAGCAGCCTCAACAACAGGCGCGCCAGGCGGTGGATCAAGCCCCAGCGCCAGGCCGGGCGCGACAGCAGGTGCACGCCGATCCAAGCCATCGGGGCCAGCAGCAGGAACCAGAACCAGGCATAGCCGGCCCAGAGCCCGGCCCCCAGCCGGGCGCCGAGCCGGCGCAGACCGGGACCCAGGCCGGAGGCGCCGAGGCGCAGCAACTGCAGCCAGACCCGACGCTCGCCGCGGCCGAGTCGGCCCTGTTCATAGAGCTGGCGGCAGGCCGAGCGACGAATCTTACCGCTGGAGGTCTTGAGCACGGTATGGGGCGGTGCCAGCATCACCTCGTCCGGCGGGGTGCCGGTGAGGTCTACGGTGGCGGCGCTCACTTGCTCGCGCAGGCGCGCCAGGCGCTCCTTGTCCTGCAGCCGGGTCTCGGCGACGACCACCAGGCGCTCGGTGCCCGAGTCCGGGTCACCGGCGGCGAACACCGCCACGCAGCCCTTGCGCACGCCCTCGATGGTGCCCACCGCCTCTTCCACCTCCTGGGGATAGATATTGCGCCCGGCGCGGATGATCATGTCCTTGACCCGGCTGGTCAGGTAGATATCGCCGCCGGCCAGGTAGGCCAGATCGCCGGTGTCCAGCCAGTCGCCCCGGCGCAGCTTACGGCTGGCCTCGGGATTGCGGAAGTAGCCGCTGGTGGCGGAGGGGCCGCGGAACTCCAGGCGCCCCTGGCGGCGCTCCGGCAGCTCGCGCCCGGCTGCGTCCACCACCCGCACCTCGTGCCCGCGCAGGGGCTGGCCGCAGGCGGCGAACTCCACCACCTCGGCCTCGTCGGCGGCGGCCGGCAGGGCTTGGCCGTCTAGTTCCAGGGCCGAGCGCCGGACCCGGTCGATCAGGGGCCCGCGGCCTGGGGGCGGAAACGCCAGTCCCACCGACGACTCGGCCAGCCCGTAGACCGGCGCCAGGGCTTGTGGGCGGAAACCATAGGCGGCGAAGCGCTCACCGAAGCGTCGCAGGGTCTGGGGGCTCACCGGCTCGGCGCCGTTGAAGGCCAGGCGCCAGGAACTCAGGTCCAGGCCCTGGATGTCCTCGTCGCGCACCTTGCGCAGGCTCAGCTCGTAGGCGAAGTTGGGCCCGGCCGAGAGGGTGCCGCGGTGGTTGTGGATGGCCCAGAGCCAGCGCGAGGGGCGGGCCAGAAAGGCCAGGGGCGACATCAGCACCAGGGGATAGGCGAAATAGAGGCTGCCCATCCAGGCCCCGATCAGCCCCATGTCATGGTACAGGGGCAGCCAGCTTACGAAGACGTCGCGGGAGCTGACCCGCACCGCCTCGCCCATGGCGCGCAGGTTGGCCAGCAGGTTGGTGTGGGTGAGCTGCACCCCCTTGGGCGCGCCCGTACTGCCGGAGGTGTATTGCAGAAAGGCGATTGCATCGCCCCCGGGACCCGGCGGCAGGCTCTCGCCGGATTCCGCGCTCAACTCGCCCGGGGTGCAGATCCGCCGCAGGCTCGGCACCCGCAGTTCCAGCAGGCGCGCTACGGTGCGCGCCTGGTCCAGGGTTATCAGGATCGCCGCTCGGGCGTTGGCCAGGATGGCGCTGTGGCGACGCAGGTGGTCTTCGAGCTGGGACGGCCGGGCGGGCGGATAGATGGGTACCGGGATGCCGCCGGCCATCAGCACGCCGAGAAAGCTGAAGAAGTAGTCCCTCCCGGTAGGCAGCATAATGGCGGCGCACTGTCCCGGCTGTAGGCCTGCGGCGCGCAGGCCAAGGGCCAGGGCCCGGGCGCCCTGGTGCAGCTCGGCATAGGTCAGGGGCTCCGGCTCGCCGCCGTCGCCGTAGAGGCGGATATGCACCCGGTCCGGATGATCGGCCAAGTGCCAGTCCAGCACCTCCAGCAGGGTGCGGGCGGCAGCCGGGGCGGCCACCACCGACACCGGGGCTTCGGCTGCCACCGAGGGCCGTTCGCCGGCGGCCGGTGCGCCCGTTGCCTCGGCCATGCCGGCCAGCAGGTCAGCCGGAGTCTCGGCGCTGGCCAGCAGTTGCTCGGACAGGCGCAGTTCGAAGCGCCGCTCGATGCGCGCCAGCAGCTCGGCCCGGCCCAGGCTATCGATGCCCAGGTCCTTGTCCAGGCGGCTGTCCAGCTCCACGGCGGGCCGCCGCTGCGCATCCGGGTGCAGCTCGGCCACCAACTCGGCGATCAGCGCAACCAGACCCTCCGCATCCGCGGCGGCATGGCCCCCGGGCTTGTTCGTCATTTTTATGGCCTCTCTCGCCTTCGGGCTCGCCTCCCTCTATCACAAGCATAGTTGCCGCCCCGGCATCGGCCAGCCGGCCCGGCCTATACTTGAGTAGGGGCGATTGGCTAGACGCTGGAGGCGAGCTTGAGCAAGGCCCGTTGGGAGCACTTTCAACACCAGGCGGACATCGGGGTGCGCGGCCTCGGCCCGAGCATAGAGACGGCGTTCGAGCAGGCGGCCCTGGCCCTGACCGCGGTGATTATCGAGCCCGCCAAGGTGGCTTGTATCGAGGAGTCCCGTATCGAGTGCGAGGCCCCCGACACGGAACTGCTGCTCGCGGACTGGTTGAATGCGCTGGTGTTTCGGATGGCGGTGGAGCGCATGCTGTTCGGACGCTTCCGGGTGCGCATCGAGGGCGAGCGGCTACTGGCCAGCGCCTGGGGCGAGCCGCTGGACCCGGCCCGACACCAGCCCGCGGTGGAAATCAAAGGGGCCACCTATACCGGGTTGCGGGTGGCCCGCAGCGACGAAGGCGGCTGGCTGGCCCAGTGCGTGGTGGATGTCTGAGGGCGGCAAAGGCAAGCGGCGATGAAACGACACATCGAACGACCGATCCAACGGGCCGAATACCGTTGGGAGATTCCCCCCAGTGGCCCGATGCGGGTGCCGGCGGTGATCTACGCCAGCGCCGAGCTGATCGACGGGATGGATGCCAAGGTGTTCGAGCAGGCGGCCAATGTAGCCAGCCTTCCGGGTATCGTCCAGGCTGCCTATGCGATGCCGGACGCCCACTGGGGCTACGGCTTTCCGATCGGCGGTGTGGCCGCGTTCGATTCCGAGCAGGGCGGCGTGGTGTCCGCCGGCGGGGTGGGCTTCGACATCTCCTGCGGGGTGCGCAGCCTGCACACGGGCCTGAACGGGGCCCAGGTGGAGGCGGTAAAGGAACGCCTGGCCGAAGAGCTGTTCCGCCGGGTGCCGGCGGGCTTGGGCAGCCGCGGCCACCTGCGCCTCAACCGCAAGGAGATGGACGCCATGCTGACCGGCGGCGCCCGCTGGGCGATAGAACGCGGCTACGGCGACCCCGAAGACCTGGAGCGCATCGAGGAGCAGGGCTGCATGGCCGGCGCCCTGAGCGGCGAGGTCTCCGACAAGGCCAAACAGCGCCAGCGCGACGAAATGGGCACCCTGGGCTCGGGCAACCACTACCTGGAACTGCAACGGGTGAGCGAGATCTACGACGCCGAGATCGCTGCCGGCTACGGCCTGGAGCAGGACCAGGTGGTGCTGAGCATTCACTGCGGCTCCCGCGGCCTGGGGCACCAGATCGGCACCGAATTTCTACGCCGCATGACCCTGTCCGCCAGCCACTACGGCCTGCACATTCCCGACCGGGAACTGGCCTGCGCCCCCATCGAGTCACCCCTCGGCGCCAGCTATCTGGGGGCCATGCGCGCCGCCATCAACTGCGCCCTGGCCAACCGCGAGATCATCACCCACCTGGCCCGCCAGGCCTTCGCCCAGGTCGTGCCCGAGGCCCGGCTGCGCCTGCTCTACGACGTCTCCCACAACACCTGCAAGCTGGAATCCCACCAGATCGATGGCCAGCCGCGGCGTCTTTTCGTGCACCGCAAGGGCGCGACCCGCGCCTTCGGGCCCGGCCATCCGGAGATCCCGGCGGCGCTGCGAACCTTCGGCCAGCCGGTGCTGATCGGCGGCTCCATGGGCACCGCCTCCTATATCCTGGCCGGCGCTCAGACCTCCGAAACCCAGGCCCTGAGCTCCGCCTGCCACGGCGCCGGCCGCGCCATGAGCCGGCGCGCCGCCGGCCGCCAATGGCGTGGCATGAGCCTGGTACAGGAACTGGCCGACCGCGGCATCCTGATCCGCAGCCCATCGATGCGCGGGGTGGCGGAAGAGGCCCCCGGGGCCTACAAGGACGTGGGGGCGGTGGTCAACGCCGCCGAAGCCGCCGGCCTCGCGCGCAAAGTGGCCCGGTTGGAGCCGATGGCTTGCATCAAGGGGTGAGGGATTCCTCTTTCGGGCGGTTCATCAGGTTTCGAAACTCTGGCGCTGCGACCTTATGAGGAGTCACACAGATGGTCCTCAGGCAGCAATTGACTTCCGACATAATCGTGGCGGTATAAAATATCCGAGCCTGGTCCCTTTCGTCGCCGACACCGGTATTTGCGGATCGCTACCCCGATAAGAGTCCTACTGACTAACCCGATTCCGCCCGCCGCGTTTCGCGCGATACAAAGCCTTGTCCGCCGTTTTGATCACATCGTCTGGTGAGGTCCGCTGCCGGACGCTGTCGGCTACCCCCACACTGACCGTTACCCGGACCTTCTTGACTTGCGCGCGGGGGCTTTTTCTTGTTTTGGAAAGTGGCTTGGGTTTCTTCCGGGGGCGGTGTTTACCGCGAATGGTGAAATCCGATGCAGCGATCGCCTCGCGAACCGTCTCCAAATTTGGTTTGGCTTGCTCGGCGGTCTTGCCGGAATAAATCAGGGTGAATTCTTCACCGCCGTAACGGAACGCTTTTCCACCACCGCCGGCTGTTGCCAGGCGATGGGCCACCATTCTGAGCACCTGATCGCCTATGTCGTGTCCATAGCGGTCATTGAATCGTTTGAAATGGTCGACGTCCACCATGGCGACGGTGTAGCGACCGCCGAGTTTCACTAGATGCTCCTGGAGAGCTCTGCGTGCCGGAAGACCGGTTAGCTCATCCCGGTAGGCAAGCCAATGACTTGTTCCGAAGATCAAAATGGTCGTACTGATGCCCACCGCAAACAACATGGTCTGGATACAGGAAGCCGAAGGGAAGCAGCTCAGCGATGCCGTCGTACCCGCGATCACGCCAAACAATCCGGCATTGGCCCCGGTTCGCTGCAGGCCCAACAAGGCGCCTATGACCAGCAGAGCCAGCGACAGCATTCCCCAGCCGAGCTGCGGAATCGTCCGTAACGGCAAGTCGGGAAAACTCAGGTAGTCTTTGCCGATCCAGCTGAGCCACTGAGGAAATGGCCCCTGGGCTAGGTACACCAATGCCCCCGACTGGAGCAGAATGGCTCCCAAGAAACCCCAGCCGCGGATGGTGAAAACCCCTCTTTCCTTCGACAACGCCAGAATCAACAGATTGAGCGGCATCAGCACGGAAACGAGCTGCGCAGTGCCCGTATTCGCCGTTTGAGGAACCACAGATAGGAGGCGCGTGGCGTCATCGGCCAGAAAAGCGCTAAACAAACCGTATGTCAGCAATGCAAAAAACAGTCGGGACTGATTGAAGCTGGCGGCGAGCACCATGGCCAGCAGCGTTACGGCATAAGGGACATGCTGTCGGATTTGGAGCAATGTGCCGCTCAAAGGCTCCAAGAACGGCTGCGATAGCCATCCTGAGGTCAGACAAACCACAGGCAGGCTAAGCACAAAGACCCAGCGGAGGAACATCAGATCAGGCGGGGGGCATGAGCAGTAGCGAGTCGTCGTTCGAACCAAAGCGGCGTTCAAACGGGACGATGCTTGCCAAGCGGGCGCTGGCTCTCGGTGAATTTTTGCCTCGTCAGAAAAATTCGTGGGTCACTTTTGGGGCAGGTAAGGCTCCAAGTGCATGATACAAAGCAATTTCAGCCGCATGATAGGTTCTGAATCCATAGGCTTTTCTGGTAGTCAGTTTTGCTTTGTTGTTGAA
>CBDUCL010000026.1:0-21170 GCA_965365625.1 uncultured Chromatiales bacterium | reverse complement strand
CGATCGAAGGGATTGCTGCGCGGGAAAAGCTGGAGCTGGAATCCCCGCAACAGATCGAGGAGTTGGCACCGCTGCGTGCGGAATATATTCAAGTAAACTACGCCAAAGCCGAAGATTTGGCGGCCTTGCTGAAATCCGAGGACAACCCGTTGTTGACCCCGACCCGAGGTAATGTGTCCTTCGATCAGCGCACCAATACGCTGCTGGTCCAAGATACCGCCGCCAAGCTCGACGAGATCCGGGGACTGATTGAGATTCTCGATATCCCGATTCGCCAGGTCATGATCGAGTCCCGCATCGTGATTGCCCAAGACAGCTACGCCAAGGACCTGGGGGTGCGCTTCGGATTCAACCGGGGTAACAGTTGGAACGATAACCAGAATTTCGCGGTGGTTGCGGGCGGCCAGGATGGGCATACTGCGGGTACTTTCGGCCTCGCGCCTGGCATCGAGAATCCGGCAGGTTCCACGGCCGAAGCCCTGTTGGTGAACCTGCCGGTAGCCCAACCTTCCGGCGCGATCAACTTCATCGTTGGCAAGCTGGGCTCCTATCTGTTGCAGCTCGAGTTATCGGCCATGCAGACCGAAGGCAAGGGGGAGGTCATTTCCAGCCCGCGGGTGATCACTTCGGACCAGAACACTGCGACCATCAAACAGGGTCAGGAGATCCCCTATCAAACGACTTCCGGAAACCTGGGAACCAATATCCAGTTCAAGGACGCGGTCCTGAAATTGGACGTTACTCCGCACATCACACCGGATGACCGCATTCTCATGGATCTGAAGGTCAATAAAGACAACGCCAATTATGCCGACGCGGTCCTGGGGCAGCCGCCAATCGATACTCGTTCGGTGGAGACGACGGTTCTGGTAGATAATGGGGAGACGGTGGTGCTGGGCGGCGTCTTCGAGCGCGAAACCTCTGAGAGCCGCGAAAAGGTACCTTTCTTCGGTGACGTCCCCTACCTGGGTAATCTGTTCAAGCGCAAGGAGTACTCCGACGAAAACCGCGAGCTTCTAGTGTTCGTGACGCCACGGATCCTCAAGGAGTCCCTGACCACCAGGTAGCAGCAAAGGGCGGAGATTTGGACCGAGCCAGGGGCCCGCAATGGGCCCCTGATGTTTTCACCGACCTTGATCTCGACCGACAGTCGCCTATACAGTCACGCCATGCGTTGGTCTCGTAATATATTTCTGATCGGTCCCATGGGCGCCGGCAAAACCACCGTCGGGCGCCACCTCGCCTCCAGCCTCGGATTTCAGTTCGAGGACAGCGATCACGAGATCCAGCGCCGCACCGGCGTCGATATTCCGACCATTTTTGAGTTTGAGGGTGAAAGCGGCTTCCGCGCCCGCGAGCGCAAGGTAATCGACGACCTCACCCAGCGCGAGGGATTGGTACTGGCCACCGGCGGCGGCGTGATCCTGGACCCGGACAATCGCCGCCGCCTCTCGAGCCGGGGGTTGGTGGTGTATCTGTTCTGCAGCACGGAGCAGCAATACGAGCGCACCGCCAAGGATAGAAACCGGCCTCTGCTGCAGACGGAAGATCCCTACGCCCGTTTGAGCGAGCTGATGCAGGTCCGCGATCCCCTCTATCGCCAGGCCGCCGACCTCGTCGTCAGCACCGAAAAGCGAAGCGCGGCCAGCGTATGCCGGGAGATTATGCGCAAGCTGGAAAAGGGTGTGGATTAGGCCGATAATCCCGCTCCACGGCCGGCCCACTTTCGCCAGCCGTCTCTGCATCCGCAAGCGAGACTTCGGCTATGACCCAAACCCTTGAGGTCGACCTCGGCGACCGCAGCTACCCGATCTATATTGGATCCGATTTGCTCGGCGACACCGAGCTTTACCGGCGCCACCTGAATTCCAGCCAGGTGATGATCGTGACCAATGAAACCGTAGCGCCCCTCTATTTGGGGCGGGTGCAGGCGGCCCTTTCCGAGTTTCAGACCGCCACCGTCATCCTGCCCGACGGCGAGGTGTATAAGAACCTCGAAACCTGGAACCGGATCTTCGACGCACTGCTCGGCAATCGCTTCAACCGCAGTTGCACATTGGTGGCGCTCGGAGGCGGCGTAATCGGCGATATGACCGGCTTCGCTGCGGCCTGCTACCAGCGGGGGGTGGCGTTCATTCAGGTGCCGACCACCCTACTGGCTCAGGTGGACTCCTCGGTCGGCGGCAAGACCGGCGTCAACCACCCCCTGGGGAAGAATATGATCGGCGCCTTCCACCAACCGCGCTGCGTAATCGCCGATACCGCCAGCCTGAATACCCTGGAACAGCGCGAGCTGTCCGCCGGCTTGGCCGAGGTCATCAAGTACGGTGTCATCGACGATCCGGAGTTCTTCGCCTGGCTGGAGGCGAACATGCCGCGACTGTGCGAGCGTGAACCCAAAGCCCTGGCCTATGCCATCGAACGCTCCTGCCGGGACAAGGCGCGGGTGGTGGCGGCCGACGAGCGGGAGGCCGGGCAGCGGGCGTTGCTCAACTTGGGCCACACCTTCGGACATGCCATCGAAACCGGTGTCGGTTACGGTGGGTGGCTGCACGGCGAGGCGGTGGGGGCCGGCATCTGCATGGCGGCTCGCCTGTCCCAACGTTTGGGCTGGTTGAGCGCCGCCGACTTGGGCCGGGTAGAGGCCCTGGTCGAAGCTGCCGGGTTGCCGACCCGGCCCCCGGCCGAGCTGGGGATGGAGCGGTTTCTGGAGTTGATGGCGGTGGATAAAAAGGTCATGGACGGCCGCATTCGTTTGGTGCTGATGCGCGGTATTGGCGGCTGCCTGGTTACCGACGATTTCCCGGCGAGCGAACTCGAGGCCATGCTTCTGAACTATTGAAGGACGCCTTATCTGATTGCGTTTCTGCTGCGGGGCGGGACGCCCCGTCATTGTTCGCTGCCTAATTGGGTGCGGCGCTAGTTCTTCCGATCGGCACTGGGCGCGCAAATTGCACAACGGAAACGAGGTCGGCGATTTGGCCTGCTGACCACAACTCGCGCAGAATTCGAAGGCGCGGTTAGAGAATGATCGGATTTTCAGGTGCTTGGGAGTCTCGTAACGGCGGCTTCACTCGGCTCTACGAGGTAAACGCCTTATAGAAAGAGCCTGCCCCCCGCCGCCGGCTAGCGGCGCGCGCCCCGTTTTGGTGCGAGCTGCTTCGCCCATGCGCGAGGCTGGCAACCGGGGGGCTTCTCGATTATTCTACGGGGTTCGGCCCGGGGCCCGGCCCTTTTGGGGCCCCGTCGGACGGCGGATCCGTGCGCCCAGCGCGACCATAAGCCGCCGTTTCCAAACCAGATTTCAGGCACGCCGACCCCCGCCCGTCGGGGCGTCGGCCCGAGACAACACGAGGTCCGTCTGCAATGAGCCAAGGGTCTTTGCCAGCGAAGCAGGGGTTGTATGACCCGATCAACGAACACGACGCCTGCGGCGTAGGATTCGTTGCCGACATCAAGGGGCGCCAAAGTCACCGGATCGTAGAGCAGGGGCTGCAGATCCTGGACCGGCTGACCCATCGGGGGGCGGTCGGAGCCGACCCCCTGGCCGGAGACGGGGCCGGTATCCTGATTCAGATCCCGGACGCCTTCCTACGTTCGACGGTGGACTTCGACCTGCCGGCGGCGGGTGAGTACGGAGTCGGCATGATCTTCCTGCCCAAAGAAGAAGCGGCCCGGCAGGTGATGGAGAAGATCGTCGAGCGCTTCGTGGTACAGGAAGGCCAGGTGATCCTCGGATGGCGCCAAGTGCCGGTCGATAACGCCGGGCTGGGAGAATCGGTGCTTCCCACCGAGCCCTATATCGCCCAGATCTTCATCGGTCGCGGTGGAAACTGCCCGGACCAGGATGCCTTTGAGCGCAAGCTCTTCGTGATCCGAAAGAGCATGGACAACCACATCCGAGAGTCCGATATCCAGGGGCAGTCCTTTTACTATGTGCCGTCGATGTCCTCGCGCACCCTGGTCTACAAGGGCATGCTGTTGGCCGCCCAGGTGGGGGACTATTACCAAGACCTGCGCGACGGGCGCATGGTCTCGGCCCTGGCCCTGGTGCACCAGCGCTTCTCCACCAATACCTTCCCGACCTGGGACCTGGCCCATCCGTTCCGCATGATCGCCCACAACGGCGAGATCAACACCCTGCGCGGCAACGTCAACTGGATGGCTGCCCGGAAATCCACAATGGCCTCGGAGATCCTGGGCGACGACTTGGACAAGGTCTGGCCTCTGATCCCGGAGGGCCAGTCGGACTCGGCCTGCTTCGATAACGCTTTGGAGCTGTTGGTGGCCGGGGGCTATAGCCTGGCCCACGCGATGATGATGCTGATCCCGGAGGCTTGGTCCGGCAACCCCTTGATGGACAGGGAGCGACGGGCCTTTTACGAGTACCACGCCGCCTTGATGGAGCCCTGGGATGGCCCGGCCGCGGTGGCCTTCACCGACGGCCGCCAGATCGGCGCGACACTGGACCGCAACGGCCTGCGTCCGGCCCGTTATCTGATTACCGACGACAACTTGGTGGTGATGGGCTCTGAGATGGGGGTGCTGGAGATCCCTGAGGCGCGGATCATCAAGAAGTGGCGTCTGCAGCCGGGCAAGATGTTTCTGATCGACCTGGAGCAGGGGCGCATCATCGGAGACGATGAACTCAAGGCCGAGCTGGCCGCGGCCCGGCCCTACCAGGACTGGCTGGACCAGACCCAGATCCGCCTCAGCGATCTGCCGGCCGATATCAGCCCCATGGCGCCGGATCCGGGCACCCTGCTCGACGCCCAGCAGGCGTTCGGCTACACCCAGGAGGACATCAAGTTTCTGCTCACCCCGATGGTCGTGGCGGGCCAGGAGGCAATCGGCTCCATGGGGGCGGACAATCCGGTGTCGGTGCTGTCGTCCCGTCCCAAGCACCTGTCCACCTATTTCAAGCAAAACTTCGCCCAGGTCACTAATCCGCCCATTGATCCGATCCGCGAAGAGTTGGTGATGTCCCTGGTGAGCCTGATCGGTCCGCGTCCCAATCTGCTGGGGCTGAAAGATGTCGGCAAGAACATGCGCCTCGAGGTTAGTCAGCCGGTGCTCACCAACGAGGATCTGGAGCGGGTGCGCCATATCGAGGACAACACCGGCGGCGCCTTCCGTACTAAGAACTTGGATATCTGCTACCCGGCGGAGCTGGGGGCGGACGGCATGGCTGAGGCGCTGGCCGCCGTCTGTGCCAAGGCCGAGCAGAAGGTGCGCGAGGGCTACAATATTCTGATTCTGTCCGACCGTGCCATGAACCGCGGCCGCATCGCCATCCCTGCCTTGCTGGCCACTTCGGCGGTGCATCATCACCTGATCCGCGAGGGCCTGCGTACCGTCTCCGGCCTGGTGGTGGAAACCGGTGCCGCGCTGGAGGTGCACCACTTCGCCACCCTGGCCGGTTACGGTGCCGAGGCGGTGAACCCGTACGTCGCCTTCGACACCATCCAGTCCCTGCTGCCGCGGCTGCCGGAGAAGCTCAGCTTCGAAGAGGCCCAGGGCCGCTACATCAAGGCGGTGGGCAAGGGCTTGAAAAAGGTGATGTCGAAAATGGGCATCTCCACCTACCAGTCCTACTGCGGGGCTCAGATCTTCGATGCCGTCGGCCTGTCCAGCGGTTTCATCGACGCCTATTTTACCGGTACCCACACCACCATAGAAGGCGCCGGCCTGCCCGAGGTGGCCCAGGAGGCGGTACGCTGGCACATCGCCGCCTTCGGTGAGGAGCAGATCTACCGCAAGCACCTGGACGTGGGCGGCGATTATGCCTACCGGCTGCGCGGCGAGGACCACATCTGGACTCCGGACACGATCGCCAAGTTGCAGCACGCCACTCGCGCTAACAACGCAAAGACCTTCGTCGAATTTTCGGATGTCATCAACGAGCAGAGCGAGCGCCTGATGACCCTGCGCGGGTTGTTTGATTTCAAGTTCGCCGACCAGGAAATCCCCCTAGAGGAGGTAGAGCCGGCCAGCGAGATCGTCAAGCGCTTCGCCACCGGCGCCATGTCCTTCGGTTCTATCTCCTACGAGGCCCACTCGACGCTTGCGGTGGCGATGAACCGCATCGGCGGCAAGTCCAACACCGGCGAGGGGGGCGAGGAGCCCGAGCGCTTCCAGCCGCTGGAAGACGGCAGCCGAAACCCCAAGCGCTCGGCGATCAAGCAGGTGGCCTCGGGCCGCTTCGGGGTCACCACCGAGTATCTGGTCAACTCCGACGAGATCCAGATCAAGATGGCCCAGGGTGCGAAGCCCGGCGAGGGCGGGCAGCTGCCCGGCCACAAGGTCAACTGGCAGATCGCTCGAGTGCGCCACTCTACGCCGGGTGTCGGCCTGATCTCGCCCCCGCCGCACCACGACATCTACTCGATCGAGGATCTGGCGCAGCTGATCCATGATCTCAAGAACGTCAACCCGAATGCCCGCATCTCGGTCAAGCTGGTGTCCGAGGTGGGCGTGGGCACCGTGGCCGCCGGGGTCTCCAAGGCCCATGCCGACCATGTGCTGATCTCCGGCTACGACGGCGGCACCGGGGCCTCACCCCTGACCTCGATCAAGCACGCCGGGTCGCCCTGGGAGATCGGCCTGGCCGAAACCCACCAGACTTTGGTCCTGAACCGGCTGCGCGGGCGCATCGCGGTGCAGACCGATGGCGGCATGCGCACCGGGCGCGACGTGGTGGTAGCCGCCCTGCTCGGGGCCGACGAGATGGGCTTCGCTACCGCCCCGTTGATCGTCGAGGGTTGCATCATGATGCGCAAGTGCCATTTGAACACCTGCCCGGTGGGGGTGGCGACCCAGGATCCGGAGTTGCGCAAACGCTTCACCGGCAAGCCCGAGCATGTGGTCAACTACTTCTTTTTCGTCGCCGAAGAGGCGCGCCGTCTGATGGCCAAGCTCGGTTTCCGCAGCGTCAACGAGATGATCGGCCGCAGCGACCGCCTGGACATGCGCCGCGCTATCGACCATTGGAAGGCGCAAGGGTTGGACTTCTCCCGCATTCTGCACAAGCCGGAGGCGGGTCCGGAGGTGGCGGTCTACAATTGCGAGACCCAGGACCACGGCCTGGACAAGGCCCTGGACCACGAGCTGATCCGCCAGGCGGCACCGACCCTGGAGCGCGGTGAGCCGGTGCGAATCGACATCGACGTGCACAACTACAATCGCACCTTCGGCACCCTGCTCTCGGGGCGCCTGGCGGAGAAGTATGGCCATGCTGGGCTGCCCGACGATACGGTCTATATCAAGGCCAAGGGTACCGGCGGCCAGTCCTTCGGCGCCTGGGTAACCAAGGGTGTCACCATCGAGCTGGAAGGCGAGGCCAACGACTATGTGGGTAAGGGCCTGTCGGGCGGCCGCCTGGTGATCTATCCACCGGCGGACTCCGGCATCGAGCAGGCGGAGGAAAACATCATTGTCGGCAACACCGTGCTCTACGGCGGCATCTCCGGGGAGTGTTACTTCCGCGGCGTTGCAGGCGAGCGGTTTGGGGTGCGGAACTCCGGTGTCACCGCAGTGATCGAAGGGGTGGGCGACCATGGTTGCGAGTACATGACCGGCGGCATCGTGGTTTGCCTGGGTGCCACCGGGCGCAATTTCGCCGCCGGCATGTCGGGGGGCATCGCCTATGTCCTGAACGGGGCCGGCGACTTCGCCCAGCACTGCAACCAGACCCAAGTGGAGCTGGAGCCGATCGAAGAGGAGGACATCGCCCTGGAAGCGCTGGATCACCAGGGCGGCGACCTGGAGACCCACGGCCGGGTCGACGTCAGCCACGATATGACGCGCTTCGACGCCATCCGCCTTAAGCAACTGGTCGAGAACCACCACCGCTATACCGGTAGCACGGTGGCCGCAGATATCCTGGCCAATTGGGAGCAGTATCTGCCGAAGTTCGTGAAGGTCATGCCGGTGGACTACCGCCGTGCTCTGAAAGAGATCCAGGCGCAGCAAGAGTCCGAGGCCGGTGAAGCAGCCAAGGGGAGTCACTGATCATGGGTAAGCCCACTGGATTTATGGAGTTCGCGCGCCAGGATCGGCGCTACAAACCGGTCGCAGACCGGGTGACCCATTACCAGGAGTTCGTCATTCCCCTGTCCGAGGTGGATGTCGGCACCCAGGGCGGGCGCTGCATGGACTGCGGGATTCCCTATTGCCACAATGGCTGCCCGGTCAATAATCTGATTCCGGACTGGAACGACCTGGTCTACCATCAGGACTGGCGCTCGGCTGTCGAGGTGCTGCACTCCACCAACAATTTTCCGGAATTCACCGGCCGCATCTGCCCGGCCCCCTGCGAGGCCGCCTGCACCTTGAACCTGGACGATGCCCCGGTCACCATCAAGACGATCGAGTGCAGCATCATTGATAAAGCCTGGGAGGAGGGCTGGATCCAGCCCCAGGTGCCGGCCCAGCGCACGGGCAAGCGGGTGGCGGTGGTGGGTTCCGGTCCCGCCGGCCTTGCTTGCGCCCAGCAACTGGCCCGGGCCGGTCACGAGGTGACCTTGTTCGAGCGTCAGGACCGGATCGGGGGCCTGCTGCGCTATGGCATTCCAGACTTCAAGCTGAACAAGAAGCTGATCGACCGCCGCATCGCCCAAATGCGTACCGAAGGGGTGGAATTCCGCACCAACAGCCACATTGGCGTCGACATCCCGGCCGCGCGCTTGCGGGAAGAATACGACGCCCTGGTGCTGACCGGCGGCGCCGAGGCGCCGCGGGACCTGCCGGTGCCCGGCCGCGAGTTGGACGGGGTTCACTTCGCCATGGACTTCCTGCGCGCCAACTCCAAGGTGGTGCAAGGGGTGCCGGGAGCGGAGGAGCATTTGATCAGCGCCAAGGACAAGAACGTGGTGGTGATCGGCGGCGGCGACACGGGCTCCGATTGCATCGGCACCTCCAACCGCCACGGCGCCCGCAGCGTCACCCAGATCGAGATCCTGCCGCAGCCGCCGGAGGCTGAGGACAAGGGCCTGACCTGGCCCTATTGGCCGAACCGCATGCGCACGTCATCGTCCCAGGAAGAGGGTTGCGAGCGCATGTGGAGCGTGGCCACCAAGGAGTTCATCGGCGAGAACGGCAAGCTGAAGGCGTTGCGTTGCGTCAAGGTGGAATGGAACCAAGGCGCCGACGGGCGCTGGCAGATGAGCGAGGTGGCGGGCTCCGAGTTCGAAATCGAGGCCGAGCTGGCGACCCTGGCCATGGGCTTTGTGCACCCAGTGCATGCCGGCATGATCGAAGAGCTGGGTTTGGAGCTGGACGCCCGTGGCAATGTCAAAGGCGACACCGAAGGCGCTGGCGCCTACCAGACCAGCATCGATGGGGTCTATGCCGCCGGCGACATCCGGCGCGGTCAGTCCCTGGTGGTCTGGGCCATCCGCGAAGGTCGCCAGTGTGCCCGCGCCGTCGACCAGTACCTGATGGGTTGCAGCGATTTACCGAGATAAGCGGTCAGCGGTCGGCGCCTAGCCGGCCGTCAAGAAACCGCTGCCGGGGCGAACGGTGCGTAATCCGTGGTGCGTGCCGCCGTCCAGGCACCAGTTGCGCCGCCAGCGGCGGGCTGGCCGACGATAACAGAGAGGATGACCGTGACTGAACTCCAGAACGACCGCCTGCTGCGCGCGCTGTTGCGCCAGCCGGTGGATGCCACGACCGTATGGATGATGCGTCAGGCCGGTCGCTACCTGCCGGAATACCGCGCCACCCGCGCCCAGGCGGGCAGCTTCATGCAGCTGTGCAAGAATCCGGAGCTGGCCTGTGAGGTTACCCTGCAACCGCTGGAGCGCTTTCCCCTGGATGCCGCCATCCTGTTTTCCGATATCCTCACCATTCCCGATGCCATGGGTTTGGGTCTGTACTTTACCGAAGGCGAGGGGCCGGCCTTCGAGCGTCCGGTGCGCTCGGCGGCCGATGTCGATGCCATCGGTGTTCCCGATCCGGAGCAGGAGCTCGGCTATGTGATGGATGCGGTGCGCACGATCCGCCGGGAGCTCAATGGCAGGGTACCCCTGATCGGCTTCTCGGGCAGTCCCTGGACCCTGGCTACCTACATGATCGAGGGTGGGACCACCAAGAACTTCGCCCGTTGCAAGGGCATGCTGTTCGACCAGCCCAGCCTGATGCACCGGCTGCTGGAGAAAGTCGCCGATTCAGTCGCCAGTTACCTCAATGCTCAGGTCGCCGCCGGCGCCCAGGCGCTGATGATCTTCGACACCTGGGGTGGAGTGCTCACGCCGCGCGACTACGACGAGTTCTCGCTGGCCTATATGACCAGGGTGATCCAGGGCCTGCAGCGCGAGGCCGAGGGTCGTCGGGTTCCGGTGATCCTATTCACCAAGGGCGGCAGCCAATGGCTGGAGCAGATGGCTGCGAGCGGGGCCGATGCCCTCGGCCTGGACTGGACTATCGAGCTGGCCGAGGCCCGTGCCCGGGTCGGCGATCGGGTGGCGCTACAGGGCAATATGGATCCCTGCATCCTGTACGCGGCCCCCGAGCGCATCCGCCAGGAGGTGGCAACCCTGTTGGCCAGCTACGGCAGCGGCACCGGGCATGTGTTCAACCTGGGCCACGGCATCCACCCCAATATCGATCCCGAGCACGCCGGGGCCATGATCGACGCGGTGCACGAATTGAGCGTCCCCTACCACCGCTGAATGCGGTTCCGACGGCTAGCCACGCCCCGCGATCCCTATGCCTCTGCGCGCCGACATTTCCCTCGTCACCCTCGATCTCGACGACACGCTCTGGCCCTGTGAGCCGGTGATCCTGGCCGCCGAGCGCGAGCTGCACGGATGGTTACAGCGGTGCACTCCGCGCCTGGCCCAGGCGCACGACATAGGCAGTCTGCGCGAGCATCGCCGCCAGCTGAGCCAGGAACGCCCGGAGATCGCGCACGACATCACCGCGCTACGCGAGCAGTCTCTGTTGCAGCTGTTGGAGGAATTCCGATACCCCGGCCGCCTGGCGACCCAGGCTATGGACTTGTTCCTGGAGGTGCGCAACCGAGTCCGGCCCTATGCGGAGGTGCCGGTGGTGCTGCGCCGGCTGGCCGATCACTACACCCTGGTGGCTACCACCAACGGCAATGCAGACGTCGAGCGCACCCCGCTTCGCGGCCTTTTTCATCATGCCATCAACGCCGCCCAGGCAGGGGCCTCCAAGCCGGCGCCCGACCTCTTCATCAAGGCGCTGGAATGGGCCGGGGCCGAGCCCGGCCAGGCCCTGCACCTGGGGGACGACCCGCGCCTGGACATCGCCCCCGCTCAGGGTATCGGCATGCGCGCGGTCTGGGTCAACCGCCAGCAGCGGGACTGGCCGCAGGGTCAGCCCGCCGCTGACCACGCGGTAGGCAATCTGGACCAATTCCTCGACTGGCTGCGGGTGTGACGCTAGCCCAGCCCGGCGGGCTGGACCGCCGCCTGGCGTAGGTCTGGGCCTAGGCCGAGGTCGACGCCCGGCCTTCGTCGCCCAGGCTGACCGGGTCCTTGTGGATCAACACCTCGGCCCCAGGCACCAGGGCTCGAATGGCCGCGTCCACTTGGTCGCCGATCCGGTGAGCGCTGAGCAGGTCGAGCCCGTCGTCCAATTCTAAATGCAGCTGGATGAACGTCACTTGGCCAGAGCGACGGGTACGCAGTTCGTGCAGGCCTCGCACCTCCGGGTTTGCGAGGGCGGTGGCGCGGATGCCCTGCTGGATCGCTTCCGGCAGTTCCCGGTCCATCAGCAGTTCGAAGGCCTCGCTGCCGATGTGCCAGGCGCTGTAAAGGATATAGCCGGCGATGCCGAGGGCGAACACCGGGTCTAGCCCGGGCCATCCGAGTTGGGCCAGCACTAGCGCCAGCACGATGGCGGAATTGGTGAGCAGGTCGGTCACATAATGCAGCGAATCTGCGCGGATCGCGGTGGAGCCGGTGCGGCGGATGACGTGGCGCTGGATCGCCAGCAGCCCCAGGGTGGCGGCGATGGCGAACAGCATCACCGCGAGGCCCACCCCCAGCTGCTCCAGGGGGCGCGGATGCAGCAAACGGTCCACCGCGTGCAGCACCAGAAACAGGGCCGAGCCGGCGATGAAGGTGGCCTGGGCCAGCCCGGCCAGGGCCTCCGCCTTGCCGTGGCCGAAGCGGTGCTCGGCGTCCGCCGGCTTCAGGGAGTAGCGAACCGCGAAGAGGTTGAGCAGGGAGGCGGCGGCGTCCATCAGCGAATCCACCAGCGAGGCAAGCAGGCTCACCGAGCCGGTCAGCAGCCAGGCAACCAGCTTCGCGGCTATAAGCGCTCCGGCGGTAAGCACCGATGCGGAGGTGGCCAAGCGCAGCAGGCGGGCAGCTTCGGGGGAGGTGGCAGGGGGCGGCATGCAAGGGCACTCCGGACGGCGGCGAGAATATATGCTCGCTCAACCGCCGCCGGAATTCCAGGTATCAGAGGGGGTTGTAAGCCCCGAGCGGGTATTGGCCGCGAACCTCGAGGCCGAGCACCTTAGGCACCCCGTTGCTCAAGGTGCCGCCGGGGTGACTGACGAAGCGTGTGCCGCGGGCCGGCTCTCGTTGCTGGCGCGGGCGGTAGGTACCGGCCGCATACCCATTCGGCAGCCTGAGCTGGGGGCGCCGGCCGCGCAGGTGGCTGGCGAGGGTGATCTCCAGCTGCCATCGGGCCAGGTGCTGTCCTACCATGCCATCGATTTTATGGGCGTACGACATGGGGCGCTCGCGGTATCCTCGGGCCTAGTAATGATTTTAGTATACCAGCAAACACTAATATAGCAAGTCGCTTTTCTCCTCGCCGCAGGAGACGAAAGGATGCGTTGCCCCCAGCCCAAGCGTTGTTCCGATGCTGCTTAGGTCAGAGGCGGCCCATCGACTGTTTCCTTGCAACGAGCGCCGCTCGCGTCCCCGAAAATCGGTGCCGGCCCATTCTTTCTCCCCCTGTAGCCCTCAGGCCTAGCTGTCGGAGGCTTCCGCTACCGGGTTCTCCAACCGGCCGATGCCCTCAATGCGGACCTCAACTCGGTCTCCGGCGGCGAGAAAAACCGGGGGCTGGCGGGCGAAGCCGACCCCCGGCGGGGTGCCGGTTAGGATCAGGGTGCCCGGCAGCAAGGTGGTGTCCTGGCTCAGTCGGCTGATCAGCTCAGCCACTGGAAAGATCATGTCGGCGCTGTTGCCAGCCTGCATCAGCCGGTCATTGAGCCTGCATTCGATGCTCAGCCGCTGGGGGTCCGGCAGCTCGTCGGCGGTAACCAACACCGGTCCCAAGGGGCAGAAGCGGTCGAAGCTCTTGCCCCGCACCCACTGGCCGCCCCCGCCCCGTTTCTGCCAGCGCCGGGCCGAGACATCGTTGGCGCAGGTGTAACCCAACACCTGGTCCAGGGCTCGTTCTGGTGGCACATTGCGGCAGCGCTGGCCAATAATTACCGCCAGTTCGGCTTCGTAGTCCACCTCCGGGCCCCGCCGGCAGCTCGCCGGCAGCAGGATCGGCTCCCCGGGATGGGCCAGGGCGCTGGTGGGCTTCATGAAGATCACTGGCTGTTCCGGGATTGGTGCTCCGGTCTCGGCCGCATGGGCCCGGTAGTTGAGCCCGATGCAGAAGATATTTACCGGATCGAGGGGAGCCAGCAGGCGGGCGATCGCCGATATCCGGCCGCTCGGGTGCAGACCGGTATAGAGTTCTCCCTCCAATACCTCGGCCTTGTTCGGGTCCAGGAGACGGCCGTAATAAATGTTTTGCTGCGGGTCGCTAAAGCGGATGATCTGCATAGTCGGGCCGGCCTTGTGCTGGGGGCGATGCCGGGACTCTAACAGAAGGCTGCGCCGAGTTGCGATTCGCGTCCGCCAAAAAGCTCATTGAAATTATTTATGCCCGCAGGTTGCGGCTGCTCTGGGGGCTGCCAATTGATCCAGCTCAATACCTTATATACTCCGCAACGATTCTGCTCGCCGGTTTACGTCGCTACCGGAGTCTCCCATGAATTCGGCATGACCAAATATATTATTTATTATCAATATAGTATAGAATTTTTCCGCCCATTCTGGCACGGGGTTCCGATGAAGTAGGAGGTTCTAATAAACCGATTTTATGGCATTGGTGGGAAAAACTGTTTGGCACTTTTTTCGACGAATCTATATGTTTGGGCACCCTAATTCCTCCCTGGCTGTTTCGGGAGCGGTGCAGGCCCCCAGCGCGGAGCGGCACCTAGCGGTTCTGGCAGGCCCCCCGGGGGCTCTGGAGCCGAGCGTAAAATGCCGAAGCAGGTGAAGGAAAGAGCCGGGCCGCGCTGCGCCCGGGTAGTGACTCGAGAGTTGCCGCCGGCGACTTAGCGGTGGCTACACAACGCTGCAGTGTCAACCATTTAGGAGACTAAGCACCATGCCTACTTTTGTGCGTACTGACAAGTGCGATGGCTGTAAGGGCCAGGACAAGACCGCGTGCATGTACATCTGCCCGCACGACCTGATGAAGCTGGACAAGGACGGTTCCGAGACCGGCCACGCGATGAAGTCCTACAACCAGGAGCCCGAGCAGTGCTGGGAGTGCTACTCCTGCATCAAGATCTGCCCGCAGCAGGCCATTGAGGCCCGTCCTTACGCCGATATCGTACCCCTGGGCGCCTCCGTGCAGCCCCTGCGCGGCACGGATTCCATTATGTGGACCATCAAGTTCCGCAACGGCACCATGAAGCGCTTCAAGTTCCCCATCCGCACCACCCCGGAAGGCTCCATCGACCCCTACGGCGGCAAGCCGGCTGCCGATATGGCCAAGATCTCCGAGCCCGGTTTCTTCGTGCAGGCCAATGGCTATCGTGCCGGCGACCCGTCCGAGTTGATCGCCAAGTAAGACGGTTTCGGAACTCGAAACCCGCCCTATTTCAAAGCTTTATCGAGGTACTAAAATGGCTGGAGAATTTGGAAATCCGGAAGTCGTCCGGGAAGAGGTCGACATTCTTATTATCGGTGGCGGCATGGCCGCTTGCGGTACCGCCTACGAGATCGGCCCCTGGCTGGACCAGGCCAAGGCCGCAGGGCACGACATCAAGGTCAAACTGGTCGACAAGGCCGCCGTGGATCGCTCCGGCGCCGTGGCCCAGGGTCTGTCCGCTATCAACACCTACATCGGCAGCGAGCAGGATCCCGCCGATTACGCCCGCATGGTCTCCAATGACCTGATGGGCATCACCCGTGACGACCTGGCCTATGACCTGGGCCGCCACGTCGACGAGTCCGTGCACCTGTTCGAGGAGTGGGGCCTGCCGATCTGGAAGACCGACGAGAACGGCGAGCGTCACGACGGCTCCAAGGGCCTGCCGTCCCTGAAGGAAGGCGGCAAGCCGGTGCGTTCTGGTAAGTGGCAGATTATGATCAACGGCGAGTCCTACAAGTGGATCGTCGCTGAGGCCGCCAAGAAGGCCCTGGGTTCCGATCGCATCACCGAGCGCGTGTTCATCGTCAAGCTGGTCAACGACAAGAACGACCCCAATCGCGTCGCCGGTGCGGTCGGCTTCTCCACCCGTGACGACAAGGTCATGGTCTACACCTTCAAGGCCTGCCTGCTGGTGGCCGGTGGCTGCGTAAACATCTTCCGTCCGCGCTCCGTGGGTGAAGGTACGGGTCGTGCCTGGTACCCGGTCTGGAATGCCGGTTCCACCTATTCCATGGCGGCTGAAGCTGGTGCAGAAATGACGCTGATGGAAAACCGCTTCGTACCGACCCGCTTCAAGGACGGTTACGGCCCGGTTGGCGCCTGGTTCCTGCTGTTCAAGTCCAAGGCCACCAACGCCTTCGGCGAGGTCTACATGGACCGCAACAAGGAGATGCTGAACGACTATCCTCCTTACGGTCAGGCCGCTGTGCCGGCTTCCTGCCTGCGCAACCACCTGATGCTGAAGGAAATGAAGGAAGGCCGCGGCCCCATTTGGATGGACACCGTGACCGCCCTGGCCAACCTGCGCGAGACCCTGTCCCCGCGTGAGGTCAAGCACCTCGAGGCCGAGGCCTGGGAAGACTTCCTGGATATGTGTATCGGTCAGTGCGGCATCTGGGCCGGTGAGAACATCGAGCCGGAGAAGAAGAACTCCGAGCTGATGCCCACCGAACCCTACTTGCTCGGCTCTCACTCCGGCTGCTGCGGCATCTGGGTTTCCGGTCCCGAGGACGTCGGCGCTCCGACCTCCGAAGAGGGTCCGGATGCGGACAAGGTCCCGGATCACCTGCCTTCCGGCTGGAGCTGGGGTTACCGCGGCATGACCACCGTCAAAGGTCTGTTCACCGCGGGCGACGGCGTTGGCGCCTCCGGCCACAAGTTCTCCTCCGGCTCCCACGCCGAAGGCCGCATGTGCGCCAAGTCCATGGTGAAGTTCGTGATGGACAATGCCGACTGGAAGCCGGAGATGGATACCAGCGTCGACGACCTGGTGGCCGAGATCTACCAGCCGGTGCGTAACTTCATGGAGCACAAGGACTACTCCACCGCCATCGACGTGAACCCGCACTACATCACGCCGAAGATGCTGCAGTTCCGTCTGCAGAAGATCATGGACGAGTACGTGGCTGGTGTTGCTACCTACTACACCACCAACGCGAACATGCTCGAGCAGGCCGAGATGAAGCTCGAGATGCTGAAGGAAGACGCTCAGAAGATGCGCGCCAAGGACCTGCACGAGTTGCTGCGGGCCTGGGAGAACTACCACCGCATCCTGACTGCCGAAGCCCACATGAAGCACATTCAGTTCCGTGAGGAATCCCGTTACCCGGGCTTCTACTACCGCATGGACAAGAACTTCGTGGACGAAGAAAACTGGAAGTGCTTTGTCAATTCCGTGTACGACAAGAACACCAAGAAGTGGAACTGCTTCAAGCGGGCCCACAAGGACCTGGTGGACAAGTCCAAGTTGTTCAAGTAAGCCGAACAGCCTGACGGCTTGACAGGAGTCCGGGCGCCCTTATGGGTGCCCGGACTTTTTTTATTTGCAAAACCTTGCCTGCGGTCCCATCTGTCGCAAATACTTGAATTGCAACGGTCGGCTCGCCGCCATAACAGCGGCGCGGTGCCTAGCGCCAGAGCGAGGCCGGCCGAACCCCGACAGGCGATATTCCGAAGCGGAGGCTCCGATGAGCGAAAAATTCGACATTCCTTTCAAGTCCGACATGGTGCCGAAGATCCTGGACGACGATACCAAGATCCAGTTTCGTTGCCATAAGGGGATCAGCTGCTTCAATGCCTGCTGCAAGAACGCGGACATCACGCTCACCCCCTACGACGTGCTGAGGCTCAAGAAGCGTCTGGGCATGACCAGCGGGGAATTCCTGAAACAACACACGGTGCCGTTCGAGATGGATGGAGACAAGGTGCCGGGCATCAAGATGCGGACCGACGACGCCGGCGCCTGCCTGTTCGTCACCGAGGAAGGGTGCAGCGTCTACGAAGACCGCCCAGCGGCTTGTCGTTACTATCCGGTGGGCCATCTGGCGATGAAGCCCAAGGATGAAAAGACCGAGCGCACCAGCTACTTCTTGGTCGAGGAGGAGCACTGCAAGGGCCACCAGGAAGCACGCGAGATCAGCATTGGCGACTACCGCGAGGAGCAGGAAGTCGAGCCTTACGACGACATGAATCACGAGTGGTATCAGATCATGTTGAAGAAGAAGTCGGCCGGGCCCACGGTCGGCAAACCGCCGGAGATGAGCCTGCAGCTGTTCTTTATGTGCTCCTATGACCTGGATCGCTTCCGTCGCTTCGTGCTCAGCGATTCGTTTAAGAACACCTATCTGCTCGAAGACGAGACCTATGCCGAACTTGAGCGCGACGATGAGGCGCTGCTCAAGTTCGGCTACCGTCTGCTCAAGCATGTTCTTTTCGGCGAGCTTAATATCCCGGAGCGCAAGGGGATCTGGGAGAAGCGGTTCGAAGAGCGCAAAGAGGTGTTCGAGCTGCGGCGGCAAGCGGAAATCGCCCGCAAGCAGCAGGCCGAGGACGACAAGTACAAGAACGACGTCTGAGCGGGCTGCCGCGGCGGCTTGCGCTCAGAGGCGGTGCAGGGGACTCAATTCCGGCAGGTTCAGCAATAGCTGGCGTAAGCGAGCGTCCTCGATCAGGCTAGGAAGCCGCAGCAACAGCGGCTTCAACTCGGGGCGCTGCAAACGGCGAGCGGCTTTTTCCAGGGGCAGCCACTTGCGCCGCAGTCTCGGCTTGGGTCGATCGGAATGGACCTCCCGAACCTCCAGCGCAAACACCAGCACCGAACGCTTGCCTCGGCGGTAGTCGCCAATACTGGCCGTGGAGAGAGAGCCGCTCACGCCGGCCTTCCGGTAGGCGGCCAGGGCGGCGGTCTCCCGCGGTAGCCGGCGTTTGCGCACCCGCAGTTGGGGTAGTTTCCAGCGCTTGCCGGAGCGGGTCTTCAGCATTAACACCTGTACACCGTCTGCGCTTTGGCGGAAGGCCAGGCTCGCGGCGTGCACTCGGTATTTGGCCATGGCAGCAGCTAGCGGGCGGGCGAGTTATAGGGGAGGCGGGCGCACATTGGTCAGGCCTCTTCGCCGTATTGGTCGCGGTGCGCCGCGCGTGCCCCTTCGGGCCAGTGGTCGCGCAGGATGCGACCACGGAAGGCGCCTAGGGCAGCGCTCACCCGTTCGATGTCTTCGTCGCTGAACTGGGCGATCTGGCGAAAGCTGGTAATACCCATCGCCTTGAGCTGGCGCTCCAAGACCGGGCCTATCCCCTTGATCCGCTTAAGATTGTCGTCCGCCACCGGAGCCTTGCCGGCGGTGCGGCGGGCGATTGCCTCCACCGCCGCCCGGGCGGAGACCTGGGTGTCCTCTGCATCGGCTTCGGGCTCGGCCGCCGCCGGCGCTGCGGCCGCGGCTTCCAGCGCTGCAATGCGTTCCCGACAGTCCGTCAGCTCCGCTTCAGCGGAGGTCAACTTTTCGGCTTGGGCTTGGTGTTCCGCCGCCTCGATTTCCAGCTTCCGCGCCAAGGCCTTGGCCTCGGTTTCGGCCTCCGCTAGCCGCCCCCTGGCCTGCTCCAGCGCCTCTCCTGCCGCCTTGGCCCGCTGCTCAGTTTCGCTTAGCTTGGCGGACTGTTGCTTGGCCGCCTGTTCGGCCTTGCCGCTGGCCTCCCTTGCCGCTTCCAACTCTGCGGCCAGTGCCGCTTTCTCCTCCTCCACGGACTGAGCGCTCTGTTCTGCCTTAGCAGACTGCTCCAATGCCTCTTGCAGCGCCCGTTTCGCCTCTTCCCGCTCCTTGTCCGAGCCCTCTGCCCGCGCTTCGGCTTCGGCCAGCGCCTCGCGGGCTTCCGACAACTGCCGCTGGTTGCGCTTGCGGCCTTCATGTTCCTCTTCGACCCGCCGCCGCCAAATCTCCTCCAGTTGCTTGCGCAGCCTCGGGGCCCGCAGCAGCCAGCCAATGATCCCGCCCAGCAACGCCGCGATCAGCAGGAATATCAAGTTCTCAACAATCGCATACAGCATCTTGCTTACCTCTCCAGGCTGAAGAATTGGATCTGGCCGGGGCCGCTGGGCACCAACGGGACGCGGCTGAGCAGGGCGGAAAACGGGCTCGCGAAGTCGGCCAGGAACAGCTGCTGGCCGTCGACACCCCGCTTGAGCAGAGCTCGGTAGGTGGCGCCGGCACGATGGCGGGCATGTACTCGCCGAACCTGGGGTTTGATGGTTTCCGGGGCCCAGCCGAGCAGCCCCAGGCGGGTGCCGGGGTAGCTCTTGAGGGTGTCGGCAATGCGGTCCATGGCGCGCTCACCGGCGGGTCCGAAGTGGCTGGTGCCGGCGCGGAAACGGAAGCTGGCGGCCACCAGATTCAAGTAGTCCGCCAGCTCCTGGGCACTGCGATCGGCCAGCTGAAGGTCGAGCTGGACATGGCGCGCCGCGGCGGAGGCGGGGAATTGCGCTTCGATGCGTTCTAAATCCGCCAGGCTGTTGACCTGACCGCGCAGCCATACCTGCTCCTGCTGCATCTCCAGACGCAAGCCCTCCACCGCCGCCAGGTCCGGCCAGTCGCTCAGCAGCGTGTCGGCGCTGAGTTCGCGGGCGCCGGCCCGGGGGGCGCCGCCAGCCGCCGCGGTGGTCTTCTCCGGGACGGGCTCTTGTTTGGATCCAGGCGGTTCGGCCTCCGCGCCGACCGATCTCGACGCTGGCGATAGCGGCTCGGGGGAAGGGGGGGTTGCTGCCGGAGCTGGCGGGGTGCCCGTTTCGGCGCCCCCGGTTTCCGGGCTCGCCGCGGCGGATCTGGAGACGGGTTCCTGCGCGAATTCGCCGGGCAGGGTCTCCGCCTGAGCTCGGGATTCGACAGCGGCCGGTCCCGTGGCTGCGGGTTCGGCCAGCGCTTCTTGATGCAACATCGCAGGCCCTGGGGTGGTTGGTGGCAGGAGAGCCTCTTGTTCGCTTGCTGGAGTGGCAGTCGTTTCTGGGGCGACAGGTTCGGCAGCGGCAAGCTCCCTGGCGCGGTCGGCGGGTCGCGGTGCCAGGGGGGGGGCGGCCACCGGGACCTCTGCCGGTTGCGGGGCAACCTTTGTTGAAGCCGGCTCCGGATCAGGCGGTGGTGCCGGGGCGGGTTCGACGCTGGCTGCGGTTTGCTCGGATCTGGCCTCAGCGGGGGGCGGGGGCGCGGCGTCACTGCTCGGCGGCACCATCGGTCCGTCGACCAGGCCCCCTGTCGAGGGTTCCTGGGCCGCTGTGGCGGTGGTGCCGGCGGGTGCTACTGCGTCGGCGGCGGTGGCCCGCGTACTGACCGTTCTTACGCCCCACACCCGCTCGACCAGGCGGCGCGCCTGGCCTAACTGGGCAGCCTGGGCTTGGCTCCCGACCAGCTTGGCGTCGCGCCCGTCAAAGCCAATCGCGAATGCGTCTGGGTCCAGGCCCCCGCTGCGCAGAGCCACCCGGGAGCGCTCGGTAAGGTCCTGCTGCGCGCGTTCCACCCAATACACTGGCGCCAGAATCAGCAACAGAAGGAGAAGCAGGCCGACCAGCAGCGCGTTGCGGGTCTCTTTGCCGGCGGCGGCCACGGAACTATTTGCGTCTTTGCTCATGCGACGGGTCCCCGGTGCCCTGAATCCGGGGTCCCCAATCGAGGCCCCGATTGTTCTCGATTATTCCACAATCCAGCGATGGCCTAAAGCGCGGACGCCGGGCAAAAAAAAAAGCGCCCCGCGGATGCCGCGGG
>CBDUCL010000025.1:0-21326 GCA_965365625.1 uncultured Chromatiales bacterium | reverse complement strand
CCCTATTGTTGAGGATCGCGGCGGATACCGCAAATCGGCCACGGAGGCCGCAGGCCTACTTTTTGCGGCTAACGAAACGCTGCAGGCGCTGGCGCTTGCGAATCTGGCGTTCGCTCAGGGGGTTCTTACGCCCCTCGTAGGGGTTGGCACCGGACTTCAGCTCCAGGCGCACCGGGGTGCCGTAGAGGTCCAAGGCCTGGCGATAGCGGTTGATCAGATAGCGACGGTAGCTGTTCGGCAGTGATTCGGTCTGATTGCCGTGGATCACGATGACCGGCGGATTCTGGCCCCCTTGGTGGGCATAACGCAGCTTGATGCGGCGCCCTCGCACCAGCGGCGGCTGGTGCTCCTGCACCAGCCATTCGAGGATCCGTGTCAGCTCCGGGGTGGAAAGGTCGCGCATGGCATTGGCGTACGCCTGCTCGATGGCGCCGAACAGCTTGCCCACCCCGCTGCCGTGCAAAGCCGAAACGAAGCGCTTGGCGGCAAACTCGAGGAACGGCAGCTTGCGCTCAATCTCCGCCTTGACCCGAGCCCGCTGCTCGCCATCCAAGCCGTCCCACTTGTTGACCACCACCACCAGGGCCCGCCCACTGTCCAGGATGTGGCCGGCCAGCGTTGCGTCCTGCTCGCCCACGCCCTGCCGGGCATCCAGCACCAGAAGCGTGACATTGGCCTGCTCGATGGCCTGCAGCGTCTTGATTACGCTGAATTTCTCAATCACTTCGTGGACTCTGGCCCGACGCCGTACACCCGCGGTGTCGATCAGGGTGTAGTCCTTGCCCTCGCGGCTGAAAGGAATGAAGATACTGTCGCGGGTAGTGCCGGGCTGGTCAAAGGCCAGTACCCGCTCCTCACCCAGCAGGCGGTTAACCAGGGTCGACTTGCCCACATTGGGACGCCCCACCACCGCGATCTGGATACCGGTGGCCGCTTGGGCCGGGGTTTCGACGGCCTCCGGCAACGCGTGCAGCAGCCCGTTGATCAGGGTCCTCACCCCGTGCCCATGAACCGCGGCGATCGCTATTGGCGCGCCCAGGCCCAGGTCGTGGAATTCGGCCTCCGCCATGCCCGGCAGGGCCCCTTCGCTCTTGTTCACCACCAGGGTCACCGGCTTGCCGGTTCGGCGCAGCTGATCGGCGATGATCTGGTCGCCGCCGGCCCTGCCGGCCTTGGCGTCGACCAGGAACAGCACCCAGTCCGCCTCACCGATGGCCAACTGGACCTGGCGGTCGGTCAGGGCATCCAACCCATGCTCGGCGCCAGTCAGGCCCCCGGTGTCGACCACCAGATAGGGGCGGTTTCCAAGCTTGCCGATGCCGTATTGGCGGTCCCGGGTCAACCCCGGCTGGTCGGCCACCAGGGCGTCGCGGCTACGGGTGAGCCGGTTAAACAGGGTGGACTTGCCCACATTGGGGCGCCCCACCAGGGCGATAACCGGCAGCACGGGGTATCTACTCGTCGCCGCTCGACGCCGCGTCGATGCGCAATGCCGCCAGTTCGCCCTTGTCGCCATAGACGATCACCAGGTCGTCCGCTACCTGGGGCTGCACCCGGATACCGGCTCGGCCGACCCGGGACCGCGCCACCATGCTGCCGTCGGACTTGTCCAGCCAGTGCAGGTAGCCGTCATAATCACCGACCACCAGGTATTCGCCGACCACCGCCGGGGCGCTCAGGCGGCGCGCCCGCAGCTTGTCCTGGCGCCAAAGCGAAGCGGCATTGCGGGGATCCAGGCCCCACACCTGATCATCGGCGTCTGTCACGTACAAGCGCCTCCAATCGGCGGTCAGACCGGCATAGGTGGAGAGCTCCCTGCGCCATAGCACGGCGCCGGTCTCCTCGCCCACCGCAGCCACCTCACCCTGGTAGGTGCCGACATAGATCACCCCGTCGTAGAGCACCGGATCGACATCCAAGTCGACCATGCGTTCCAGCTCGGAACGACCCGAGGGAGCGGTCACCGAGGCCTCCCACAGCAGCCGGCCGCTATCCACGTCGAGGGCCACCAGCTTGCCGTTGGCGAAGCCGCTGATCACCTTGTAACCACTGACCAGCGGCGAGCTGCTGCCGCGCAGGGTCAGGGTGGGCACCGACAACTGGAAGCCCCAGACCAGCTCGCCGCTCTCGGCGTCCAGGGCGCTCAGCCGCCCGTCGATGGTATGCACCAGCACCAAGCCGCGGGCCACCCGGGGCACCGAAAGGACCTCAGAAGAGACTCGAGCGCGCCACTTGAGTTCACCGTTCTCGGCATCCAAGGCCGCCACCTCGGCGTCGCTGGTGCCTACTACCAGCAATCCCTCGCCCACACCAGGGCCCCCGGACAGGGGGAGGTCCAGATCCACTTCCCACAGGATGCGCCCGGATTCGAGTTCCATGGCCGCTACTCGGCCCTCGCGGTCGGCGGCGTAGACGCGGTCGATATCCACCAGAGGCCGCAGCTTGACCTGCTGCTCGTCGGCGCCGTCCCCGATGTCTCGGTCCCAGACCAGCTGCACCTTGGCCCGGGGAGTGAAATCCACCAATGGCTCGGGCTCGACCTCGTTACTGGAGCTCGAAAACCAACCGCCGATGGTGCTGCAGCCCGCCAAGGGCAGGGCCAGCAGACCCAACAGAATCAGGCGCCCGGGCTTCATTGGGCAGCCCGCCCGCCTGGCTCGACCGCCAGATCCTCCAACTTCATCTGCACCATGCGCGGATTGCCTACGTCGTTCTGCAGGGCATGCTCATAGGCGATGCGTGCCGCCGCCAGGTCGCCCTTGGCGCTGGCAATATCACCCTCCAAATGGGCAAATTCGCCGCCGAAGGCCCCTGCCTCGACCCCGCTGAGGGTAGCCGCCGCGGCCGCCGCGTCGCCCTCGCTGAGCTGCAGCCTGGCCAGACGCAGCCGGGCAAGCTGCTGAATCCCGGGCTGTTTGGTCTGAGCCAGCACCCATTCCAGACGCTCCCGGGCAGCGGCCGAATCCCCCGCCTCCAGCTCGACCTTGGCCTGGGTAAGGGCAGCGAACCAGGCATAGGGGGTGGACTCGTATTCCGTGATCAGTTGCTCGGCTTGGGCCCCGGCGGCCTCATCGGCACCGGCATTGACCGACGTGGCCAGGCGCTCGAACAGCACCGAAGCCTGCTCTCCCACCTCGGCCTGGTAGCCGACCCAAGCCTTCCACCCGAATACCGCAGCCACCCCCAGCACCACGCCTCCGATAACGGAAGCGCCGTTCTCTTTCCACCACTTCTTGATCGCCTCGACTTGCTGTTCTTCGGTCGTATATGTCTCCATCCCCACACCTCTCAGGCTAATTCATTCCCCCACCGGCCACCTTGGCCGCCGAGGCTCGATTCGGGTTCAGGCGCTTTCTGACACCGCAGCGTGCAGAAACGCAGCCAGTTCGTCCCGGCTCAGCGCTTGCTGCTCCGCTTGTTCCCGCAGCGGTTTGACGCCAACTCTGCCAAGGGCCAGCTCATCATCACCCAGCACCAGGGCGAACCGGGCGCCGCTGCGGTCGGCCTTCTTGAACTGGCTCTTGAAGCTGCCGCCGCCGCAGTGGCTGAGCAGCCGCAGGCCCGGCACTTGGTCGCGGAGCCACTCGCCAAGCGCCGCACCCTGGTCCTGGGCAGCGTCGCCCACCAGCACCAGATAGGCATGCAGCCTGGGCAGTCGCATGCCGGCGCCGGCTTCCTCCAACAGGGCAATCAGGCGTTCGATTCCCATCGCGAAGCCCACCGCCGGCGTGGCTCGCCCGCCGAGTTGGGGCACCAAACCGTCGTAGCGGCCGCCGGCGCAGACCGTGCCCTGCGCACCGAGGCGATTGGTTACCCACTCGAACACGGTCAGCGAATAATAATCCAGTCCGCGCACCAGGAAAGGGTTGATGCGGAATTCGATTCCGTTCTGCTCCAAGCCCTTGGTCAGTCGCTCGAAATGTTGGCGGGATTCCGCCCCGAGATGGTCCATCAGGCTGGGGGCGCCGGCCACCAGTTCCTGCAGCGCGGGGTTCTTGGTATCGAGCACCCGCAACGGGTTGGTTTCCAGGCGCCGTCGACTGTCCTCGTCCAGCAGTTCGTAGTTGGCCCGCAGGTAGGCCACCAGCCGCTCACGATAGGCGGCCCGCTCCGAGGCGGTGCCCAGGTTGTTGACCTGCAGCTCAAAATCCGTCAAGCCGAGGCGGCTCCAGATGCGCCGGGTCAGTAAAATCAGCTCCAGATCGATGTCCGGACCTGGCATGCCATAGGCCTCGACGCCGATCTGGTGGAACTGCCGGTAGCGGCCCTTCTGCGGCCGCTCATGGCGGAACATCGGGCCCTGATACCAGAGCCGCTGTTGCTGGTTGTGCAGCAATCCGTGCTCGAGGGCGGCGCGCACGCAGCCGGCGGTGCCCTCCGGGCGCAGGGTCAGACTGTCGCCGTTGCGGTCCTCGAAGGTGTACATCTCCTTCTCGACGATATCGGTCACCTCGCCGATAGAGCGCTTGAATAGCTCCGTGGTCTCCACCAGCGGCATGCGGATCTCGGCGTAGCCGTAGGCCGCCAACACCGAGCCCACTACCCCCTCCAAATACTGCCAGAGCGGGCTTTGCTCAGGCAGCACGTCATGCATGCCCCGAATCGCTTGGATGTTTTTCGCCATGCCTGGTTTTGCCTACCGCCCCGGGTCGGATTGTCCGAAATCAGCCCTCGGGCGCGATGGGCCGGGGATCGAGTTTGAAACGCGCTACATTGCCCCGAGCGTGCTGGCCGATGTCATAGGGCGCGCCGTCGATCAGGATTCGCACCGCCCGGCTATTGCCAAGCACCACCGAAAACGGCGGCTTGCCCTCCAGGGTGCGACGGGCGCCCTTGGTGAGTTCGCCGATGATCTTGTTCTTGCCATTGGCATCGCGGATGTCGACCCAGCAGGAACCAAGCAATTCCAGCACCACCTGCGGCGGGCCCGCCGTTTCGGCGCCGACGCCGGCCGACTCCGTGATCGGCGGCTCAGTCACGACTACCGGCTCGGGCACGGCTGCTGGCTGGGTCCGAACCGGCTGCACCGGCTGCCCGGCAACCGGCGCGGGCCTGCCTTCGGTGCTCGTGGGGATGGGCTCCGCCGGCTCGCCAGGTAGCGGCTCCGGGGCAGCGGGTTCCGGCTCGGGCGCTTCCTCAAGGAGCGCCTGGAGCGAAGGCGGCAACTCCTCGGACGGTTCCTCAGCGGCATCCAACGCCGGCCCAGGCATCTGCCAGAAGCCCTCCCCGGGCTGCAGTAGTCGGGTTTTGATCCAGTAGCCGCCGGCCCCGAGAAAGCCCAGCAGAATCAGGCCGCTCAGCAGGTAACCCAGGCGATTGCCTCCGCCCAGCCTCTTCGGCATCGGCTTGGGCCTGGGCCTGGGGCCAGGCTCCGCGGTTCGCTCGAGCTCCGGCTGCAGCCTGGCATAGGCGGCGAGTAGCGGGTCGGTCGGAAGGCCCAGCAGGCGCCCGTAATTGGTGATATAACCCTTCACGAATACCGGCGGAATCCGGGCGAAGTCTTCTCGCTCCAGGGCCTCGATAATCGCCTCGCCCAGGTGCAACTGGTTGGCCACCCGGGCGATTTCCAGGTTCTGGGCCAGGCGCGCCTGGCGCAGCCGCTGGCCGGGGCCCTCGGCTGCCCGCACCGAGCCTTCCACCTCGTCCAACTGGCCGCCGCTCATTAGTAACTCCACTCCTGCATCAACTGCACCTCTTGGGAGTCCGGATAGGTCTCGCGCAAGCGCTTGGCATACAGATCGGCCGCCTGGCCATCGCCCAGCTGGCGCTCGATGCGCACCCCGAGCCAGAGCAGTTCAGCGTTCGGCTGTCCGACCGCCAGGTAGCGCTCCAGATAGGCGCGGGCGGACAGGCTGTTGCCTCGCTCCTGACTCACCAGGGCCATCTGAGCCAGGGCTTGGGGGAAGCGGTCTCGACGCTCCAAGGCACGCCGAAAGTAGCTTTCCGCCCGCGACAACTCGCCTTGGCGGCGCAGGCAGATGCCGGCGTTGGTCAGGGCGACTTCGGGGGTGGCATACAGCGGGTTCTCCAGCGCCTTGTCATACTGCTGGACCGCCTGCTCGTATTCACCACGGCTGCACAGAAAGGCACCATAGGCGTTGAGAATGTAGGGATTACGGGGATCGCTGCGCAGGGAAGACTGGTAGTGCTTCGCCGCCAGCGAATACTCGCCCAGACGTTCGTAGATCAAGGCGATGACACCGTTGCCTTTGGCGTGGTCCGGATCCAGTTGCAGGGCGTACTTGGCCCTTTTCAGGGCGGTGGGGACATCGCCCTCCTGCAGATACCCGATCGCCAGACCGACATAGGTATCCGCCGGTCCCGACTCCTGCTCTACCCCCAGGCTCCCGGTGTCGTCCCTTTCGGGACCGGCGCTCGGCAGGCTCTGGCAGCCACCCAGCACCAGCCCGAGTGCGGCCAATGGCAACAGGACGCGCACGAACCTCGCCCACAGGATCTTCACAAGCCGACCCCGGCCGGCCCGGCCACCCGCAATTGGCGTCGGCTACGGTCCTTCACTTTGCCCACCAGTTGACCGCAAGCGGCGTCGATGTCATCGCCCCGGGTCTTGCGGGTAATAGCGACTATTCCGGAACGCAGCAGGATCTGGCGAAAGCGCTCGATTCGCTCCGGCGACGAACTGCGGTAGCCGGTACCTGGAAACGGGTTGAACGGGATCAGGTTGAGTTTGGAGGGCACTCCCTGCAGGCGCCGAATCAGGGCGCGGGCGTGGCGATCGCTGTCGTTGACGCCGTCCAACATCACGTATTCGAAGGTCACCTTGCGCCGCTTGTCGCCGGCGATAAAGTCCCGGCACGCCGGCAGTAACTCTTCCAGTGGATACTTGCGATTGATCGGCACCAACTGGTCGCGAAGTTCATTGTCCGGGGCGTGTAGGGACACCGCTAGGCTGACGTCGCTGAACTCGCGCAGCCGGCGCAGGGCCGGCACTATGCCGGAGGTGCTGAGGGTAACCCGGTACTTGGAAAGCATATACGCCAAATCATCCTGCATGATACTCATGGCGCTAACCACCGCATCGAAATTGGCCAGGGGCTCGCCCATGCCCATCAGCACCACATTGGTCAGCGGCCGATCCATGGTGCGCACCGCCACCCAAACCTGGCCGATGATCTCCGCCACGCTCAGGTTACGATTGAAGCCCTGCTGGGCGGTGGAGCAGAAGCTGCAGTCGAGGGCACAGCCGACCTGGGAGGAGATGCACAGGGTGGTGCGCTCGCCATCGGGGATCATCACGGTCTCGATGCGATTGTTGCACTCGAGTTCCAGCACCCACTTGCGAGTGCCGTCCAGGGACGGTTGCTCGTAGACGATCTCGGGCACCCGGATTTGGGCGATTTCACCGAGCTGGGCCCGCAACGGCTTACTGATATCGGTCATGGCCGCGAAGTCGGTGACGCCGTGTTTGTGAATCCACTTCAGCACATTACGGCCCTGATACGCCTTGTGCCCAAGCCCCAGGAACCAGGCCTCCATCGCCTTGCGGTCCAGATTCAGCAGGTTGATCTTGTCGCTGGCGGCCAATTTTACCTCTACCTCGGGGTTGGAATCGCTACGCTGAGAGCGCCGGATGGGGACTCCGCGGGCGCCGTCTGTCGGGCCCTGGGAATTCAGCCAGATAGTGTACCTTGCGGCGCAAAATCAAGCAATTGCGGAGCCGGTGGGGTTGAACGCCGGAATCCCGCGCGACCCCGGATCGGAAGGCTAGTCCAGACCCGCCGAGCCTCAGCTTTGGCGCACTACCTTGAGCACCCCCGGCAGCTGGCCGACCTTGGTCAGTAGCCGGTCGAGCTGGCCGACGTCATTGATCTCGACCGTAAAGCGCATGCTGGCGGTCTCGGTCTTGCGGTCGGACAGGGTCTGCACCCCGATCACGTCCAGGTCCTCGTTGGTGAACACCGAGGAGAGGTCGCGCAACAGCCCCTTGCGGTCTTCGGCGCGCACCAGGATGTCGACCGGATAAGCGGTCTCCGGCGGCTGGTCGCCCCAGCTTACTTCTACCAGCCGGGCCCGGGCCTCGCCGTCCATGCGCAGCACATTGGCGCAATGGCGGCGGTGTACGGTAACGCCCCGACCGCGGGTGATAAAGCCGACAATCGGCTCCGGCGGCACGGGTTTGCAACAGTGGGCCATGTGGGTGAGCACATCCCCCACCCCCTGCACAATGACATTGCCGCCCCGGGACAGCGGCTTGTCGGGGGCTTGGCGGTTGCGCGGCTTGGGCGGCGGGCGGAATCCTTCCCCAAGGGCCCCGAGCACCTGCAGCGCCGAGAGGTCGCCACGGCCGATGGCGGCCAATACATCCTCGCCCTTTCGGAAATTGTAGTGCCCGGCGATGCGATCCAGTTCGGGCTTCTGCTCGATTCCCAGGCGGTTCAGCTCCCGATCGAGGCAGGCTCGACCCGCGCTCAGGTGACGGTCGAAATCCTGGCGCTTGAACCATTGACGCACGCGGTTGCGGGCGCGGGCGGTAACCAGGTAACCATGTTGGGGGTTGACCCAATCGCGGCTCGGCTCGCCGTTCTTGGCGGTGAGGATCTCCACCGACTCGCCACTGCTCAACTGGTGGGTCAGCGGCACGATGCGGCCGTCCACCTTGGCCCCGCGGCAGCGGTTGCCTACCTCGCTGTGAATGGCGTAGGCGAAGTCCAGCGGCGTGGCGCCCCGGGGCAATTCGATGACCTTGCCCTGGGGGGTGAACACATAGACCAGGGCCGGCTCCATTTCCGCCCCCAGGCGATCCGAGACACAGGCCTCACCGCCCTCGTCCTTGAGTTCCAGCCAGTGGCGCATCCACACGATGCGCCGGTCGAAATCGGCGTCGTGCTTGGTACTTTCCTTGTAACGCCAGTGCGCGGCTACCCCGAACTCGGCATGCTGGTGCATATCGCGGGTGCGGATCTGGATCTCCAGGGGCTTGCCCTCGGGGCCGACCACCGCGGTGTGGATCGACTGGTACATATTCAATTTGGGGTTGGCGATATAGTCGTCGAACTCCCCGGGGATGGGTTTCCAGAGCCCGTGCACCACCCCCAGAGCGGCGTAGCAGTCGGCGATCTCGTCCACCAGCACCCGCACCGCCAGCACATCGAAGATTTGCTCGAAGCCGACCCCCTTGCGCTCCATCTTGCGCCAAATGCTGTTGATGTGCTTGGGCCGGCCGCTGATCTCGGCGCGGACGCCGATAGGGGCGAAGTTGCGCTGCAGCAACTCGATCACCTCGCCGATGAAGCCCTCGCGCTCCTGACGCCGGCCGGCGAGCAGTTTGGCGATGCGCTTGTAGCTTTCCGGTTCCAGATAGCGCAGGGCCAGATCCTCCAGCTCCCACTTGATCTGGGCGATACCCAGGCGATTGGCGAGCGGCGCGTAGAGGTCCTTCGTCTGTTGCGCTACCGCGACTCGGACCGCCTCGTCCAGACCCTTGGCATAGCGCATGCGGTGCAGCTGGTCGGCCACCACGATCAGCACCACCCGTACGTCGCGGGGAATGCCCAATATCAGTCGGCGCAGGTTCTCTGCATGCTTGGGATCATCTTTGCCGCCGACGCCGCCGCGTTCCCTGGTAAGCTTCTGGATCTGGGCCAGATCCTGGACCATATGGGCCACACTGGCTCCGAACAACCGTTCCAATTCCCCGGCCGCGAACTCCGGGTCCTCCCCTACCCCGACCAGGATCGCCGCCGCCAGCGTGTCCGCATCCATGCGCAGCTTGGCCAGAATATCCGCCACCGACAGGGTATGGCGGATGCGGATCTCGCCACTCGCCAGGCGTTGCTCGCCATGGTGCGCCAGGGCCAGACGCCCGGCTTCACCCAACATCTTCCGCTCGGCCTTGCTGTAGGCCGGCTTCAGGGCCGCCAGCCAAGCCTCCAGATCCTGCTGCTCAAAGCCCTCGCGAACCGGCACATGGGAGGTCACGCTTACCATGGTTCGCGTATGTCCCAGGGATTCATCGCCGAGGGTGTCGCCCCCCTGTCCCCGCGAGACGCTGGAACCCGCGTCACACCAAGCGGGAAGTCGCCGACCCGAGGAGGAGCAAGGTTTCGCGGCTCACTACGAATTTCCATCCGACGCAACGGATCAATCCAGTAGATGGCTGACCAGACCGTCCGCCAGCTTGGGCTCGAACCAGGTCGATTTGGGCGGCATCACCTCGCCGGCATCGGCCACTGCCATCAAGTCCTCCATGGCGGTGGGGAAGAGCGAGAAGGCCACCGCCCAGTCGCCGCTGTCGACCCTCGCCTGCAGGGCGTGCAGGCCACGGATGCCGCCGACGAAGTCGATACGCTCGTCGCGCCGCGGGTCGACGATGCCGAGCAGGGGCTCGATGATCTCGTTGCCGAGCAGACTGACGTCCAGGCGCGAAACCGGGTCATCCCAGGGGATGCGTCCCGGGTCGAGATCCAGCCGGTACCACTGGCCCCCGAGGTACATGCCGAACTGGGCCTGCTTTTCGGGCCTGACCGGCTCGTCACTGGAACTTACCCGGCAGCGCAGGCGCACCCGCTCCAGGAAGCCCTCGGCGCTCTGCCCGTGCAGATCCCTGATCACCCGGTTGTAGTCCAGGATGTGCATCTGGTCGTGGGGGAAGATCACCGACAGGAAATAGTTGTAGGGCTCCTCCCCGCTGTGCTCGGGATTGGCCTCACGCCGACTGGCCGCGACTCGGGAGGCGGCGGCGGAGCGGTGATGGCCGTCAGCCACGTATAGGGAGTCCATGGCATCGAACAGCTGGTCCAGGCGCCCTATCCGCTCGGGGTCGCCGATCACCCATAGCTGGTGGCGCACCCCGTCGCCGGCAATCACGTCGATCTGGGGCTCGCCGTCGGCAACCTTGGCCAGCAAGGCGTCCACCTCGGCCTGGGCCCGGTAGACCAGGAACACCGGACCAGTCTGGGCATTCAGGGCCTCGATCTGGCGTACCCGGTCGTCTTCCTTCACCGGGCGGGTAAACTCGTGCTTCTTGATCCGATCCCGGTCGTAGGCCTGCACCGAGGCGGCCGCCACCAGGCCGGTCTGCACCTGTTCGCCCATGGTCAAGCGGTAGACGTAGTAACTTGAACCCGAGTCCTGAGCCAGCACCCCGTCCTGTCGCATCTTCTGCAGGTTCTCGGCCGCTTTCGCGTAAACCTCGGGGGCGTAGGGATCAATACCCTCGGGCAGGTCGACCTCGGGCCGGGAGATGTGCAGAAAGCTCCAGGGCCGGCCCTCGACCTGCTGCCGCGCCTCGGCGGCGCTGAGCACGTCGTAGGGCGGCGCTACCACGTCGTCGGCGCGTCCGCTCACCGGGCGCAACCCGGCGAAAGCTCTGATCAGTGGCATATTCGGCTCCTCAAGCTGGCTGCCCCCGGGGCAAACAAAAACGCCGACCCCTCATGAGTCGGCGCATTGTTTCAGAACCGGGGCCGCGGGTTCAAGTGGCGGCTTGCTGCCCAGCTATTCCCGTTCTTCGATCCAGGCCATCTGAATCGCCTCCAGGATCTTCTCGCCGGAATGCTCGGGATCGTCGTCGAATTCGTCCAGCGCCAGCACCCAATTGCGCAGATCAACGAAGTTGACCTGCAGCGGGTCCACGTCGGGGTGGGCCTCGTCCAACTCGATGGCAATCTCCAGGCTATCGGTCCATTTCAGACTCATCTCGGCTATCCCCCGCGGTTCAGTGATGTTCGGACACCATATTGATGGTGTATTTGGGAATCTCCACCACCAGGTCCTCGTTCCCCACCAGGGCTTGACAGCTGAGGCGCGACTCGGGCTCCAGGCCCCAGGCCTTGTCGAGCAGGTCTTCCTCGGTCTCTTCGGCCTCGTTCAGGGAATCGAAACCTTCGCGCAGGATCACGTGGCAGGTGGTGCAGGCACAGGATTTCTCGCAGGCATGCTCGATCTCGATGCCGTTGGCCAGGGCCGCGTCGCAGATGGTGATACCGGGCTCGGCGTCGATTACCGCACCTTCAGGGCAGATCTCCTCATGGGGAAGAAAAATGATTTGGGTCATTTCGTTACACTACCTTATTCGAAATCTTCTATCTTATGCCCCGCCATCGCCTGGCGGATGCTGCTGTTCATGCGCCGCTCGACGTAGAATTCGCAGGTCCGCTCCAGGGCACCGATGGCCGCCTCGATGGCGACGGGATCGCTGCCGGCGTTAACTTGGCGCAGTTCATCCAAGGCAGCATCGACGCGGGCCCGTTCTGCGCCATCCAGCAGTTGCTCCCCGTCGGCGGCCAAGGCCGCCTCCAGGGCCTCGATCACCCGCTCGCCCTCCACTTGCTGCTCGCGCAGGCGCCGCGCTGCCATGTCGTCGTCGGCGTGGGTAAACGACTCCCGCAACATGCGCTCGATCTCGCTGTCCTCCAGCCCGTAGGACGGCTTGACAGTGACGCTGGCGCGCGCCCCTGTGCTCTGCTCCACGGCGTCCACATTGAGCAAGCCGTCGGCGTCGACCGCGAAAGTGACCCGGATACGCGCCGCTCCCGCCACCATCGGCGGTATGCCGCGCAGCTCGAAGCGGGCCAGGGAGCGGCAGTCGCTGACCAGTTCGCGCTCGCCCTGCAGCACGTGCACCGCCATGGCGCTCTGGCCGTCCTTGAAGGTAGTGAACTCCTGGGCTCGGGCCACCGGGATGGTGGTATTGCGAGGTATGATCTTTTCCACCAGGCCGCCCATGGTCTCGATGCCCAGGGACAGGGGGATCACGTCCAGCAACAGCATCTCGTCCTGCGACTTGTTGCCGACCAGGACATTGGCCTGAATCGCCGCGCCGATGGCTACCACCCGGTCCGGATCGATATCGACCAGCGGCTCGGTGCGGAAGAACTCGCCCACCAGTTGTCGCACCCGCGGCACCCGGGTGGAGCCGCCGACCATCACCACGTCCTCGATCTCGTCGAGACCCACCCCAGCGTCGCGCAGGGCACGCCGGCAGGGGGTCAGGGTCTGACGGATCAGCGGATCGACCAGTTGCTCAAAGGTGGCGCGGTCGAGCCGCCCGCGCCAGTGGCTGCCGTCTGCCAGTTCCACCTCCAGCTCGGTCTCCTGCGCTGCCGTCAGGGCCTCCTTGGCGGCGCAGGCATCGCGCAGTAGGCGTCGCATCTGGGCATGATCAGCATCGTCCGCAATGCCGGCCTGTTGCATGATCCAGGTCGCCACCGCCCGGTCCAGATCGTCACCTCCCAAGGCCGAATCGCCGCCGGTGGCCAGCACCTCGAACACCCCCTGGTGCAGGCGCAGAATGGAAATATCGAAGGTGCCGCCGCCGAGGTCGAACACCGCGTGCACCCCGTCGGCCTGGCGGTCCAGGCCATAGGCGACCGCGGCCGCGGTGGGCTCGTTGAGCAGGCGCAGGACCTTGAGCCCGGCCAGGCGGGCGGCGTCTTTGGTGGCTTGGCGCTGGGCGTCGTCGAAGTAGGCGGGGACGGTGATCACCACCCCCTCCAGGGGACCGCCCAGGCTGGCCTCGGCGCGGGCGGACAAGGCGCGCAGGATCTCCGCCGAGACCTCCACCGCGCTCACCTCGCCGCTGCGGGTGCGGATACGCGGCACCCCCGTGTCGCCGGCCACAAAGTCATAGGGGAGTTCGCTGCCCAGGTGTTTGACGTCGGCCACCCCGCGCCCCATCAGACGCTTGGCCGAGGCGATCGTGTTCAGCGGATCAGCGGTGGCCGCCGCCTTGGCCTCATATCCGACCAGGGGCCCGGATTCCAGGTAGCGCACCACCGACGGCAGCAGGTGGCGGCCTTCGGCGTCGGGCATGGTCTTGGGCTCGCCGCTGCGCACGCTCGCGACCAGTGAATTGGTAGTGCCCAGGTCGATCCCCGCCGCCAAACGGTGTTCGTGCGGCGCAGTGGACTCTCCGGGCTCTGCGATCTGCAACAGTGCCATCTGGATGCCTTGGTCTTAAAGCGCTTCTTCGTCGAGCTCGGCTTCGAGCTGCTCGGCCTCGTCGCGCAGCTTCTGCAGGAACTGCATCTTGCGCAGAGTCTCCCGCGCCAGTTCCAACTGTTCCGCGGTGCCGGCCTCCAACTGCAGGGCGAGCTGGCCGGTCAGGCGCTTCTGACTGGCAATGATGCGAGCCATCAGGTCCCCGAGCGCCCGATAAGGATCGGCCTGGCTGCGGGCGCTCTCGAGTTCCTCGCGCAACTCCAACTGTTGCATCAGAAATGCCGCATCGGTAGTCGTGTCCTTATCGGCGTCGATGTCGATCCCATGCAAAGACAGCAGATACCTGCCGCGGCCGATCGGCTCCTTGAGTACCTGGAACGCCTCGTTGATACGGGTAGCCGCCTGCATCGACACGCGGCGTTCATGATCCGAGCCATTGGCGTAGCGGTCCGGGTGCACCACCCGTTGCAGTTCCCGGTAGCGGCTGGCCAGTTCGCCGGCGTCCACTACAAAGCCGACCGGCAGGCCAAACAGCTCAAAGTAATTTTTGGAAAAGTCCAGCATCCGCGGGGGTTTCGGTTAGGTTAGGGGTCCGGAGAAAGCTTGCTAACTGGAGGCCGGGCCCGGACGGGACGGCCGCCGCTGGGGTCAGACGTTGAAGCTCTCGCCGCAGCCGCACTCACTCTTTACGTTGGGGTTGTTGAACTTGAACCCCTCGTTCAAACCCTCCTTGCCAAAGTCGACTTCGGTGCCGTCCAGGTACACCAGGCTCTTGGGGTCGATCAGCACCTTGACGCCGCGGTCCTCGAAAACCACGTCTTCGGAATCGGCTTCGTCGGCGAATTCCAGCACGTAGGCCATGCCGGAACAACCGGAAGTGCGCACCGCCAAGCGAATGCCGATACCCTTGCCGCGATTGGCCAGGAACCGGCTGACCCGGTCGGCCGCGGCCTCAGTCAATGTAATCGCCACGTTCTACTTCTCCAAAACTTGACCGCTGATGGCCACCGGCTCAGCCCTGATCACCGGGATTCTTCTTGCTGCCGTAATCGGCAATGGCGGCGCGGATGGCGTCCTCTGCAAGCACCGAACAATGCACCTTCACCGGCGGCAGGGCAAGCTCTTCGGCGATATCGGTGTTCTTGATCTCCAGGGCCTGGTCCAGGGTCTTGCCCTTGACCCATTCGGTCAACAGGCTGCTGGAGGCGATGGCAGAACCGCAGCCGTAGGTCTTGAAGCGGGCGTCTTCGATCACGCCGTCTTCGCCGACCTTGATCTGCAGTCGCATCACGTCGCCGCAGGCGGGGGCTCCCACCATACCGGTGCCCACGCTGGTGTCTCCCTTTTCGAAGGCCCCCACGTTACGGGGATTTTCGTAGTGATCCAATACCTTGTCGCTGTATGCCATTGTCGTTGCTCCCAGGATGCGCGCTCAGTGCGCGGCCCATTCAACCGAATTGAGATCGATACCGTCTTTGAACATGTCCCACAGGGGAGAAAGCTCGCGCAAGCGCTCCACTTGGGTTCGCACCTTCTCGATCACAAGATCCACCTCCTCGGCGGTGCTGAAGCGGCCGAAGGTGAAACGGATCGAGCTGTGGGCCAGTTCGTCTTCCCGGCCCAGGGCGCGCAGGACGTAGCTGGGCTCGAGGCTCGCAGAGGTGCAGGCCGAACCGGAGGAGACCGCCATGTCCTTGAGCGCCATAATCAGGCTCTCGCCCTCGACGAAGGCGAAGCTGATGTTCAGGTTGCCGGCGATGCGTTGTTCCAGGTCGCCGTTCAGGTAGACCTCCTCCATGTCCTTGATGCCGTCCCAAAGGCGGTTTCGCAACCCTAGAATGCGCTCGTTTTCGGTCGCCATCTCCTCCCGCGCCAGGCGGAAGGCCTCGCCCATGCCGACGATCTGGTGCGTAGGCAGGGTGCCGGAGCGCAGGCCGCGCTCGTGGCCACCGCCATGCATCTGGGCCTCTAGGCGCACCCGCGGCTTGCGCCGCACGTAGAGGGCGCCGATGCCTTTGGGGCCGTAAATCTTGTGGGCGGAAAACGACATCAGGTCGACCTTCATCGCCTGGAGGTCAATCGGAACCTTGCCCGGACTTTGGGCGGCGTCAACATGGAACAGGATTTTGCGCTCACGGGTAATCTCGCCGATTGCCGCTATGTCCTGTATCACGCCGATCTCGTTATTAACGTGCATGATCGAGACCAAAATCGTGTCGTCGCGCAGGGCCGCCTGGAGCTTTTCCAGGTCGATCAAACCACTGGGCTCCGGATCCAGGTAGGTAACCTCGAAGCCCTCCCGCTCGAGCTGCCGGCAGGTATCCAACACCGCCTTGTGCTCGGTCTTGCAGGTCACGATATGCTTGCCCTTCTTATGATAGAAGTGGGCCGCGCCCTTGATCGCCAAATTGTCAGACTCGGTGGCCCCAGAGGTCCAGATGATCTCCTTCGGATCCGCATTGACCAAGTCCGCGACCTGTCTGCGGGCTTCGTCCACCAGCTTCTCCGCATCCCAACCGAAGGGATGAGAACGCGAAGCCGGGTTGCCGAACGTGCCGTCAGGCGTCAGGCAGGCGCACATCTTTTCCGCCACCCGCGGGTCTACCGGGGTGGTCGCCGAGTAATCGAGATAGATCGGTAACTTCATCGAAGGCTCCGATTTTCCAATGGGTATCCGTAGTTCACAGCCCGGCGGTGGAGGCCTGAGGCTCGAGAGAAACACGCTCGCCGCAACCGCCGTCCTGCCGATCGGCTACCTCTTTCACCCCCCTGCGATTCATCAGTTCTTGCAGGCTGATCCTATCCAGGTAGTCATAGATGCGGTCACTGAGGTCCCGCCACAAGTCGTGGGTGAGGCAGCGCTGGTTGTTCTGGCAGTTATGGGCGCCGCCGCAGCGAGTAGTGTCCACGTTCTCGTCCACCGCAGTGATCACCTGGGCGACGAAGATCTCGCCCGCATCCCGGGCCAGACTATAGCCACCGCCGGGGCCGCGCACGCTCGACACCAGGTGCTCCTTGCGCAGGCGCGAGAATAATTGCTCCAGGTACGACAGGGAGATGCCCTGACGCTGGGCGATGTCGGACAGGGTGATCGGGCCCTTGCCCTGATGCAGGGCCAGATCCAGCATTGCGGTGACGGCATAGCGTCCTTTGGTGGTCAGCTTCACGTGCTAGGCTCCGGTTTATATGTTCAGCCGCTAATATACATTGTCGAGTAAAATAGTCAACTATTTTGAACCTGCGTTCGGACCCTCAGGTCGACTTCAAATGCTCGGGAACCTCCTCGGGGTCAGCCACCGCCTCGCGCGCCGCCATTTCCGCGGAGGAGACGATCTCGCAGGACCCGAGGTCCGGCATCCCCTCGCCACTGGGGGCTTCCAATCCGATCGACTTCAGCGCTTCGCACATGGACTGCATCTTGCCATCCATGACATGGATGTGGTCGAGCATGCAGTTGATGGCGTGGGCCACCGGGTCGGGAGCGTCACGGGTGGCGCCGTAGGCGTCGAACCCGATCTTGCGCGCCATCGCCTCTCGGTTGGCTTCGCGGTCGCCGCCCTGGTTGATCATGCGCCCGGGGACGCCGACCACCGTACAACCAGCCGGCACCCCCTTTACAACCACCGCATTCGAGCCGATGCGCACGCCGTCACCGAGCTCGATAGGCCCCAGCACCTTGGCCCCCGCCCCCACCACAACGTCGTTGCCCAGAGTGGGATGGCGTTTGCCCTTGTTCCAGCTGGTGCCGCCCAGAGTCACACCGTGGTAAAGCGTGCAATCGTCCCCGATTACCGCGGTCTCCCCAATAACCACCCCCATCCCGTGGTCGATGAAGAATCGGCGCCCGATCTCTGCTCCGGGATGGATCTCGATGCCCGTGAACCACCGGGCCAGGTTCGACAGCAACCGCGCCAGCCAGAACAACCTGCGATTCCACAACCAATGGGAAATCCGGTGCATCAGCACCGCCTGGATCCCCGGGTACAGGGTCAGGACCTCGAAACTATTGCGGGCGGCGGGATCGCGCTCAAAGACGCAGGCGACATCTTCTCTGATTCGTTCGAACATGGGCTTCCGTTGGCAATAACCCGACAATTAACTCGGGTATTCTATCAAATCCGGGGAGAACATTACGAATCCGGTAACTTTCTAAATTATCGGTTATTCCCGAGTGTTTTACTAGGACTCTTTATGCCCCCGACGACCCGGAGGCTGGCTCGGGACCTCTGGAGCGACCAGGGCCCGCGCCGCGGCGATCGGGCTATTCGCCGGCGCGGCGCTGGAATTTGCGGCCCTGAGCGGCGCTGAGAATGCCGCGCAGGATATTCAGCTCCTCCGAGTCGGGACGGGCTCGGGCGAACAGCCGGCGCAGTCTCCGCTGCAGCTTGTCGGATTGACCCGGGGTAGCAAAGCGGATGTCGACCAGGGCCTGCTGCAGGTGGTCGAAGAAGCCCTCCATGGCGTCCGCCGGCGCCACCGGGCGCGGCGGCGCCTCGCGGTTGTGGGCGCCGGACTCCAGTTGCGCCATGCGGATTTCGTAGGCCAGCACCTGCACCGCCTGGGAAAGGTTGAGCGAGCTGAAATCCGGGTTCGCCGGGATATGCACCAAGTGGCTGCAACGGTCCAGCTCGCGGTTGCTGAGGCCGGAGCTCTCGCGCCCGAACAGCAGGGCCACAGGACCACTCGCAGACTCCGCCAGCAGGCGTTTGGCACAGGCTCGAGGATCGAGTTCGGGCCAGCTGACGCTGCGCAGCCGGGCGCTGGCCCCCACCACCAGGCGGCAGCCGGCCAGGGCCTCCTCCAGCTCGGCGCAGACCCGAGCCCGGGCCAGCAGGTCGTCGGCCCCGGAGGCCCGGGCAGTGGCTTCGGCGTTGGGAAACTCCTTGGGGGCCACCAGCCAAAGGCTATCCAGGCCCATGTTTTTCATAGCCCGGGCGGCGGCGCCGATATTGCCGGCGTGGGTAGTGCCAATCAGTACGATGCGGAGGTTCTCGCTCATGGCGCGCAAGGGTACCGCAAGCGCCGGAAAGGGAAAACCGCTTTATCGGGGTCCATGCTTGAGGTATCTTTGCCGCCCATGCATCCCATGGTGAATATCGCAATCCGCGCCGCCCGCAGCGCCGCCAGCGTGCTGCTGCGCTACTACGAACACACCGATACCCTGAACGTGACCGCCAAGGGGCGCAATGAGTTCGTCAGCGAGGTGGACCGCAGTGCCGAGCGCACCATTATCGACGTCCTGCGCAGCAAGTATCCGGACCATGGCATCCTGGCCGAAGAAAGCGGCAACCACGCGGGCGACGAGTACCAGTGGATCATCGACCCGCTGGACGGCACCACCAATTACCTGCATGGTTTCCCCCAGTTCTCGATTTCCATCGCCCTCAAGCACCGCGGGCGCCTGGAGCATGGTCTGGTTTACGACCCGCTGCGCGAGGAGATGTTCACCGCCAGCCGGGGCGCCGGGGCCCAGCTCAACGACCGAAAACTGCGCGTGACCGCCCGCAAGGGGTTGGAGGGAGGGCTGCTCGGCACCGGGTTTCCGTACCGGGACCACAGCCACTTGGACGCCTACATGGCGATGTTCCGGGCCTTGCTGGAAGATACCGCCGGTATTCGTCGACCGGGCTCGGCGGCGCTTGACCTGGCCTATGTGGCGGCCGGGCGCCTCGACGGCTTCTGGGAACTGGGGCTGGCGCCCTGGGATATCGCCGCCGGGGTGCTGTTGGTGCGAGAGGCCGGCGGCATGGTGACCGATATCGCGGGCGGCGAGCGCTATCTCGACACCGGCAATCTGATCGCCGGCGGCATCAAGGTGCACAACGCGATGCTGCGGGCGATTCGCCCTACCCTGCCACCCGAATTACGTGGCTGATCGAGCGCTGGATTTCTCTTAAAGCGCCGGTCCGCTCGCCACCGCCAACACCGATCCGAAATCGCCGGCCCTGCCGGCGGCTATCTACGTACCCAGATCAAGGCACCTCCTGCCCTTCGACCCCCTCACCCTCTTTCTCCGGCGGCAGCAGGTCTTCCTTGCTCACGCCAAGCATCACCAGGGCAGTGCTGGCCACATAGATCGAGGAGTAGGTGCCGATTACCACCCCGAGGATCAGGGCCAGGGCGAAGCCGTGGATGATTTCGCCACCGACGAAGAACAGGGCCAGCAGCACCATAAGCGTGGTGCTCGAGGTCACCAGCGTGCGCGACAGGGTTTGGCTCAGCGATCGATTGATGATCTCGATGGTGCTGCCCTTGCGCATCTTGCGGAAGTTCTCGCGGATGCGGTCGTAGACCACGATGGTGTCGTTCAGGGAGTAGCCGATCACCGCCAGCACCGCCGCCAGCACCGGCAGGTCGAATTCGACCTGGAACAGGGAGAACACACCGATGGTGATCAGCACGTCATGTATCAGGGCAATCACCGCCCCCACCGCGAAACGGTACTCGAAGCGCAGGGCCACGTAGACCAGGATGCCGAACAGGGCATAGAGCATGGCCAGGCCGCCGTCCTCGGTCAGCTCGTCGCCGACCTGGGGGCCGACGAACTCGACTCGGCGCAGCTCCACACCGCTCTCGGCCGCCTGCTCGAGGGCCTCGAACGCATGGTTGCTGAGCTCCGCCGGGGCGATCTCCTCATGCGGGGCCAGGCGCACCAGGACATCGCGGGAAGTGCCGAAATGCTGCACCATGGCAGCCTCGAAATCCGCTGCCGCCAGGGCCTCCCGTACCGGAGCCAGTTCCACCGGTTGTTCGTATCCAACCTCCACCAGGGTGCCGCCGGTGAAGTCGATGCCGAAATTGAGCCGCATCGTGGCCAGCGAGATCAAGGAGACCGCGATCAGCGCCAGGGAGAACGCCATCGCGAGCTTGCGCTTGCCCAGGAAGTCGTAGGTGAAGTCTTTTTTGAACAGATCCATAGCCGTTGCTCGCCTGCGCGGGGGACCGCGCTCAGATCGCCAGTTTCGCCACCCGCTTGCGGCCGTAGATCAGGTTGACCACGGCGCGGGTGCCGATAATGGCGGTAAACATGGAGGTCAGGATGCCGATAAACAGGGTCACCGCGAAGCCCTTGATGGGGCCGGTGCCGAAACTGAACAGCACGACGGCCGCGATCAGGGTGGTGACATTGGCATCCGCGATGGTGGAGAACGCCTTGGCGTAGCCGGCATGGATACTGGCCTGCGGCGTGTTCCCATTACGCAGTTCTTCTCGGATACGCTCGAAGATCAACACGTTGGCGTCCACCGCCATACCGATGGTCAACACGATACCGGCAATACCAGGCAAGGTCAGCGTGGCCTGCAGCATCGACAGCACCGCCACGATCAGCACCAGGTTGAGCACCAGGGCCGTGTCCGCCACCAGGCCGAAAATCTTGTAGTACCAGGCCATGAAGACGATCACCAGGGCCAGGCCGATCAGCA
>CBDUCL010000024.1:0-21927 GCA_965365625.1 uncultured Chromatiales bacterium | reverse complement strand
GAGTTGCGCCAGCGGCGCTGGCTGCCGGAGCTGCGCTTTATCAACGATTACCACAATGATCCCGGCTACATCGAGGTTCTGGCCCGCCATATCCGGGCCTTCTGGGGGGTACACGGGCGGCCCAAACGGCTGTTGATGTCGTTTCACGGCATCCCCAAGCGCTACCGCGAGGCCGGCGACCCCTACTTCCACCAATGCAAGGCCAGCGCCGAGCTACTGGCCAAGGCGCTGGGGCTGGAAGGGGACGCCTGGGCCCTGAGCTTTCAGTCCCGGGTGGGACGAGAGGAGTGGCTCAAGCCCTATACCGACGAAACCCTGAAACGCTGGGGAGGCGAGGGTCTTCAGAGCGTGCAGGTGGTGTGTCCGGGCTTTCCCACCGACTGTCTGGAAACCCTGGAGGAGATCGCCGGCGAGAACCGCGAATACTTCGAACAGGCCGGAGGTGGCGACTACCGTTTCATCCCCGGCCTCAATGCCAGCCCCTCCCATATGGAGTTCTACGCAGGATTAGCCGCCCGTCATTGTCAGGGCTGGCCGGAGGCCGGGGAATAATCGCGGCTGCAGTCCGTTCCCACAAACCGATAGGAGCGCGGGAACGGCTTGGAGCCGCGACCTTCATATCGTCACTCGCCTCGCGACGAATCCCTGAGTCCGACAGACTGCCAGCAATCCGGCAAGGACCCGCAGGTCCCTTGCCGTCCCCCCGCACATCCCGATCAATCTTCCATGATCGAACGCATCGAGCGGTAGTTTTTCAGCTCCCGCAGTTTCGCATTACGAGCCTTGGTCCGCCCCGGGTCTTGATCGCACCTTAGCCATGCCTGGTATGCCTCGCGCGATCCCCCAGGCGCCGGCCGCAGGGGCATTTCCCCGCAGGGATTTTGATCCAACGCCTCGAATTCCGCCGCCACCCGATCTCCTTCTTTCAGATACTCTTTGCGCAGCGGCTCCATCTCCGCGATCTTTTGGTCCATCCAGCGCACAATACAATCCATCTCCTCGGCTTCGCGGCGCTTCTGCTCGACGATTTTGCTCAGATCGCCAGCGGCGCGGGGATTGGCCTGGATATCGAAATGACGCCTGGAATAGGTCGCATATTCATCCCGAAGCTGGCCAACCCGCTTGCGGTAGTGCTCCACATTTCCACGCAAATTCGCCAACTGAATGATCGGCTTGTCGTTGAGGTTGATCGGCGCAGCGGTTTTCCCGCAGAGAACCTGGAAATCCTTGACCCGAGCCTGCATGCGTTTCCGGTCCTGGATCACTACCGCTTCCACCGGCTGTTGCGGCCGTTGCGCCGGCCTGTTCTGACTGAAATGCACCTGTCCGTTTTCATCCACCCACTTAAACACTTCGGCGTGAGCAATGGTCGCCGTCCCCAGCGACACCGGGATACAAGCAGCAATCATGCCTCGGTATACTCGCTTCACTGATCTTCCCTCCCAACGACTGGACCGAGGAGCATACCCTTGAGATCACCCGTATCCAACCCATGGTTGGCTGCCCTTTTGTTTTTTTCCCTATCGCCTGCTGCCCAAGCGGGAGAAATTTACCGCTGGACCGACGAAAACGGCCAGGTACATTTTGGCAGCAGTCCCCCCGGCGGGGAGACGAAGACGCAAACCGTTGAAGTAAAGGGCGCATCCCGGGTGCCGGAGCCGACGGAAGAACACGGCTACGCCTACTGTGAAGACCAACCACTGCCCGGACCGCTCGATAATCCGCTTGCGGTGCTTACGGGAATCAACAAAAAGTTGCCGAAGTGGAAAGCCGAACTGACGGAAACCGAGCAACAACTGGCCGACCTGAAGAAACGCGAGTTAAAACGTCTGGCAAAATACGGCGTTGGCAGCAATCGCTTGGCTGCGACCCGGGAACCGGAATTTCGGAGGACCATCAACCGCTACCGGTGCATGATCGGCTGGGGTAACCAGATGCGGGTCGAACTGGCCGCCGAACGGGAGAAACTGCTCGCCGCTCCCAGGGCGCTGGAACAACAAATCGCGGCGGAAGAAGGGTCCCGGGATCGCACCTGCGGCAGCCAACCCAAGGTCGAGCCCAGTCATCAACTGTATTTGGATTGGTTCTACTGCCGGGAGCCCTTCGAAACCCGTTTACGCAGACTGAAAAAGGAATTGCGCTATGCGCGCCGGCACGCAGCGCGGCTGGAGTGATTACCGGGAGCCGCCCCGCCCGGGTCGCAGCCGTTCAAGAATGATGGCATACCCCGGCCGTTCCGGGTGCCAGCGGGCGTTTGCCTGCGCCAATTGGTAAGCGGTTTTTCCTCTCGCGTCGGTGAGTGTCGGATCCGCACCCCGCCCGAGCAATAACTCCACCATCGCCGATTGCCCTTCCCGGGCGGCCTCCATCAGGGCGGAGGATTGCCGGTTCACTGGTAACCGCTGGTAAGAGCGGTCGTCAATGGGGACACCCTCCTGAATGATCCGCAAGGCGATCGCCGCCTGCCCGCGACGGGCCGCCATACGTAGCGCGTGGTGATTGCCATGAGCCAAATCCGTGCCCTGATCGATCAATAACAATGCGATATCCACCCGAGCATGCTCGACCGCGGTTTCCAACACACTGGTACCACGGTCGGGGGTCGGCGCGGAATCCGCCCCTCGATCCAACAACATCCACACCATATCCCTGTCGCCATTGCGGACCGCATGCAACAGTGCCGCGCGCGCATCCTTGCCGCCGGCGAATAGGCCGCGGTCCAATAACGCCTCGGCCAAGCCGATCCAACCCGCCTCCACGGCGAAACTGAAATCCTTGCCGCTGGGCGCGGCCCCTAGGTCCACGGCCAAAACCGCCGCGCGCTCATTGCCGGCGGCAATGGCTTCCTGCAACTCCCGGTTCCAACGATATTCATCGGAAGCCCAGACGCCCCCCGGCCCACCGAGGAGAAACAGGCATCCCGCAGTCCGCAGCGCCGCTTTGAAATCGGCCTTCCTCACGGCTCCGCCTCCCCCTGTTTGTGCTGCATCAACTCCAGCACCGTTTCCTGATGCCCAAGCTTCAAGGCATATTCAATCGGGGTCGCTCGAGGATAGCCAAGGCTCTGGGAACGATGCAGCGGATCGGCACCACCGGCCAGCAAGACCGCCACCAGGTCGGCCCGGCGGCGCGCGATCGCCAAATGCAACGCCGTCTGCCCGGCCCGCATTTCCTGGTTCGGATCGGCGCCCCCCGCCAAGAGCAATTGCACCACCGCTATACGGCCACGCTCGGTGGCGCGCCCCAGGGGCGTGAATCCCTCCTTGTCCAGGACATCGACGGCGGCTCCGGCCGACAACAATAACTGGACGTTGGCGCTGTGGCCGTTGTACGCGGCGCGGTGCAGAGGCGTTCGCTGCAACTGGTCGCGCACGGCTACCGGCGCGCCCTGGCGCAACAGCAACTGCAACAGGGCTGCGCCCGCCGCTTGTTGCGCCGCCTTGTGAACCGCGGTCTCGCTCTTCCGGTCGGCTCGGTCCGGATCCGCCCCGTGGGCGAGCAATAAGGACCCCATGTAGGCCCCTCTTTTGGAGAGCTCGGAACGCTTTTCCGTCAACGCCAGAAGCGGCGTCAGCCCACCGCTGGGTTCGGCAGCATTGGCATCCGCCCCGGCATCGAGCAACAGCTCCACCAGGGGCCGGTTGGCGATGCAACGTACCAGGCCTGGGGTACCGTCGCTCAGGGTCAGATCGGGATCGGCACCTTCCGCCAACGCCGCCTTCGCCGGCTCCTGCTGGCAGCCCTGCAACGCCCGCTGCAAACGATAGTCGGGCGTGCCGTAGCGCGGCTCGGCATCGGCAACGCTCATCCACCCGAGCAGCAGCGACAAAGACAGAACCGAACAGCGCATGCTCAGGGCTCCAGCAGCGGATACAGTTGAAACTGAGACTTGGCCCGGGCAATGTCCCTCGCATTCTCCCCCTTGCGGTTGCGATCCGCCGGGGAACCCCCCGCGTCCAACAACAGCCGCAAGGTCGGAACATCACCGGAGGCGACCGCTGCCAGCACTGGGCTGGTGCCGCCATTGTCTCGGGCATGCAGATCGCTGCCGTGTGACAGCAATAGCTGCAGACTCTCGGCATCGCCATTGCGTGCGGCGATGATCAGCGGTGTGGCACCGGTCGCCAAGCGAAGCTCGCGGTCCGCACCCTTTCGCAGCAATACGCCGGCAACCGCCGCATGCTTTCGTTCCAAGGCAAGGATCAATGGCGTGCGGCCTTGGTAATCGACCGGATCTAATCGAGCCGCCAGCGCGAGCAGGCGCTCGACGGCGCCCAGATGCCCCTGCTCAGCGGCACGGGCGAGCGGTGTCCCGCCTTGGTCGTCTTTCGCTTCCATGGCCGCGCCGGTTGCGGCCAACAGGCCCAGCATTTCGGTCCGGCCGAACTTTGCCGCCGAATGCATGGGAGTACTGCCGTCAGGGTGACGGCGATTGGGATCAGCTCCACGCTCCAACAGGTAGGAGAGGGCTTCGGTCTGCTCGTTGCGGATGGCCTCGAACAGCAGGGGGGAACCCTCCTTCGCGCCATCAACGGAGGCACCGTCCCTGAGTGCCCGGCGCATCTCGACCCTATCCCCGGCACGTACCGCTCGGCGCAAGGCCTCGTCGGGCGAGGAGGTCTTATCGGGAACGGCGTTTCCGCCCCGCGGTTTCGGGGCCAGCACCGGTTTGACTTCGATCAGCGCCGCATCCGGCTCCCGAGGTTGATCCGAAAAGTGTATCTTTCCTTCCGCATCCACCCATTTGTAAACACCGCTGTGGACCAATGAAGCCCCCAGCAGCAATGGCCACACCGCGGAACGCCTTAAATAGAAGTTGCTTTGGGTCATCGGCCGCTACCCTAACCGGATCGCGGCCGAAACAAAAGAGCGCAGGACGTACCGCCTTATCGGGTGAGGGCCGCCGCCTTCTGCCGTAACCCGCATGGGGCGGAAGGAGGGGCGCCCAAGCCCATTACCGCCGGGAAGTCGGTGCCGAGCGCGCCTTTTCCGCCCTTGTTCAGACAGACTCAGTCCTTGCGGCCGCTCCCCCGCTTGCTAGCGGCGACCCGCAGGCGCAGGGCGTTAAGCTTGATGAAGCCTTCAGCATCTTTCTGATTGTAGGCGCCTTCATCTTCTTCAAAGGTGGCAATGGATTCGTCGAACAGGCTGTCGGTGTCGGAGCGACGTCCCACCACCAGGACGTTGCCCTTGTAGAGCTTCAGGCGCACCACCCCGTTGACCACTGATTGGGTGGCGTCGATGGCGGCCTGCAGCATCTCCCGCTCCGGGCTCCACCAGTAGCCGTTATAGACCAGCTTGGCATAACGCGGCATCAACTCGTCCTTCATATGGGCCGCTTCCCGGTCCAGGGTCAGGGACTCCATGGCCCGGTGGGCCTTGAGCAGAATGGTACCGCCTGGGGTTTCGTAGCAGCCGCGGGACTTCATGCCCACGTAACGGTTCTCGACGATATCCGCACGGCCGATGCCGTTCTCGCCGCCGATACGGTTGAGCTCGGTCAGCACCTGGGCCGGGGTCATGGCGGTGCCGTCCAGCGCCGCCACATCGCCGCGCTCGAAGGTCAGTTCCAGGTAGCGGGGCTGATCCGGAGCATCCTCCGGCGCCACCGACCAGCGCCACATATCGGAGCCAGGTTCGGTCCAGGGGTCTTCCAGATCGTACCCCTCGTAGGAGATATGCAGCAGGTTGGCGTCCATCGAGTAGGGTGACTTGGTACCATCGCGTTTCATCTCCACCGGAATGCCGTGGCTCTCGGCATAGGCCAGCAGCTTCTCGCGGGAATTGAGGTCCCACTCCCGCCAGGGAGCGATGATCTTGACCCCGGGCATCAAGGCATAGGCGCCGAGTTCGAAGCGTACCTGGTCGTTGCCCTTGCCGGTAGCGCCGTGGGAAATCGCGTCAGCCCCGGTTTCTTTAGCGATCTCCACCAGGCGCTTGGCGATCAGCGGGCGGGCGATGGAGGTGCCTAGCAGGTACTCGCCCTCGTAGATGGCATTGGCCCGAAACATCGGGTATACAAAGTCGCGCACGAACTCCTCGCGCAGGTCCTCGATATAGATCTCACGCACGCCACCGGCCTCGGCCTTGGTGCGGGCCGGCTCCACTTCCTCGCCCTGCCCCAAATCGGCGGTGAAGGTTACCACCTCGCAGCCGTAGGTATCCTGCAACCACTTCAAGATCACCGAGGTGTCGAGCCCCCCGGAATAGGCCAGTACCACTTTCTTGATCTCAGACTCCGCCATGGCTTTCGCTCCGCAATTTACCGTCACGCCGGGGCTGCCCCGGCACAAACTGGCGATTATACCGCAAGCTTTCGGGCGAAACCCCGGGTTACGGGCGATCTGGCGTTTGAACCGGGCCTGACGCCCCGATCAGATCCCAGCGCGAAGCAAACCTTTCCTTTGTGGGAGTTCGGCGCAGAAGGACCAAGCGGGGCCGAGGAGCGCCATCGAGCGGCAATGGGCGACGAAGATCTGGAATCGCGCCTTGCCAAGGCCAAACGAACTTTCGCCAATCGACCCTGGATGGAGTATCCCCGGTGAGCCCCCGTATTAATTCTGAACGATCCTTGGCTTCAAACCGTCGCACCGGACATAGCCCGGCCAGCCGAGTTGCGCTTTACCAAGGCGAAAAGCCCTTCATTACCGACATCGGGCGACTCATACTGTTGACGTCCCGGGTCATCACCCCGGTGTTCACCGTCATTGCCTTCATCGACTGATTCATTTCCGCGATATTCAGCAGCAACGGCTGCAGGGTGTTCATTTTCTCCGAAACCTCCGCCATCGTCCGATGCATACCGTGCATGGTCATCGCGATGCTCCCGGTATGGCTATCCATATTGCCGATTTTGGTCACCATTTCCTCGATTTGGCGATCCATGTTTTCGACATTCTCGGCCAGCGCTTTCACGCTCAGGGACATGGAAGACAGGTTATCCGCCATCATCGGATCGATATTTCGAGACATTTCGTGCATATCCTCGGTCAGGCTATAGATGAGCCAAAAGCCGGAAACACCGAGGATTCCGAAAATGAACATGGCCGGATATACCATCCGCTCCCAACGCCGGGCGCTATCTTGGAAGTGGCGCGCGAAATCCGTAAGGGCATTCTCCAGGCCGAGCAACGCCGACTGTTCGGCAGATACGCTCGAACCCGGATCCGATTCAGAGGTTTGATCACTATTGGCGTCAGTCATGTGGTTTTGGCCTGTCTTTCGCTCTAGATGATTGAAGGTTGAGGCGGATCGTAGCGGCGTTTGGCCAGGGACATACTTGTCGGAATAGGCGCCCCCGGAATGAATCGGACGGTTATTTCTGCAAGGATGTGAGATCCATGCTTGCTACAGGAGTATCGCCCCTTCGACCAGCCCGAACAAGGCTGGAGCGCTGTGGCGATGACACCCTCAAGAGGGTATCGAGTGCATGCGGGGTGCGTCCCGCCGCGCATCATCACTAGAGCAGGGCCGATGCATAGCTCTTTCCGTGCGGGCAACAGACCCCCTGTTTTTCAACCGCCTCAACCGAACGAAAACGAAATCTTTCTGCGTCCGCCTTTATGAAAACGCGGCTGAAGGACACGCGCTTGCCCTGGAGCTGGCTCCGCTCCGGTGGACGCTCCTGCGGAAGGAGTATCGCGAGAAACTACCCGAGCCCGAAATACAACTCCCCTGCCCTAGCGAATCGCTCCGACCATTCAGCCGAACCCCGTGCCGGCGCCGTTTCGGGTCCGGGCGTTCGCGGGTCGCCCCCTAGCCGTTTGGAGCCTTGCCCAGGGCAAAGCTCAAGCATCCCGCCGAAGCGGCACGCCCGGGGGAACCGCCATCGGGCTCCGGACTGCTTGCCTGCCTCGGGGCAGGAGGCAGGGAACTCGCCCGTCATCGTCTGCTTCGCTGCTGCCGGCCTTTCTGTATAGCAACTGACTGCTGACCAGAAGATCTGGGTGAATCAACCAGGAGCCGTTTATCCCGGCCTCAGGGTAGTCGAAGCTGATCGCGTCGTCGGTGTCGCCGTAGAAATTATTATCGGAGATGTAAATCACCGTCTGGGTAAGAAAGCCGTGGATCCGCAACCGGCCGCTCCCCCCCTCGGAAAGGGCGGACGCAGCCGCCGGGGCCGCAAAACCGCTGATCAGCATCCAACTCAGAATCAGTGTGGGGCGAAATCCGCTGCGCTGGCCGGAAGCGGTTTCGGAATATTTGTTTTTTTGTATTGGGGTCAGGACCTTGAGGAGCCCCGATCGCGGGAAATACCCGCAACGGGAGAGGTATCCGTGTGGACTCGATCCTACTTAGATCCCCTTTGAGTCACCGTGTAAACGTGTGGTTAGAGCCGCGTAGCTGTGCCCTTTCACTGTTTCCCGAGAAAGGCGTTCAGGGCAAGCAAAAACGCCTCTGGCTGCTCCGCGTACACCCAGTGCCCGGCCCCCGGCACCATGCGCAGCCGGGCCATGGGAAAGCGTTCACGGATAGCGCCTGCGTGCTCCGGCAGCACGTAAGTGGAGGCGCCCCCGTATAGGAACAATGCCGGCCCGGGAAATTGACGACCGGTCGCGACGGGAAAATCCATTAGATCGGGCATGGCGCGAATCAAGCCGTCAAGGTACATGCGCCAGCGCCACCGCCCTTGCTCTTTAACAAGGTTCTGCAAAAGGTACTGACGCAGACCGGGGTCGTCGAGAAGATCCGCCAGTTGCCGATCCGCCTGCTGGCGATTGGTCAGGCTCCCCAGGTCCAGCCCCTGCAGGGCAGTGATCATGGACTCGAAGCGATGGTCGTAGCGCACCGGCGCTATATCCACCACCACCAGGCTGCGCACCATGTCCGGCGCCTGCAGGGCCAACTGCATGGCCACCTTGCCGCCCAGGCTATGACCCACCAGATCCGCCGCTCCCAGCTCCAGGCGCCGGATCAGGGCCGCCAGGTCGGCCGCCATCAATGGATAATCCGTATCTTGGCTATGGGGGGAACGGCCGTGGTTGCGCAGGTCGGGCACCAGCACCCGAAAACCGCCCTCCAAGGCCCGAGCGATGCTGTGCCAATTGGCCGAAGAACCGAGCAGGCCGTGCAGCAACAGCAGCGGCCGGGATCCAGGGTCGCCGTAGCTGCGATAGTGGAGTTGCAGCGAGGACACCGGTAACCGGCGGACTATTTCTTGCGCTTGCGCGGCGGCATCAGGTCGGTGATCGTGCCCTCGCCCATCTCGGCGGCAAAACACAGGGTCTCGGATAGGGTCGGGTGGGGGTGGATGGTGAGCCCGACGTCTTCCACATCCGCCCCCATTTCCAACGCCAGCACCGCCTCGCCGATCAGCTCGCCGGCGCTCACGCCGACGATGCCGGCGCCCAGAATGCGCTTGCTCTCGGGGTCGAACAGCAGCTTGGTCATCCCCTCGTCCCGGCCCACCCCCAGGGCCCGACCGCTGGCGGCCCAGGGGAATATCCCCTTCTCGTAGGCGACGCCCTGGGCCTTGGCCTCGGTCTCGGTGAGCCCCATCCAGGCCACCTCCGGATCCGTGTAGGCCACCGAGGGGATGGTCATGGGGTCGAACAAGGACGGCAGTCCCGCAATCACCTCCGCCGCCACCTTAGCCTCATGGGTGGCCTTGTGGGCCAGCATGGGATTGCCCACCACATCGCCGATGGCAAAGATCTTGGGCACGTTGGTGCGCTGGTGCTGGTCCACCGGAATGAAGCCGCGCTCGTCGACCTGCACTCCCGCCGCCTCGGCGTTGATCGACTTGCCGTTGGGACGCCGCCCCACCGCTACCAGCACCCGATCATAGACCTCGGACTCAGGCACCCCCTTGCCCTCGAAAAAGACCTTCAGGCCCTGCTTCTGGGCCTTGATCTCGGTCACCTTGGCGCCGAGCCAGATGCGGTTGACGGATTTCTTGAGCCGCTTTTCCAGGGGCCGCACCAGGTCCCGGTCGCAGCCGGGGATCAGCCCGTCCTGAAGTTCCACGATGTCGATGCTGCTGCCCAGGGTCGCGTAGACGGTGGCCATTTCCAGACCGATGATGCCGCCGCCGATCACCAGCATGCGCTTCGGGATGTCGGTAAGCTGCAAGGCGCCGGTGGAATCGATCAGGCGCGGGTCCTGATTGGGGAAGCCAGGGATCTGCACCGGGCTGGAACCGCAGGCGATAATGGCATGCTCGAATTCGATGCTGACCGGCCCCTCGGGGGTGTCGACACCGATCCGGTTCGGGCTCTCGAAACGGCCTTGGCCCTGCACCACCTGTACCTTGCGCTGCTTGGCCAGGGCCCCGAGGCCCCCGGTGAGCTTCTTCACCACCTTGTCCTTGCCGGCGCGCAGCTTGTCCAGATCGAGCTTCGGCGGGCCGAAGCTGATCCCCATGTGCTCGAGCTCCGCCGCCTCGTTGATCACGTCAGCTGCATGCAGCAGGGCCTTGGAGGGAATGCAACCCACGTTCAGGCAGACGCCGCCAAGGTCGGGGTAGCGCTCGATCAGCACCGTCTTCTTGCCCAGGTCGGCAGCTCGGAAGGCAGCGGTATAGCCGCCTGGGCCGGCGCCAAGCACCACTACCTCGGCGAACAACCCGGCCGCTGCCTGGTCCGGCTGGGCCTTGGGCGCGGCTGCAGGGGGCGGTGCCTCGGCTTTGGCGCCGCTGGGCTCCAGGCTGAGGATCGCACCGCCCTTGGAGATCTTGTCGCCCACCTTGACCGCCAGCGCGACCACCTTGCCGGCCTGGGGTGCGGGGATTTCCATCGTCGCCTTGTCGCTCTCCAGGGTGATGATGGACTGCTCGGCCTGCACCTGATCGCCGACCGCTACCAACACCTCGATAACGTCCACGGCGTCGAAGTCGCCGATGTCGGGCAGGGTTACCTCAACCGGTTTGCTCATGCTCGTTCCTCATAGAGGGCAGACGGAAATTGGACTCGGCCCGATCTCGCTCGGACCTCGCGGCCCCGCGGGACCGCGCCTTGTAGTAATTACAGTAGCAGACGCCGGATATCGGACAGGAGAGCACTCAGGAAACTGGTGAAGCGTGCCCCCTGGGCGCCGTCGATCACCCGGTGGTCATAGGACAGGGACAGGGGCAGCATCAGCCGCGGCTGGAAGGCGCTGCCGTCCCACACCGGCTTCATGGCCGAGCGGGACACCCCCAGGATCGCCACTTCCGGGGCGTTGACGATGGGGGTGAAAGCGGTGCCGCCAATCCCACCCAGACTCGAGATCGAGAAACAGCCGCCCTGCAGTTCTGCCGGCAACAGCTTGCCGTCGCGGGCCCGAGCGCTGATGTCGGTCAGCTCTTTGGCCAGTTCCAGTACGCCCTTTTTGTCCACATCGCGCAGCACCGGCACCATCAGGCCGTTGGGGGTATCCACCGCCACGCCGATATGGAAGTACTTCTTGAGCACCAGGCTCTCGCCGTCCGCGGCCAAGGAACTGTTGAACTCGGGCATCTCCCGCAGCGCCGCCACGCAGGCCTTGAGCAGGAAAGGGAACAGGGTCATGCGCGCGCCCTGCTTGGCTGCGGCCTCCTTCTGCTGCTGGCGAAAGGCCTCCAGCTCGGTGATATCGGCCTCGTCGAACTGGGTGACATGCGGCACGCTCAACCAACAGCGGTGCAGATGGGCGCCGCTGATTTTTTTGATCCGGCCCAGGGGCTGGGTCTCGATCTCGCCGAACTTCGCGAAGTCCACCTCGGGCATCGCCGGCAAGGCCAGGGCGCCGGCCGCGGTCGGGGCCACCGGGACGCCCTCGCTCAGGGCCTTTTTGACAAAACCCTGGATGTCGTCCTTGAGGATGCGGCCCTTGGGGCCAGAGCCTATGACGAGGGTGAGATCGACCCCGAGTTCACGGGCGAGTCGCCGAACCGAGGGGCTGGCGTGAGGCTTGCGGCCTGCGGCGATGGCCGCCATGTCGGCGGGCCGCGACATCACCGGCGGCGCCCGGCGGGCCTTGTCGCCCGGCATCCGTTGCTCGGCCCCGGGCTTGCTGGTCACCGCCGGCGCCTGGGGCGGTTCCAATTCTTCCGCCGTCGGCTCCGGGGCCGCTGCGGCGGCGGCCGAAGGCTGCTCGTCGGCCGCCTCCAGGCGCAGGATCAGATCGCCCTGATTGAGCTTGTCGCCGACCTTGGCCACCAACTGTTTCACCACCCCGGTCTGCGGGGAGGGGATCTCCATCGTCGCCTTGTCGCTCTCCAGGGTGAGCAGGGAGTCGTCGGTTTGCACCCGGTCGCCGACGGCCACCAGGACCTCGATCACCGGCACCTCGCCAAAGTCGCCGATGTCCGGCAGCCGCACCTCCACCTCGCGGCTGGCGCCCACGGCCGGCGGTGGTTCTGCAGCCGGCGGGGCCTCGGGCGAGGCCAGTGCAACCGGCTCGGCAGACACCTCGTCGGCAGTCTCGCCGGCCTCCAGCTCCAGAATCGGATCACCCTGGTCGAGCTTATCCCCGACCTTGATCAGCAACTGCTTGACCCGTCCAGCCTCGGGGGCAGGGATCTCCATGGTCGCCTTGTCGCTCTCCAAGGTAATCAGGGAGTCGTCCTTGGCCACCGAGTCGCCTGGAGCCACCAGGATCTCGATCACCTCGACGCCGGAGAAGTCCCCGATATCCGGCAGCAGTACTTGTTTCAGTTTTCCCACGCTCTGTCCTCCGGCATCCCGTCCCGCCCGGCGGCCGGCGGCATGCCCCAATCTGATCTCAAACCGTCACGGGGTTGGGCTTGTCCGGGTCGATCTTGTACTTGGCAATCGCCTTGCCGACCAGAGCGGTATCCACCGCCCCCTCCTCGGCCAGGGCCTGGAGCGCCGCCAAAACCACATAGTAGCGGTTGACCTCGAAATGCTTGCGCAGTTGGCTGCGCATGTCGCTGCGGCCGAAGCCGTCGGTGCCCAGCACCCGGTAGCGGCGGTCGAGATAGGGCCGGATCTGGTCGGCGTAATTGCGAACGTAGTCGGTGGCGGCCACAATCGGCCCCTTGCTGTCGGCCAGGGCACTGCTGACATAGGCCACCCGCGGGGGCTCCTCCGGGTGCAGCATATTCCAGCGCTCGACATCGATGCCGTCGCGCCGCAGCTCGTTGAAACTGGTCACGCTCCAGGCGTCGGCGGCTACCTTGAAGTCCTGCTCCAACAGCTCGGCCGCGGCCAGCACCTCGCGCAGGATGGTGCCGCTGCCGAGCAGCTGCACCCGCTGCTTGTGGCGGCTGCCCTCGCGACAGCGGTAGATGCCGCGCAGGATGCCCTCTTCCACCCCCTCGGGAATCGCCGGTTGGAGATAGTTCTCGTTCATGGCGGTGATGTAAAAGAACACGCTCTCCTGCTGCTGATACATGCGGTACAGACCGTTCTGTACGATCACCGTCAGCTCGTAGGCATAGGTCGGGTCGTAAGCCACGCAGTTGGGGATGGTGCCGGCCACCAGCAGGCTGTGGCCGTCCTGGTGCTGCAGGCCCTCCCCGGCCAGGGTGGTGCGGCCGGCAGTGCCGCCAATCAGGAAGCCCCGGGCCTGCATGTCGCCGGCGGCCCAGGCCAGGTCGCCGACGCGCTGGAAGCCGAACATCGAGTAGTAGATATAGAACGGGATCATGCTGACCCCGTGGTTGCTGTACGCGGTGGCCGCGGCGATCCAGGACGACATGGCGCCGGCCTCGTTGATGCCCTCCTGCAGGATCTGTCCCTTCTGCTCCTCGCGGTAATACATGACCTGGTCGGCGTCCACCGGCTCATAGAGCTGGCCCACCGAGGAGTAGATGCCCAATTGGCGGAACATGCCCTCCATGCCGAAGGTGCGCGCCTCGTCGGGCACGATGGGCACCACGTAGCGGCCCAGGTTCTTGTCCCGAATCAGGGTGGTGAGCAGGCGCACAAAGGCCATGGTGGTGGACATCTCGCGCTCACCGCTGCCTTCGAGCAGGGATTGGAAGAACGACAACTCCGGCACCTCGAGCGGCGGCGCGTCGGTGCGGCGCTCGGGCAGATAGCCGCCCAGCTCCTGGCGGCGCTGGTGCAGATACTGGATCTCCGGGCTGTCGGCGGCCGGCTTGTAGAAGGGGGCGGAGCCGATGCGGTCCTCCGGGATCGGGATATTGAAGCGGTCACGGAAGGCGCGCAGGGCGGTCTCGCCCATCTTCTTCTGGGAGTGGGTGATGTTCATCCCCTCGCCCGCCACCCCCATGCCGTAGCCCTTTACCGTCTTCGCCAGAATCACCGTAGGCTGGCCTTTGGCCTGCATGGCGGCGGCATAGGCGGCATAGACCTTGATCGGATCATGGCCGCCGCGGTTGAGGCGCCAGATGTCCTCGTCGGTCATGGTGGCGACCATGTCTGCCAGCTCCGGGTACTTGCCGAAGAAATGTTCCCGGGTATAGGCGCCGCCCTTGGCCTTGTAGGCCTGATAGTCACCGTCCACGCACTCTTCCATGCGCTTGACCAACAGGCCGTTCTTGTCGCGCGCCAGCAGCGGGTCCCAATAGCTGCCCCAGACCACCTTGATCACGTTCCAGCCGGAGCCGCGGAACACCGCCTCCAACTCCTGGATGATCTTGCCGTTGCCGCGCACCGGACCGTCCAGGCGCTGCAGGTTGCAGTTGACCACGAACACCAGGTTGTCCAGGCGCTCGCGGGCAGCCAGGGAAATGGCGCCCAGGGACTCCGGCTCGTCCATTTCGCCGTCGCCGCAGAAGGCCCAGACCTTGCGTCCTTCGGTATTCACGATGCCGCGGTCGCGCAAGTAACGCATGAAACGCGCCTGGTAGATGGCCATGAGCGGGCCGAGGCCCATGGACACGGTGGGGAACTGCCAAAAGCCCGGCATCAGCCAGGGGTGGGGATAAGACGACAGGCCCTCGCCGTCCACCTCCTGGCGGAAATTGTAGAGCTGGTCCTCATTGAGCCGGCCTTCCAGGTAGGCCCGGGCATAGATTCCCGGGGCCGAGTGGCCCTGGAAGAACACCAAGTCGCCGCCTTGCCCCTCACCGGCGGCGCGGAAGAAGTGGTTGAAGCCGATGTCGAAAAGGGTGGCACTGGAGGCGAAGCTGGAGATGTGCCCGCCCAGTTCGCTGGAGATACGGTTGGCCTGCACCACCATCGCCATGGCGTTCCAACGGATGAACGAGCGGATGCGCCGCTCCATCGCCCGGTCGCCGGGAAAGCGCTCCTGCCGGGTCACCGGTATGGTATTCAGGTAGGCGGTATTCGCGCTGTAGGGCAGGTAGGCCCCGGAGCGGCGAGCCTTGTCCACCAGGCGCTCCAGCAGGTAGTGGGCGCGCTCGACGCCCTCGTTTTCCAGCACCGCCTCCAGGGCATCGAGCCATTCCTGGGTTTCCTGGGGATCGATATCGGGTTTTGCTGCCATGGCAAATCTCTGGGATTGTTTTTCGGGTTCGGCATCCAGGCGGCCCCTGCCACCTGCCGCGCGGAGACTTTTCGGGGGAAATTAGGTACGGGATTAAACTGGGTGGGGGCGAAAAATTCAAGTAAATCCTTTTTCGGGCGTCCCGGCGTGACAGCACTATCTAGCTGTTTTTAATCAATAAAGATGGTTATTTTTCGACCATCAAGAGAATCGAAGTACGTGGTACAAGCGCCAGAAACGCAACAGGGCGCCCGAACCTTAGCCCGGGCGCCCTGATGGTGAACGCATCTTGGGCGATCAGATCTCGCGGCAGTTGTTGCGTTCCATTATCGCGGCGCGACGCTGATTGTGGCGCTCAATCCGGGCCTGGCGTTGCTCTTCGCGCTGCTTGCGCAGCTCCTCATAGCGGCCCTGGCGCTCTTCGCTGCGCTGACTAGCGAAGCTCGGGGCTGGGTCTCCAAACGGCGAGTAGGCCGTGTCCATCGGCGGTATCGCGCTGTCGCCGAAGGGATTGCTCATGTCATTGGCGAAGGGGTCCGGGAATGGCATGGAGAACGGGTCGGCATAGGCGATGTCCGGCTGGAAACCCGCCGGCTGCAGCGGGGACTCGGTCATCTGCTCGGCATAGGCCTGCATCTGCTGCTGGGCCACCGCCTGCTGTTCGGCCATCGCCTGCTGCCAGGCCTGGGCCTGCTCCAGGGCATTGGCCTGGACTGCCGCCTGCTGCTCCGCATAGCTCTGGGCCTGCTCCTGGGCAGCGGCTTGCTGCGCGGCGTAGGCCTGCTGGGCCGCTTCAGCCTGCTGTTGCATCTGGGCCTGCTGCTCGGCCATTGCCTGTTGCCAAGCCTCCGCCTGCTCCTGGGCGGCCGCCTGCTGCTGGGCGAAGGCCTGCTGGGCGGCTTCGGCCTGTTGCTGCATCTGGGCCTGCTGCTGGGCCATTGCCTGTTGCCAGGCCTCGGCCTGCTGCTGTGCCAAGGCTTGCTGTTCGGCAATCGCCTGTTGCACCGCCTCCGGCTGCTGGGAGGCGCCGAACTGGAAAGGCGCGGCGGGGTAGTCAAAGCTGGGGGCAGCGAAGCCCGGATAATCGAAACTGGGGTAGTCGCCACCGAAAGCCGGCATCTCGAAAGAGCGGCTGGCCTCGCGGAAACGCTCAAAAGCGGCGCTACGGCGGGCGTAATAATCGGCGCGGTGGCTGCTCGGAGCGCTGCGCTCCTGGTCGCTGCACCCCACGCTCGGGCCGCTCCCCCAGGCCGCGGCGGAGGCCGACACCGCACTCAGGGCCAAGGCAACGGCAACCGTGGTGATCTTCTTCTGCATGTTTGTATTTCCTTCAGGAACTATCAGGGTCAAGGCAGCGATCCGAAAGACCGCAATGTGAGCTGCACGTCCCTGTGCGGAGGAGCCAGTGGATCCTTACTTGCTTTCGGCAGCAGCCGGCGCCTGCGGGACTACCGGCGCGACATACGGATAATAGCCACCGTAGGGATAGCCGCCGTAGCCGTACGGGCCACCCCACCAAGGGCCATAATGGTTATAGTAGCGGTTACGGCCCCAACCGCGGCCACCGCCGCTCATCGACATGTTGAAGTCGCCCCAGCCATCGCCGAACCAGTCGTCGCCCCAACTGCTGGAACCCGGCCAGCCACCCCAGGGACCGCCCCACCAGGCGGAAGCAGAGGCGGAAGCGCCAAGCAGCGCGGCAAGAGAGACGATTTTGACGATCTTGTTCATCATCCTACTCCTCGTTAGCATGGACACTGAAATAAAGCCATCGGCTTGAATCAAAGAGCGGGCCAGTCAAGTCCCGCGTCGGTGAAGTAGTATATTAGAACCTACTTAAAATGCAAAATTTAAATTCCCCACACCATGCAGCATCTCGATAAAGTATCCCTATGGAAACCCTGACCCTCACCCGCCCCGACGACTGGCACCTGCACCTGCGCGATGGAGCGGTCCTGGAAACGGTGGTGCCCCACAGCGCCGAGCGCTTCTCCCGGGCCATCGTGATGCCCAACCTGCAACCGCCGGTTACCAGCGTGGAACAGGCCCTGGCGTATCGCGAGCGCATTCTGGCCGCAGTGCCCAGCGAGCGCTCGTTCCAGCCGCTGATGACCCTGTACCTGACCGACCGCACCCGGCCCGAGGAGATCCGACTCGCCCGCGACAGCGGCTTGGTGCATGCCGCCAAGCTCTATCCGGCCGGGGCCACTACCAATTCAGACTCTGGGGTAACTGATCTGTCCAATATCCGGGAAGTGCTGGCGGCAATGCAGGAATATGAGTTGCCGCTGCTGGTACATGCCGAGGTGACGGACCCCGAGATCGATATCTTCGATCGGGAGGCGGCGTTCATTGAGCGCCATTTGCGCAGGGTGGTCGCGGATTTCCCGTCACTGCGGCTGGTGTTCGAGCACGTCACCACCCGCGAAGCCGTGGAGTTCGTGCGCCACGCACCGTCCCAGGTCGCCGCCACCATTACCGCCCACCACCTTCTCTACAACCGCAATGCCATGCTGGCGGGCGGCATTCGGCCACACTTCTACTGCCTTCCGATTCTGAAGCGCGAGGCCCATCGGCAGGCCCTGATCGAGGCGGCCACCAGCGGCAATCCCAAGTTCTTCCTCGGTACCGACAGCGCTCCGCACCCCCAGGGGGCCAAAGAGAGCGCCTGCGGCTGCGCCGGCTGCTACACCGCCTTCGCCGCCTTGGAGCTTTACGCCGAGGCCTTCGACCGGGCCGGTGCCCTGGACCGGCTGGAGGGCTTCGCCAGCTTCTTCGGCGCCGATTTCTACCGCTTGCCGCGCAACCGCGAGCAGGTGCAGTTGGAGCGCAGCGAATGGGCGGTACCTGGGGAGTTTGCCTTCGACGGCGGGAAGCTGGTGCCGTTGCGGGCCGGCGATACCATCCGCTGGCGGCTGGTCGATTAGCTCAACCGTCGGTCGTCAGCCACCGCCGGCGTCCGGCGTTAACGGCTGGAACATTTCCTGCTCGAATATCGGGTCATTGAGGAAGGGGTCGCCCTCGCCTTCCGGCAGCTGGCCGTCGAGCACATCGTAGCGGCGTTTCTGCAGGAAGGCATCGCGGGTGAAGGAATAGGGGTCAAGAGCCGCCTGCTCCATTACCGCTGAGGCGCTTAGCAGGTCGGCGCGGGTGTCCACCCCGTAAAGAACCGCCAGCCCCAGGCGCCATTCCTTGGACGGCAGGTAGGCAATCGGCGTACTGTACCAGTCCGCCACCAGCCCGAAAGAGTCGCGCACATTGTTCGGCCCCAACACCGGCCACACCAGATAAGGCCCGGTCGGAACCCCCCAATATCCGAGAGTCTGGCCGAAATCCTCCCGATAGGTAGGCAATTCCAGGTCACTGGCGACATCGATGAAGCCGAGCAGGCCGACGGTGGAATTGACCGCGAACCGGCCCACATCCGACGCTGCACGGTCCAGCTTCAGTTGCATCAGGTTGTTGAGGGCGGACATCAGGTCGAGCTGATTGCCGAAGAAGTTGGTCACCCCACGATCTACGAAGCGAGGCGCCACCTGCTTATAGCCGCGCGCCACCGGACGATAGATGTCGGCGTCGAAGTCGTCGTTGAAACTGGTTACCGCCCGGTTGTAAGACTCCCAGGGATCGGCCGGGTCCTGATAGCCTTCGGGCACCGAGGCACAGCCCCCCAGTGCCAATACGAGGGCCGCCTGCCCGAGTCGCGAGCACCACCAGCTACCGAATCTGCTCATCATCAGAGGCTCCAAGACACGCGTTCTAGCTCAGCGGAAGGCCCAGGCGACGGCAAGGGATCGAAGGGGCAGACCGCAGATGCGGAGTATAAACCATAATCCAAAATCACGAAGGCGGCGATTGCATTCCCGGATCCCGGTCGAGAAATCAATAGACCCGTGTCACCTGCAACCCCCGCTGCTGCAATTGGATCAGGACCCCCTCTGGGCCCGGCAAGTGGAGGGCACCAACGGCGACAAAGGCCGGCCCGATCGCCAACAGGGGTAACAGGCGTTCCACCATATGCCGATTCCGTTGCACGATCGCCCCCTGTTGGAAGCGCTCCACCAATGCCGGATCGGCGTCGCTCATATAGGCCATACTCAACTCCTGCAGTCGGCTGAGGTCCCGCCGCAGGTAGACTCGCAGCAGCTCTTCGTGCATCTCAGCCAGGCGATGGCGATTGGCCAAGGTGCTGCGCAGCAAAGCGACCTGGTCGGGCTCCGACAGGCCCTCGAAGACCTGCAATTGCTCGTCCACCTCTTCCAGGCCGTGCACCGGCTTGCCCTGGTCCAGGGCCTGGTTGTAGAGCACCAGATCGAGAAACTTGCCGCTCCGCGCCGGCGGAGCGCTGAGCAGGGTAACCAAACCCCAAGGCTTACAACGCCGCACCGCAGTTTCCGGGAGCCCGAGTTCTTCGGAGGCTGCAACCGCTTCGGCGTAAACCTTGTCATCGACCACCTCCGACAACTGGCGCCCGTCGCCGAACAGCACTGCAGCCATGGAGCGCTGGGTGTTAGCCTCGCTCAGGGGCACTTCCATTACCAAGGCCGAGGCGCGGTCGAAAGCTTGGCGCACCGGCGCCGGCAGCCGGGTGACCCGGGGATCGTCCGAGTGTATGGTCCCGAAGACATGGCTGGCCGGCAGCCCCGGGCCCTCGATGCGGAACAGCAACCCTTGTTTGAATGCCCCAGCTGGCACCCCCCGGGCAACCGGCTCCGGCTCCGCCCCCGCCGCTGCCCAGCTCAGGGCCAGGATGCAGGCCAACATCGCATGGTGCCAGCGCGGCATCATACGCTCAGCCTCCCCCCAATTTCGCAACTGTAGTACCATGGTATCCTGCTGCGCCCAATCGGGCAGCGCTTGCCCGGCGGTGTTCCGGGTTCCTATGAGTTGAAGCCCGCCTTGAACTGAACCCCCATGAGCGTCCAGCAACCCCGATTCAACCCGCTAATCGCCCAACGCTTCCGCGGCTACCTGCCGGTGGTGGTAGACGTGGAAACTGGGGGATTCGACGCCCAGCGCGACGCCCTACTGGAGATCGCGGCGGTGCTGCTGCATATGGATGACGACGGCCGGCTAAGGCCAGGCGTCACCCTGAGCCGCCATTTGCAGCCGTTCGAGGGCGCCAACCTCGAACCCAAGGCCCTGGAGTTCAACGGTATCGACCCCTATCATCCGTTCCGCGAAGCTTTGCCGGAGCGCGAAGCCCTGCGCGAGATCTTCGCGCCGATCCGCCAGGCAGTCAAACAAAGCGGCTGCAAACGCGCCATCCTGGTGGGACATAACGCCTTTTTCGACCTCGGATTCGTGAATGCGGCGGTAGCGCGCAGCGGCATCAAACGCAACCCCTTCCACCCCTTCAGCACCTTCGACACCGTGTCGCTGGCGGCCCTAGCATTTGGCGAGACCGTGCTGGCCCGAGCCGTGCAGAGCGCCGGCCTGGCCTGGGACTCCAGCGAGGCACACTCGGCGATCTATGACACCGAGCGCACCGCTGCGCTGTTCTGCGAGATCCTGAACCGTTGGCAAACGCTAGCTACGGAGCGCCCTTGGGAGGCCAAGGCGGCCCAGGCCTGAAACAAATAAACCCCGACCGGGGTGCGGTGGTCACCCGGCTCGGGGTTTTGAGCGCGCCTTTGCGCCCCTTTTTCCTGGGGCTTCCGCTCGCCCCGGCGCCTCTAGCCCTCGGTCGCGTCTTCTCCAGCAGCTTCCTTCGTCATCTTCTGCAACTCGCCATTGGCGTGCAGTTCCAGGGTGATGTCGCAACCGCCAATCAACTCGCCCTTGATGTAGAGCTGGGGGAAGGTCGGCCAATCGGCGTAACGCGGCAGGTTCTCAAAAATCTCCGGGTCCTGCAGAACGTTGACGTAGGCGAAGGATACTCCGCAGTCCTGCAAGGCCGAAGCGGCCCGTGCGGAGAAGCCGCACATCGGAAATTGCGGGGTGCCCTTCATGTAGAGCACGATAGGGTTTCCCTCCACCTGCTCTCTGATTCGATCCAAGACGTCCATCGGGTTTCCTCATTCGCTGCTTTTCTAAAGAAGGCAGATGGGGGCGGTCAAGGACGGCTTCAACCTCGCACCAGGCAGAACAACGGAATCGGCAGGTGCCGGCCGAAAATGGTAAGGCTGGGGCCCGGTTCCCCCCGAGCGTCAGTATTTTCTAGACGCCATCCACATTCCGCTGCAACCAGAATTCCAACAGCGCCAGATGCCAGAGCTTACTGCCCCGTAATCGGGTGTGGTGCATTTCCGGCGCCTGGTAGAGCATCTCGATATAGTCGCGGCTGTAGAGTCCGCGCTCGCGGCAGGCCCGAGCGTCCAGGATGTCGCGCATCCAGGCCAGGAACTCGCCGCGCACGTACTTCAGGGCCGGCATCGGAAAGTAGCCCTTGGGGCGGTCGATCACCGCGTCCGGGAGGATGCCCCGGGCCATTGCCTTGAGCGGGAACTTGCCCCCTTCCCGGAGCTTGAGTTCCGGCGGGCAGCGCGCCGCAAGCTCCACCAACTGGTGGTCGAGGAAGGGCACCCGGGCCTCCAAACCCCAGGCCATGGTCATGTTGTCCACCCTCTTTACCGGGTCATCGACAATCAG
>CBDUCL010000023.1:0-22061 GCA_965365625.1 uncultured Chromatiales bacterium | reverse complement strand
ATATCCGGCCACGCTTTATTCAAGTTTCGATGAAACACTCACGAGCTTCAAAACCGGGCTTCGGATATTTCCGATCATATTCATATGCTTGGGTTGGCTGACGCCAGAACCGCGAAAGTGTTATTGAATTCCGGTCGATCGCGCTTGACGCCTGCTTCCCGTTCCGCCAAATTACTCAGCGAAGGACTCGTCATGCGAGTTCGTCGAGCATATAAGAAACCGATTATAAAATAACGAAAGGTCGCTTAGCCTACTAGACGGGGGAATGTCATATGAACAGGAAAGAGGTTATCAACACGTTACATGCCGCCAAGGCGGCGCACATGCAGTGGCGGGCACGAGCTCAAGCGTTGGTGGCGGGGATCAAAGTAGAAAAGGATCACGTTCCGGTGATGTACACCGACTGCAAGTTCGGTAAGTGGTACTACGGCGAAGGTCAGAAGCTGTCGAAGTATCCCGCATTCAAGGGCTTGGAAGATCCGCACGAACAATTGCACCTCGTTTACATGGAGATCTTCAAGCATATTTTCGGTGAAGATCAGCGCTCCGGATGGGCCAAGCTCTTCGGCTCCAAGAGATCGCACAGGGAACAGAAGTTGGCCGCCGCCGAGGAACTATTGCCCAGGCTGGTCGGCATCTCCCAGACCTTGCTCGAGACGGTCGATCTCCTCGAAGCGGAAATCAATTCAGCTTCGGACGAAGAGTTGGAAGCCTTGTAACTCGAAACCCCAGAAGAAAAGTGACGCTCCGGTCCGGTACCCCAGACCGCCGGATCTTTAGCTTACAACGGAGCGCGTGCTCGCGGCGCGCTCCGCGCCCCAGGGTTACACCGACAGCAGCGTTGCCGGTTCTCAAGCAGGGACCTTTTGCGTGGCTGCCTTTCCGGCCTTCTCCCAGCCAAAAACCCGGCAAATCACGCCTCTTCCGGTTCCCACCGGCCCGCTTTCCTGCAACAATCCCCGCATGTCAGAAATTGATGCCGACACCAACCGCGCCCAACGGCGTGCCCACCTGGCCCGGCGTTTGACGGCACTGATGCCGGCCGACTCGGTGCTGAGCCGGGACGAGGAGCTACGCCCTTACGAGTGCGACGGCCTGTCCGCCTATCGCCAGGTGCCGCTGATCGTGTTACTCCCGGAAACGCTGGAGCAGGTGCAGGCGGCAATGCGCCTGTGCCGCGATGAGGGGGTGCCGGTGGTAGCTCGAGGGGCCGGCACCGGGCTTTCCGGCGGTGCCCTGCCCCATGAGGATGGAGTACTGCTCAGCCTGGCCAAATTCAACCGCATCCTGGAGCTGGACCCAGCCAATTGCCGGGCGCGGGTGCAACCGGGGGTGCGCAATCTGGCCATCAGCGAGGCGGCTCGACAGCACGGTCTCTACTATGCGCCGGACCCCTCGTCGCAGATCGCCTGCACCATCGGCGGGAATGTGGCGGAGAACGCTGGTGGCGTTCATTGCCTCAAGTACGGGCTGACCGTGCACAATCTGCTGGAGGTGACGGTGGTCAGCATCGACGGCGAGCTGCTGCGCTTCGGCGGCGGCGGGCTCGACAGCCCGGGCTTCGACCTGTTGGCCCTGATCACCGGCTCCGAGGGCATGCTCGGGGTAGTGGTGGAGGTGGTGGTCAAGCTGCTGCCGATTCCGGAACGGGCCCAAGCGGTGCTGGCGGCCTTCGACGACGTGGAGCAGGCCGGCCGGGCGGTGGCCGACATCATCGCCCAGGGGGTGCTGCCGGCGGGGCTTGAAATGATGGACAACCCTTCCCTGCGCGCCGCCGAAGACTTCGTGCACGCCGGCTATCCGGTGGATGCCGCCGCCGTTCTATTGTGCGAAGTCGACGGCACCAACCAAGAGGTATCGGAACAGATCATGCGGGTGCGGGAACTGCTATTGGCCTCCGGGGCCAAGGAGGTGCGCACCGCCCATGACGAGGCCGAGCGGCTGCGTTTCTGGGCTGGCCGCAAGGCGGCATTTCCCGCGGTCGGGCGCATTTCCCCCGACTACTACTGCATGGACGGCACCATCCCGCGCAAGCATCTGGCGTCGGTGCTCAAGGAAATGGAACGCATGTCCGAACACTACGGGCTGCGCGTGGCCAACGTATTCCACGCCGGCGACGGCAATCTGCACCCGCTGATCCTATACGATGCCAACCAGCCCGGCGAGTTGGAAAAGGCGGAGGAATTCGGCGGCAAGATCCTCGAACTTTGCGTTCAAGTAGGGGGAACCATCACCGGGGAGCACGGAGTAGGGCTGGAGAAAATCAACCAAATGTGCGTGCAGTTTCCGACCCCGGAGCTGGAGACCTTCCACGCCCTCAAGGCCGCCTTCGACCCCGCGGGCCTGCTCAATCCCGGCAAAGCAATCCCCACCCTGCAGCGTTGTGCCGAGTTCGGCGCCATGCATGTGCACCATGGGGAGCTGAAGTTTCCCGAACTAGAGCGCTTCTGAACCAAGGCCAATCTTCCCGCAGCGTCCATGACCGATCGCGACCTCAGCCGAGAAATCCAGCAACAGGTGCAGCAGGCCGCCGCCGCGGGCCGCGCCCTATGCATCCGCGGCGGCGGCAGCAAGGCGTTCTATGGGCGCCGCCCCCACGGCGAGCCCCTCGAAATGGCGGGCCACCGCGGCATTCTCAGCTACGAGCCCTCCGAGTTGGTAATTACCGCCCGCGCCGGCACACCGTTGGCAGAGATCGAGCAGGCCTTGGAGGAACAGGGTCAAATGCTGGCCTTCGAGCCGCCCCACTTCGGCCCTGGCGCCACCATCGGCGGCGCCGTGGCAAGCGGTCTAGCCGGTCCGCGTCGGCCCTGGGGCGGCGCCCCGCGGGATCTGCTGCTGGGGGTGAGGCTGATCGACGGCCAGGGTCGCAGCCTCAAGTTCGGCGGCCAGGTGATGAAAAACGTCGCCGGCTATGACGTCTCACGTCTAATGGCCGGCGCCCTGGGCTGTCTCGGCGTACTACTGGAAGTCTCCCTGAAGGTGCTCCCGCGCCCGCCCCAGGAACAGAGCTTGGAACTGGAATTGGAGCGCGTTGAGGCCCTCGGGCTCATGCGCCAACTCGCGGTCGAGCCACTGCCCCTGACCGGCGCCTGTTACCTGGACGGCCGGCTTTGTCTGCGGCTGGGGGCCGGCCCGGCGCTGTTTCGGGCCACCGCCGAACGTCTGGGTGCCACAGCCATGGCCGACGGGGAGGAGTTCTGGCGCGACCTGCGGGACCATCGGTTGCCCTTCTATCAGACCGACGCCCCCCTGTGGCGACTGTCCCTGCCACCCGCCAGCCCGGACCCGGAGCTTCCCGGCACCGGCATCCTGGACTGGGCCGGAGCCCAGCGGTGGATCCTGAGCGATGCCTCGGAGGAACGGATTCGCGACTTGGCCGCCGCAGCCGGAGGCCATGCCTGCCGGTTTCGCGGCGGAGACCCTGAGGGCGGGGTATTTCATCCGCTGCCGCCTGAGGTATTGGCCCTGCACCGGCGCCTCAAGCAGGTGCTCGACCCGAAAGGGCTTTTCAACCCAGGGCGTATGTACGCAGAATTCTGACTCCTCTCGGGACCTTGCCGGAAAATCTGGAACCTTGCCCTCCGCTGACGCCGCTCGGGCGGCGTATCCATGATCGACAAGACTTCGGCGCTGCCGCCAGTTCTCCGCCAACCACATTTCGCCCTCGATCGAGTCGCCTAGCGCGACACGAGCTTGATGGGTGAAAGAAGGCGAACCAGGTTGCCCCGCAGCGGGAACGCCGCCAATCGGTCTCCACCGAGTACAAAAAAACCGAAGCCGCCTGGTTAAGGCGGCTTCGACTACCCGCGGCGTAAACGCCACGGTTGCTAGTAACACTGGCTTTGTGCGGACACCCCCTTGCATGGTAGGCAGTATCACCGCATCGATGACATGAACCACGCCGTTCTTGGATACTACCTCACCCGCGATAAAGACCCCGAACCGCCACTCTCGATTTTGCGCTGGGGATTTGCCCCGGCTTATCCGGGCTCTAACGGTGAGGAAGCACTACCGAAAAAATTCGAATGCGCCGGGCCGAAAAACCCAACGCCTCGCGCCGAGGATAGGCGGCGAGCGGGTGATTGAGAAAGGGGCACGCCTCTGCGCCAACCGTTGCCCCCCATCCCCGTTCTTGTTAGGGCAGCCCCCGGAGAGCCGGCGCCACCCCGGACGAGCCGTGCAACCCCACCAACCCTCCTCAGCGCAGAATGGGACCCACACCTTCCAGGCCGAAAAAGCGCCCCAGCGCGGTACCGATACCGGCACCCAGACGCTTGCTGAGGCGTTCCAGCAGGTCCTCATCGGGGGTGAAATCGACGATTTCCTCGGCCCCGATCAGTTCTCGTGCCACAAAGCTGCTGCTGCCGAAACCGTCGACCAGGCCCAGTTCCAGGCCCTGCTCGCCGGTCCAGAACAGGCCGCTGAAGACTTGCTCGTCCGGCCCGGTAAGGCGCTCACCGCGGCCCTCGTCAAGCAGACCCTGGACGTGCTCCTTATCGCGCTCGCGCAGCGGCGAGAAGGGGTCGAGGATGGCTTTGTTCTCGCCGGCGGTGAGCAGCCGGCGTTCCACCCCCAGTTCGTCCATCGCATCGACGAAACCGAAGCCGTCCATGCGCACCCCGATCGAGCCGACGATGCTGGCCTTGTCGGCGTAGATCTCGTCCGCGGCAGCGGCGATGTAATAGCCGCCGGAGGCGCAGACGTCTACCACCACCGCGTATACCGGAATATCCGGGTGCTTCTGGCGCAAGCGCCCAATCTCGGCGTTGATATAGCCAGCCTGCACAGGACTGCCGCCAGGGCTGTTGATACGCAGAATGATGCCCTTGGTCTTGTCGTCCTCGTAGGCATCGCGCAGGCCGGTAACCACGTTGTCGGCACTGGCCTCGGCCCCGGGGGCGATAACCCCCTTGATTTCCACCAGGGCCGTGTGCTCATCGCTCTCTTTGGCCATATCGGGCCACTGGTCCGGCACCAGCAGCACCAGCAGCACGATCAGATAGGCAAAAGTCAACAGCTTGAAGAAGATGCCCCAGCGGCGGGCCCGCCTGCCTTCGTTAAGCGAGGCGGTCACCACCTTCTCCACCAACTCCCGCTCCCAGGGCGAAACCTCGCCCGTGGCCGCTTCCAGCTTGTGCTTACGTTTCCAGATCATTTCCCCATCACCTTTCGTCAGTGTCGGAAATCCCCCATGGACGGCGACTGATGTTTAGCCCATCCCGGGAAAGTCGATAAATCAGGCAATTTGTTTCGGCCGCGCCGAGGTCGCCCGCTCCAGCCAGGCCGGAATCTCTAGCAGCGAATCCAGACAGTCCAGGGCCCGGTTGGCCCGCAACCGCTCGGCGGAATGCACCCCGTGGCTGACCCCTAGGCCCCAGGCCCCGGCATTGGCGGCCATCTGCATGTCATATTCCGTGTCGCCGATCATCAGGGTCTCCGTTGGCCCCACCCCGAGCCGGTCCATGATCTCCAACAGCATCTGCGGGTGCGGCTTGGAGAAGCTCTCGTCCGCGCAGCGGCTGGCCTGAAACAAAGGCTGCAGGCCACTCTCGTCGAACGCCCGCTGCAGCCCGCGCCGACTCTTCCCGGTGGCTACTGCGAGCAGGTAGTCCTGCTCGGCAAGCCGGCGCAGCGTCTGCTCCGCCCCGGGAAACATGGGCGAAGGCTGGCGCCCGCCGTGCAGCCAGTGATGACGGTAACGCTCGGTTACCTCATCGCGCGTCGCCTCCGACTCGGCGGGCAGCAGGGCACGGATCGCCTCTCCCAGGCCAAGCCCGATAATGTCGCGGATCTGGCCATCCGCCAGCCGCCTGCAACCCGCATCATCCAGGGCCGAACGCATGCAGTCGACGATGCGGGCCTCCGAATCCATCAGCGTCCCGTCCCAATCAAAAACAATGAGTTTCAGTTTGTTAGCAATCATTTTTTACGTAGCTTATCTAAGACCAATTGCAGCTCCGGCGCAAGCGGTGCCCGAACTGAAATCCGTCCCCCCTCGCCCGGCCAACCGAAAGCCAGGGATTGGGCGTGCAGAAACAGGCGCCGGAGTCCCAGTTCCCGCAGCCGCTGGTTAGCCTCTTCGTCGCCATATTTGACGTCGCCCAGCACCGGGTGGCCGAAATGCGCAGCGTGGACCCGAATTTGGTGGGTGCGGCCACTGAACAGCTGTGCCTCCACCAAGGTGGCCTGGTCAAACGCCTCAAGGCGCCGAAACCGGGTGTGGGAGGGCTTGCCGCTGGGGTGGACCCGCACCATTCGCTCGCCGCCGCTGAGCAGATTCTTGGCCAGAGGCGCCTTGACGTCCAGTTTCGCCTGCTCCCAGTCTCCGGCCAAGAGAGTCAGATACCGCTTATCGACCCGATTCCCGCGCATGAGTTCATGCAGCACCCGCAGGGCGCTGCGCTTCTTACTGATCAGCAGACAGCCCGAGGTATCCCGGTCCAGGCGGTGAACCAGTTCCAGATGGCGGGCCTGGGGCCGTAACTTGCGCAGACCCTCGATCACCCCGTAGCTGACACCGCTGCCACCGTGCACCGCGACGCCGGCGGGCTTGTCGATTACCAACAGCCGCTCGTCCTCGTAGACGACGGCTCGCTCCAGCTGCTCCAGCAATGGGCGCGGCGGCGCTGGAGTCGCACTCGGCTCCGGCAGGCGAACCGGCGGAATGCGCACCTGGTCCCCCGCTCGCAGCCGATAACTGGCTTGGATGCGGCCCTTGTTCACCCGCACCTCGCCGCGCCGCAGGATTCGATAAACCAGGCTCCGAGGGACACCCTTGAGCAAGTTCAGCAGGTAGTTGTCGATGCGTTGGCCGGCGTATTCGCCGTCGATAACGACTTGGCGTACACCCTGGGACTGGACAGTGGAGGCCGACATCGGCGCTATGGTATCAGTTTTCAATGCGTTTGAAGTGGTTGAGAAACAATGGTAAATTCGAGAGCTTGGCCGAACGTCCGTGGCGATTGCGCCCGTTGGCGGCCATGAGCGATCGAATTCTAGCGGCCCTGCGGTCTGCGCAGGGCGGCCGCATACGGGCAGTTACAGCGGCGGTCGGCGCCGCTCGGCATTTCCCCGGCTCGACGCCAAACCCCGAGGCATTCCCGGGATCGCGGCGCCGGCGGCACAGAATATTGGGACCGCCTCAGGCGGTTGAAGATAAATTTTTCGCGCAGCAGGGTCTGTGGGCCAGGATGGGCTGCTGAATCGGCGCCCGACGGCGCCGAGACCCTGCCGACAACCGGATCGAGCCCCCCGCAGGGCGGCCATTGCGCTGCGCTGCTGGTCGTGATCCGGTAACGGCACCCTCGGGCAAGGTATTCCGGATGTTTCCGGGAACCAAGGGCCCCGCGCCCCGCGCTGCGCCGCGAGATTACAAATGAAAAGAATGCTGATCAACGCAACTCAGCCAGAAGAGTTGCGGGTGGCCATCGTCGATGGCCAAAAACTATTCAATCTCGACATCGAAAGCCCCGGCCGCGAACAAAAAAAGGCCAATATCTACAAAGGCAAGATCACCCGGGTCGAGCCGAGCCTGGAGGCCGCCTTCGTCGAATACGGGGCCGAGCGCCACGGCTTTTTGCCGCTCAAGGAGATATCTCGCAGCTATTTTTCCGAGGCGTCCCAGAAGCAGGGCGGACGGGTCGAGATCAAGGAGGCGATCCGCGAAGGCCAGGAAGTGGTGGTGCAGATCGAGAAGGAGGAGCGCGGCAACAAGGGCGCCGCCCTGACCACTTTCATCTCTCTTGCCGGTCGCTATTTGGTGCTGATGCCCAACAACCCCCGTGCCGGCGGCGTGTCGCGACGCATCGAAGGCCAGGAGCGCAGCGACCTGCGCGAGGCCATGAGCACCCTGGAGATCCCCGATGGCATGGGGCTCATCGTGCGCACCGCCGGGGTCGGCAAGAGCGCCGACGAGTTGCAGTGGGACCTGGATTATCTGATCCATCTGTGGGGCGCCATCGAGACTTCCGCCAAGGAGCGAAAGGCCCCGTTCCTGATCTACCAGGAAAGCAACGTAATCATCCGCTCGATCCGCGACTACCTGCGCCGCGACATTGGCGAGATCGTGATCGACCACTCGGAAGTACATGCCGAGGCCAAGGAATTTATCGGCCAGGTGATGCCCCACTACCTCAGCCGTATCCGCCTGTACCAGGACGAGGTGCCGCTGTTTACCCGCTACCAGATCGAGAGTCAGATCGAATCGGCGTTTCGGCGTGAGGTGCGCCTGCCCTCCGGCGGGGCCATCGTTATCGACCACACCGAAGCCCTGACCTCGGTCGACATCAACTCGGCCCGGGCCACCAAGGGCAGCGACATCGAAGAAACCGCCCTCAATACCAACTTGGAGGCAGCCGACGAAATCGCCCGGCAGCTGCGGTTGCGCGACCTCGGCGGACTGTTCGTCATCGACTTTATCGACATGACTCCGGCCCGCAATCAGCGCGAGGTGGAAAACCGCCTGAAAGAGGCGATGAAGATGGACCGCGCCCGAGTCCAGGTCGGGCGCATCTCCCGCTTCGGCCTGCTCGAAATGTCGCGCCAGCGCCTGCGTCCTTCGCTGGGCGAATCCAGCCTGCTCACCTGCCCGCGTTGCCAGGGCCATGGCTTTATCCGCGGCGTCGAATCCCTGGCCCTTTCGGTACTGCGCATCGTTGAAGAAGAGGCAATGAAGGAGAGCACGGGCCGCATCGTCGCCCAATTACCGGTGGAGGTGGCGACCTTTCTCTTGAACGAGAAGCGCGAACCGGTCCATGCCATCGAGCGTCGCCAGCAGGTAGAGGTGGTGCTGATCCCAAACCCGCATCTGGAAACGCCCAACTACAGCATCGAGCGGTTGCGGGTGCAGGACGTACCCAAAGGCGCCGAGGACAAGCCCAGCTACCAGATTGTCAGTGAGCCCGACGCGGTGACCCCGGATTTTGCTCGGCCCGAGCGCCCCGCCGCAGAGCAACCGGCCGTGCGCCGGATCGCCCAGTCGGCGCCCGCGCCCCAGGCCCAGCCCGGCATGGGCGGAGAGACCGAGGCGGAGTCGGCCTCGGCAGCGCCCCAGGGCGGCCTACTCCGGCGCATCTGGATCAACCTGTTCTCCAGCCGCGGTGCAGCGCCCGAAGAAGCGGCCGAGGAAACCCCTGCGAAGCCGCCCAGACAAGCTCGCCCGAGCCGCAGCGAGCCGAAGCGCCGTTCCCGCGGCGGCCGCAAAGGTAGCGGCGAGGCTCAGTCGCGAGGCAGCGGCGACAACCGGCGTGGCGGCGACAGCCGACGCAGCGACGAAACCCGGGGCAGCGGAAAACGCGTTGGCGCAGAAGCCGAGACTCGGGCCAAGCCGGAGCCGAAACCGAGGCAAGAGGCGCCGCCCGAGACCAAGGGCGAAGGCCGACCGGAGGCGGGCGAGAGGGACGACAAGGCCGGAGAAGCCAAGACCGCTTCCAGCCGCCGGGGGCGCCGCGGCGGCCGTCGCCGGCGCGGGGGCTCCCGCGGTCAAGGGCGGGACAGCGTCGCCCAGGGGGCAGAGGCCTCTGCCGATAGCGGTGACATTCCGAGCCAAGAGCGATCCGCCCAACCCCAGCGCAAAGACCGGGGCCAACCGACCGCCGATGGCGCGCCCACCGAGAAACATCCCCCACGCCCAGCGCAGACCGCGGAGCGCCCAAAGGCAGATCAGGAAACGGCCCCCAGCGACCAGCCCAAACCATCCAGCGGCGAAGGCGGCAAGGCGGAGCCTGCTGCGAGCGTCGCCGCCAAGCCGGCCGAGCCGCCGGCTGAGCCCAAACAACCTCCGGAAACGGTGGCCCCGGTTGCCGAGGCGGCCCCCAAGCCGAATGCGTCGGTGGAGGGCCAGCCCAAGCGTCCACAAGAACCTGCGCAACCTATTGCCGAGGCGAAACCCGAGTCAGCTGGAGCCGACCGCCCGGGCCCGACGAAGGCCGCCGAGAGCACGCCGGCCGAAGCCAAGCCAACGCCGAGAGCACCGCAACCAGCGACCGTGCTAGCGGAGTCCGCAGCGCCCGCCAAGCCGGCTAACGAGCCCCCTGCCCAGAAGGCAGGCGAGGAAAAAACCGCCACATCCGAGGAAGCCCCGGCTAGCCCTGCGCAAGCCGAAGCCCCAGCGGACAAGCGACCACGACGGCCCGCGAGGACAACCAAGAAAACGGTTCGGCGCACCCGCAAGCCCAAGCCAGCGGCCGAGGCCGCTGGCGAGGCAGCCAAAACCGAGCCGCAGGCAGCGCCCAAGACACCCGCCGATAAACCCCCGGTGCGAGAATCTGAACCCCAGATGGAGCGAAAGCCGGCAGCGGAAGGAAAACCGGCGGTGGATAGTAAGCCGGCGCCGACGCCCGGAGAAACCGGTACCGACTGAGGAGATAGCAGCCCGCGTCCGCGGCTTCTCGCCGCTGACGCTGGGCCAAGGGTTGGCCCGGGCTAGAATCGGCTGGCGCGTATATCCGCCAGCAGCCCTTGGGCGGCGGCTTCGACCATATCAAACACCTGCTCGAAGCCGCGCGGCCCGCCGTAGTAAGGGTCGGGTACTTCATCCAGCCCCAGCTCGGGGGCGAACTCCAAGAACAGGCGCAGTTTGTCCCGCTGCTCCGGCGGGCATAGCCGCGCCAGCAACTGTTGGTTGTCGCGGTCCATCGCCAGCACGTAATCGAAGCGTTCGAAATCCGCTGCCAGGGCCTGGCGCGCCCGCAAATCGCTGAGATCGATGCCGCGCCGACGGGCGGTCTCCTGGGCCCGGCGATCGGGCTGCTCGCCTACGTGATAGGCGTGGGTGCCGGCCGAGTCGATATGAATCCGGCCCGCCAGGCCCTCGCTCTCCACCAGCTTGCGGAATACCCCGTGAGCGGTGGGGGAACGACAGATATTGCCCATGCAAACGAATAAGATGCTTACCTTGTCCATGCCAATGCCTTGATCATGCCAATTCGGTTGGCCGGGGATTATAGAGAATCGTAGCGAGATCGTCCCCTATGCTCCTCGAGGCCACCCATCGTCACGCCGCCTCAGACTGGCGGTAGCCCCTGGCAACGGGTATGATGCGGGCCTGCATGCAACTGAATTATCGATCCTTTTTACAGGAGTTACGCCCGTGCCCGAAGCCCCGAACACGCCCGAGATCCAGGGCACCAGCCAAGACTACGCCCAGTATCAGCAGATGATCACGCGCTTTATCGATCTGGCCAACCAGATGAAGGACGAGGGACAGGCCCCACCGTCGGTGAACGCCGCCCTGATGCTCGCTTCCGGGCTCTATGCCACCTACCTCGCGGTGGGTAACGAGGGGCAGCTCGAACCGAAGGCCATGGACCAGGTGGCTGGGGTATATCGCAAGAATCTGGCGGCGGTGCAGCAGATCAAGCAACCGCCCACCGGCAAAGGGTGAGACGGCGCATCCACCGAGGAGCTCAGCGCTCGGCGGCGGCGAAGAAGCGCCGCACGTCGTCGAGTTCCCGCGAGCGCGCCATGTCCGGCAGGCTGGCCAGAAACACCCGTCCATAGGAGCGCGCCAGCATGCGCGGGTCACACACCACCAGCACCCCGCGATCGTTGACGTCGCGGATCAGGCGCCCGGCCCCCTGCTTCAGGGCAATCACCGCCTGCGGTAGCTGATATTCCCAGAACGGATTGCCGCCGCGGGCGCGCAGGGCGTCGATGCGGGCCTGCAGCACCGGGTCCCCCGGCGAGGCGAACGGCAGCTTGTCGATGATCACGCAGGACAGGGCCTCGCCGCGCACATCCACCCCCTCCCAGAAACTGCTGGTGCCCAGCAACACCCCGTTGCCCAGCTCCCGAAACCGTTCCAGCAGTTCCGAGCGCGGGGCCTCGCCCTGCACCAGCGTCGGATAGGGGATGCGGCCCTTGAGGTAGCCGGCGGCGGTCTGCAACGCCCGATGGCTGGTGAACAGCAGAAAGGCACGCCCGCGGCTGGCGGCCAGGAGCTGTTCGGCCAGGGCGCAGACCGCTAAGGTATAATCCGAGCTGGCTGGATCAGGCAGTCCGCGGGGCACAAACCACAAGGCCTGGCGCGGGTAATCGAAAGGGCTGTCCCAGCGCCGGGTTACCGCGTTCGCCAGCCCAAGCTGGCCGCAGAAGTGGTCGAACCCCTCCCCCACCGCGAGGGTGGCGGAGGTGAACACCCAAGCCCCGGGGTGGCGTTGCATCTGGCCCTGGAACACCTGATCGATCTCCAGCGGGGTGCAGTTGAGGCGGAAGCTGCGGGGCTGAGTCTCGTACCAGCGAATCTCCTCGCTGCTGTCGCGGTCGCAAAGCTGGCTCAGGCCCTCGGCCAGGGCGGCGCAGCGGTCGAAGCAGCCAGCCAGGCCCTTGCCCCGGCCGGCCAGGCCCTCCAGCAAGCGTCCGAGACCCGCCAACTGCTCACGCAGCTCGCCCAGGGCCGCCTGCACCGGATCTACTGCCGACAGATCGCGCCAGGCGGCGCGGCGCGTCTCGGTGCCCAGAGCCAGCTGCAGATCGCGCACTGCCTTGTCATAGGCGCGCACCTGTTCCGGCAGCTCCGGCAGGTCGCCAGCCTCGAGGTGGTACTCGTTTTCGGCGTCTCGGGCCAGATCCAACAACTGGCGACTGCCTATGGAAAGGCCGAAGAAGTCACTGGCAATGGCCGGCAATTGGTGCGCCTCGTCCACCACGAAACAGTCGGCTCCCGGCAACAGTTCACCGAATCCCTCGTCCTTAAGGGCGAAGTCGGCGCACAGCAGATAATGGTTGATCACCACCAGATCCGCTTCCTGGGCTCGGCGCCGGGCCTCCACTAGGTGACAGTCCTGGTAGAAGCCGCATTCCTGGCCCAGGCAGTTGTCGCTGGTGGAGGTGACCTGAGGCCAGATTGGCGCGGCCTCGGACAACTCCGGGAATTCGGCGATGTCGCCGCTGCGCGTCTCCCCGGCCCAGCGGCGGATACGCACCAGTTGCTCCTCCTGCTGAGGAATGCGACGCTGCGCGCTCTGTCCCGCCAGCTCCAGACGATGCAGACACAGGTAATTGGCGCGGCCCTTGAGCAGGGCCGTCGACACCGGCAGGTCCAAGGTCTCGCGCACCAGTGGCAGATCCCGGTGGAAAAGCTGATCCTGGAGGTTCCTGGTGCCGGTGGAGACGATCACTTTGCGTCCGGACAGCAGCGCCGGCACCAGATAGGCGAAGGTCTTGCCAGTGCCGGTCCCGGCTTCCGACACCAGCACCCCGCCCTCCTCCATGGCCGTGGCTACCGCGGCGGCCATCTCAAGCTGCTGGGGGCGGAAGCTGAAGCCGGCCAGGCGCTGGGCCAGCAAGCCCTCGGGCCCGAGAATACGTTCCAGCCCACCGGCCTCCAGGCGGCCGGAGTCTGTCGTCATCAGGGGGTCAGCTGGGCCGCCTGACGCTCCGCGGCACGGGCCCCACCGGCGTCGCCCCGGGCCCGCTTGGACTGGGCCACGAGCTGCCAATTATCCCGTTTGAGCGCATTGTCCGCCCCGGCCAGGGCCGTCGACTTGGCGGCCAGGTCAGCCACCTCAGCGTAACGGCTCTGACTTAGGCGCACCCGGGCCAAGCGGTTCCAAAGCCAGGGATTGCGCGGCTCGATGCGCAGCGCCCGCTCCAGCGCCACCGACGCATAATCCAGGTCGTTTTCGCGCAAAGCCTGGTCTGCGGCTTCCACCAAGGCCTCGGCGGCCGGGCTGTATTGGGGCTTTAGGACGCTGGGAGCCTGCGGCTTGGGTTTGGCCGCAGGGCTCGTCGGCTGGGGGATGACCATGGCGACCGTCTCCGCAGGCTCATAGGGGGTAACCGCAATGCCACCCTCGGCCTCGACCTGAGACACCGGCGGGGCGCCGACACTGGCGCTGGCGCCGCCGGCCGCCCCCGCCGGCCGCATTTCGATTGGCGCCGGAGGCGGTTCGGAGACCACCTTCGGCGGCAGCTGCGCGGCCTGAGCCCGGCCCCGGTCTTCCACCGGTGCGGGTTCGTCGCGGCGGTCGATCACGGCGCAGGCATTGAGCAGAACCGGCAGCAAGAGGGGTAAAAGGAAACGCGGGTTGATCATTCGAAGAATCTCCTAAAAAAGCTGTCGCTGTCCGTCTCCGCAACGGCGCAGGAGGCAAGGGCAGTGGGCGCCGAGCCGCGAATAAACGGGATCTGGCGGGCACCCGGGCAATCTGCGTTGGCCAGCAGACCGCTAACCGGCTCGATCCAATGGTAATCTACCCCGTCCGGAGGCAACAGGGCGAGGGGCCGAGGGCGCAGCTGGCGCATTGTCTCTCCCCATACCTGTAGGGCGCCGCTGGAGCCAGTCAAGCCGGCGGACTGGTTGTCGTCGCGCCCGACCCAGACCACCGCCACCTTGTCGCCAGTGAAGCCGGCGAACCAACTGTCGCGCAGGTCGTTGGTGGTCCCGGTCTTGCCGGCGGCCTGCAACTCGGGATCAAGAAATTGGCTCAGGCCCTTGGCGGTGCCCTCGGCCACCACCTGCTGAAGGGCCCAGCTTAGGAGGTAAGTGGGACCGGCGGCCACCACCTGATCTACTTTCAGGGGATAACGCTGCAGGGGCTGGCTTTGGGCATCCATCACCTCGCGGATGGCCCGCAAGGGGGCATGGAAGCCGCCGGCGGCCAGGGCCTGATAGAGCTGCGCGACCTCCAGCGGGGACAGGGAGACCGAGCCCAGAAGCATCGCCGGATAGGCGTTCACCCTGCGCTGGACCCCGAGCTGACGCAGCACCTCGGCGATCTCCGGCAACCCGAGCTGCATCCCCAGGCGCACCGTAGCCAGGTTATAGGAATTCGCCAGAGCCTGATACAGGCGCACCTGGCCATGTTCCTTGCGATCGTAATTCTCGGGCGACCAGATCTGGCCATCGTGGCCCTGCACCCGTAAGGCTCGGTCCGGCAGCTCGCTGAGTAGGTTGTAGTCCCGGGACCGGGCCAAGGCCTCCAGATAGACCACTGGTTTGATCAGGGAACCGATCGGCCGCACCGCGTCCAGGGCCCGGTTGAAACCGGCGAATTGCGGGTCGCGACCGCCCACGAGGGCCAGCACCTCGCCGCCGTCTGGGCTTACCACCACGCTGGCGCCCTCCAACTTGCGGGCACGCTGGGGATAACGCCGCTCCAGGCTGGCGAGTTGACCGGCTAAGGCCTGTTCGGCCTGCTCCTGGGTCCAGGTCTCCAGCGTGGTGAAGATGCGCAGCCCTTCGGAGTTGAGATCTTCGGCCCGGTAATCCCGGTGCAACTGGCGCCGCACCAGATCCAGAAAGGCGGGATATCCCTCGGCCTGCAACCGGCCCTTGGCGCTGATTCCCAGGGGTGCCTGGACGGCCCGTGCCTCTTGCTCGAGGCTGATGGCCCCCTGCTCTCGCAACAGCCGCAGCACCAGGTTGCGGCGCTCGCGCGCCCGTTTCGGGTGGCGCCGAGGCTCGTATTGGGAGGGGCCGCGCACCATCGCCACCAACAAGGCATGGTGCTGCAACTCCAGCTCTTCCAGGGGGCGGTTGAAATAAAACTGGCTGGCGAGACCGAAGCCGTGAACGGCCCGCTTGCCGTCCTGGCCAAGAAAGATCTCATTCGCATAGGCCTCGAGGATCTCGTCCTTGCTATAACGCCACTCCAACAGCAACGCCATCAGGGCCTCGTTAAGCTTGCGCCAGAGGCTGCGCTCCTGGCTCAGGTAGAAGTTCTTGACCAGCTGCTGGGTCAGGGTGCTGCCCCCCTGCACCACCCCGCCGGCCCGCAAGTTGACCCAGGCGGCGCGGGCGATGGACTTGGGGTTGACCCCGTGGTGTTGGAAAAACTCCCGGTCCTCCACCGCCAGCAGGCTGGCTACCAGGGCCGGCGGCAACTCGTCGCGACGCACCAGGATGCGGTCCTCGTGGTGAGCCGGGTGGATACTGCCGATCAAGGGCGGTTCCAGCCGCATCAGGGGGACTCTCTGACCGCCGGCAGCCTGCTTGATGCTCGCCAGTCGATCCTTGGCAAATTTCAGCTCCAAATAACGGCTGGGCTCGGGCCCGTCCCAGAACTCGAAGCTGCGGGTGCGGATGATGAACTTATTTCGGTAATAGGAGTAGGCCCCGGGCTGGTCCGGGTGACGTTCGCGCCGATAGCCCAGCCTTTCGAGTTCCGACAACATCCGCTCCGAATCGACCTCGGCGCCGGCGAACAGCTCCAGGGGCTGGGCATAGACTCTTGCCGGCAGGGCCCAGCGCTTGCCCTCGAACTTGCCGCGCACCAGCTGGTCGAGCCAGATGGTGTAAAGAATCGTCGCCAGCAGCAGAAACAGGAAGGCTAGCCCGAGCACGCGCCGGAGGCGGTGCCAGAGCCGTGCCACCAGGCCCGGCCTGGCCCGCGCTCGCGCACCCCTGCGGCCGGCGGACTTGCGGGCGGCACCGGCTTTCTTGCGAACGGTCTTCTTGGAGGGGCTTGGCATGGCCTGGATCGAGCGTCTGGCAGAGGCGCCAGACAATAGCAGAAAACCCCGCCCGGGTCAGTTGGCCCGGCGCGTCCGCACCCGTTGCAACCAGCCTCCGTAAATTCGGTCCGCGACCCGATTAAGACTGCGGACATCGGTCCGCAGGTCGGCGGTAACCGCCTGGCGCTGCTGGATGCAACGGGAGTCCAGATCAAGATCGCTACCGTAGCGGTCGATCCAGGCCTGCACCATTTCCTCGGTCATCTCCAGGTGGAACTGCATCGCTAGGTGATCGCCCCAGGCGAAGGCCTGATTGGCATAGCAACGGCTACGCAGCAAATGCTCCGCGCCAGCGGGAATCGAGAAGGTCTCGGCGTGCCAGTGAAAGGTCTGGAACTCCGGCTCCACGCCATCCAGCCAATCAGTCGCGGAGCCGTCGACCCGCTGCACCGGGTGCCAGCCGATCTCCATGCCGTCGCCGCGCCAGACTTCCCCGCCCAGGGCCTTGCACAGCAACTGGCCGCCAAAGCAGATCCCCAGGATCGGCACCCCCTGAGCCAATGCGCTCCCAATCAGCCGCAACTCGTCGGCGATCCAATCTAGGGGGTCGTTGACGCTCATGGCACCGCCCATGAACACCAGGCCGGATACCGCCCCCAGGTCCTGGGGAACCCGTTGGTCGGCGTCGATGCAGACCAACTGCCAGGGCACCCCATGGCGGTCCAGGAACTGGCCCAGGTAGCCAGGGCCCTCGCAACTGACGTGACGGAAGATACGGATCGGCTTCACGGTGACAAACGGCCTTGTTTCGAATGCCTCCGATTATACCGGCAAGCAGCGGGGCAGACTCAATGGCGCGGAGTAAGTCCCATCAGTCCGAGCAGGGAGCCGGATAGAATACCGCCGATGACCCCGCCGGCGAGAGCCGACGGGACCAGGCTAAGGCCCTGGTCGATGGCGAGCTTGAAACTTGGATCGATGGACTCGGTGGCGGTTCCACCCACCGCCCATACGCTGGCGCCCACCACGCTGGCCAAGCTGCCCGCCACCAGGGCCCCGACCAAAGGGTCCGGCACTCGCCCACCGCAGACACGCTCCAGGCGCCCGGCCACAGCCACATAGACATAGCCGGTAATGGGCACCAGCATACCGACGATGATCCCGATATTGACCTGTCCTGCGATCAGGCGGAACGCCAGCCAGACAATGGCGGCGGCCGCTGCCCCGCCGATCAGTCCGGAAATCATCTTCGACAGGGCACCATGGGTCAGGAACACGTGCATGGCACCGAACACCACCCCCAGCACCATCCCCGCAGCTCCCGCCACCAGAAGAACGTAATGCGGCTGCACCTGGCTGGCAAACAGCACCAGGTAGAAGAAGGTGGCGACTACCCCGGCCAGAGTGCCGAGGATGGCGATCTGCATAGCGCCGTAAAACGCCGCCCCAACCGCCCCGGCGAGACTGCCGGCAAACACCAGACCCAACTCCGGAAAACCGAGATAACGAAAGGATTCAAGGAAGCCCACAAACAACAGGGCGTAGATCCCCCCCACCAAGCCCCAGATGACCCCGCGCAGCAGGGCCTCTTCCGTCCGTCTCAAGATGGATTTCGACATCGAACGCCTCCCACCGAAGATTGCTGCGCCTGTGCCTGGGTTCTCGCAAATTCCCATGGCCTTACCTCTCGACTCCGAGCCGCTGCAGCGAGCGCCGGAGCGCCTCAACCGGAACCGGGTCGGGTTCCGATAACGGCCGCGTCACAGCCCGCTCCGGGCCAACTACCGAGGGGTATGGCGGGACTGCTGTGGGGGAACCTGAGCGATGCGTAATATATCAGTCTATATTAATATTCTGATCATTTTCACGCAAGCCCGCGGCCCCTGTGCCGCCCAGAATCATAGCAGCTATTCGAGGGCGACCCTGGCCGGCGCATACCTCGCCGAGGCTTAACCCGGTCGCGGAAATCCCCTATGCTTGGTAGCAACGACTGCTCCGCCAACCAACGGCGTGGTTGATATTCTTTCGCGCTCGGTTTTCGCCCTGGTTTCGGCCAGGAGGCCTTACCAGTGCTGCAGGCCAAACCGATGCGATATTTCAGAAGCCGGGACCTTTCACACCGGAGAACACCGAGGCGATGCGCGAGCACCCCCTCCCCTGCCGGGATACCGCATGCTCAAGGACTCCAAACGGGCGATCCTCTGTTCGGCAGCGGTGACCGCCCGGGACCACCAGGAAGAATGGGACAGCAGCGGCTATCCGGAGCAGCGAATCGGCGAAGACATTCACCTGTACGGGTGCATTGTCGCGGTGGCGGACGTGTTCGATGCCCTGCTGTCTACCCGTTGCTACCAGACGGCGTGGGAGATCTCGCAAGTCGTGAACTACTTCCGCCAGCAGCGCGGCCGGCACTTCGACCCGAAGCTGACTGACCTGTTGCTCGAAAACCTGGGCCAGTTCGTCGCCATCCGCGACCGCCAGCTGCGGCTCGGCAATGACGACTGAGCGGACCACCCACTTCCGAACCCTGGAATCTGCAAATGAAACCGATTATAGAAGCCTTCCTCCTGCCGCCTGGCCTGTTCGTCCTGATCGGGGTCATCAGCCTGGCCTTGTGCAGCCGCTGGACGGGACGCCTCCTGTTCTTGTTGAACCTATCGGCGCTCTACCTGCTCAGCACACCGGTTGTCGGCACCTACCTGATGAGTACTTTGGAGCGATCCAAGGTGGTAAGCGAAGCAGAGATTCAAGCGTTTCAACCTCAGGTGATTCTGGTGCCCCTTTCGAACCGCAACACCCACGCCCCGGAATACGGCGGCCAAACGGTGGGCCCCGACTCTCTGCAGCGGCTGCGCTACGCGGCCTACCTGCATCGGCGCACGGGCCTACCGGTCCTGCTATCCGGCGGGCAGACGGCAGATCTCGGACCGCCCTCCACCGAACTCGGGCGCCGGGTCTTGGAACAGGAGTTTCAGCTGTCGGCAGCGACAGTGGAAACCGAGAACAGCTCTGGCGACGGCAATGCCCGCCTGAACAACCCGCTGCTTGCGCGCATCGGGGGCAGGCGAGTGCTGCTGGCAACCCACGCTTGGCACATCAAGCGGGCCAGCGAACGCCTGCGCGCCCAGGGGCTGGCGGTATTGGAGGCGCCCACCGTTATCACCCTGCCGATCAGCGACGCCCGTGATCCGAAACTCTGGATCCCCCGGCTTTGGGCCCTCGCTCTGTCCAAACGCAGCATGCAGGAACGCATGGGCGAGGCCTGGCACCGGCTGACTTCGCTCCTCGGCTGAGTGAGGATTGAGGCTCGATCGATAGGAGACGGCGATGACCCTCGAGACGCTGAGCGACCTGTTCCTTTGGTGCACCCTGATCGACTTCGGGCTCCTGCTATGGTGGTTCGGCTGGCTGGCCTTGGCCCCAGACTGGGTTTTCCGCCTGCACAGCCGTTGGTTCCCGCTTTCCCGGGAGACCTTTTACGCCGTTCACTACGCCGGGATGGCGCTGTTCAAGATCGGCATCATTCTGCTTAATCTGGTGCCTTACCTGGCTCTCCGCATCGTCATCTGACCAATTGGAGGCGGCAGCCCCACCCTCAATCCTGAGGGATTTGGTCTACTATTGTACTGACAGGGCCGTCGACCCAATCTCGGCGCAGGACCCTGGGAGTGATCGGCGGCGATGACTGCGCCGCCCCCTTCTGACCTCGGAGGCGCATATGAACAGCTACAACGCAAATGTAGTGGTACACATCGACGAGAATCTGAGCGGCGAGCAAATCGAGGAAATGGAAAAACGGCTATCGATGGAGGCAGGGGTGCGCAGCGCCTGCGTGCATGACCGCACCCCGCACCTAATGGTCATCGACTATGACCCAAGGGAGGTTGGCTCGAGCCAGCTATTGCGCAGCTTCCATAATAGCGGATTGCACGCCGAACTGGTGGGCGGGATCTGAACCGAGCCGCTGCCCGGGCCGCAGGGCTCGAGCAGCCGCCTCAGGCCGTCTTGTCCACCGGGGTCTGGTCTTTCTCGGGCTCTCCGTCCGGCAACACCAGGGCCAATACGGTCCAACCCGGCTTCGGATCGATTTGATCCTGCGCGGTGAAGATGCGCAGGCGTGCGCGGGGATCGATGGCAAACAGCGGTACCGCCCGTTTCCAGTAGCGGCGGTGGAAGTCTTCGAAGGCAAATTCCTCTGTCAACTGGGTGGCGCGGATTTCCGCGCCATCGGCGAGCATCCGGTCTAGCTCCGCGTAATTGTGATCGGCCCCGAACAGACAGCTCCCCCGCTGCTCCAAGGCCACTGCCCGGCGACGCTCGCCCTTGGTGTCCAGACTGGACTGCAGATGATAGATCTCCCCGGCGCCGAACTCCCCGCGGTAGCGCAGGGCCGCCAGGGCGTTAAGGTCCGGGTCCGGCGACAGCCCGAGCAGCCGGCCCAGCCCCACCAGTTCCAGGTGGCGGTCGGCGTGGGCCGAGACCGGATTGCCGTAAAACACGCTTAGACCCTGCATACGGGCCGCGTTCACCTGCTCCCGACTGCTGTCCGCTAGCAGGGTGCGGAAGCCCTGGCCGTTCAAGGCCTCGGCAACCGCCCGAGCGAGCCGGTTGGCGCCGACAATCAGCAGACCATTGGGTTCCGGCTCGGCCACCCCGAGACGTCGGGCCAGGGGGCGCGCGATAGCCCCCTGCACCAGCACCGTGGCGATGATGATGCTGAACACCAACGGCACCATCAACCCGGCTTGGGGCACCCCTGCCTCTTCGAGCCGCAGCGCCAGCAGGGCCGCAATGGCCGCGGCGACGATCCCGCGCGGACCGATCCAGGCCACCAAGACGCGCTCCCCAGGGCTCAGGCGCGAGCCCCAGGTGGCGTAGGCGACCTTGAGCGGCCGCCCGAGGAACTGGATGGCGAGAAACACGCCAAAGGCGCCCCAGCCCAACTGGCGAAAGGCCTCGGGCTGGATGCGGGCGGCCAAGATCACGAACAGGGCCGAGATCAGCAGCAGGCTCAGGCTCTCTTTGAAATCCAGGATGCCTTCCATGGGCACGCGCCGCATATTGGCCATCACCATACCCATGACCGTGACCGCCAGCAGCCCGGACTCCTCGGCCAGCAGATTGGCCCCTGCGAACACCACGAACACTAGGTTTAGACTGACGACGTTGTGCAGATACTCCGGCAGCCAGTGGCGGCGCAGCACCAGCCCGAACAGGTACCCGGCGGCCAGCCCGATCAGACCGCCGGCGGCCACCAGCAGCAGAAAGTGCAGCAGCACCTCCAGCACCGGGCCGCCGCCGCGGCTGGCGACGATGAACTCGAACACCAGCACCGTCAGCAGGGCCCCGAGGGGATCGATGACGATACCCTCCCAGCGCAGCACGTTGGACACCGCGGCGCTGGGCCGGATGGCCCGCAACATGGGCACCACCACGGTGGGGCCGGTAACCACCATCAGGGCCCCGAACAGGGCTGCCAGTTCCCAGCCGAAACCGACCAACCAGTAGGCGGCCATGCCGGCCACCAGGCCGCTGATCAGACTCCCGGCACCCACCAACCGGCGCACCACCCGCTCCAGACCCCGGATCTCCGAAAATCGCAGTCCCAGGCTCCCCTCGAACAGGATCAGCGCCACCGCCAACGAGACGAAAGGAAACAACAG
>CBDUCL010000022.1:0-22269 GCA_965365625.1 uncultured Chromatiales bacterium | reverse complement strand
GGAAAAGTTTGCCGGGTACGGCTTCAACAAGTCCCATTCCGCCGCCTATGCCCTGGTCTCCTACCAGACCATGTGGCTCAAGGCCCACTACCCGGAGGCCTTTATGGCGGCGGTGCTGTCCGCGGACATGGACAACACCGACAAGGTGGTGACCCTGATCGAGGAGTGCCGGGGCATGCAGATCGCGGTGGACAGCCCCAATGTCAACCGCTCCGAATACATGTTCACCACCAGCGGGCCGGGTCAGGTGGTGTACGGCCTGGGGGCGGTCAAGGGGGTGGGCCTGGCGGCCATCGAGGGCATTTTGGAAGCTCGCAAGCAGGGCGGGACGTTCAAGGACCTGTTCGAATTCTGCCGTCGCATCGATCTTCGCAAGGCCAACCGGCGGGTGCTCGAGGCCCTGATCCGCGCCGGCGCCCTGGACACCCTGGGCTGCAACCGTGCGAGCTTGATGAACCAGTTGCCCCTGGCCTTGCAGATGGCCGAGCAGTACCACGAGCTGCAGGCCGCCGGTCAGAACGACCTGTTCGGCATGGCCGAAGACATGGACCAGGGTACCCCCGATCTGCAGGTGGTCCCGGACGATCGCGACGAATGGGACGACGAGATTCGGCTGCAGGGCGAGAAGGAGACTCTCGGCCTGTACCTCACCGGACACCCCGTCGACCGCTACCGGTCCGAGCTCGGGCACCTGGTCAGCAGCCGCATCGCTGACCTCAGCCTGGACGAGAAGGCGGGGGGGCCGCGCGGGCGCAATGCCCCCAGCGTAACGATCGCCGGCCTGGTGGTGGCGGTACGCCATAGTCGCACCCCGCGCGGGCGCATGGGGTCGGTGGTACTGGACGACCGCAGCGGACGCATCGAGGCCGCCCTGTTTTCCGAGACCTACGAGGAATATCGGGAACTGTTGGCCAGCGACCAAGTGCTGGTGCTCAGCGGCCAGCTCAGTTACGACGAATACCGCGGCGGTCTGAGCCTGCGTGCCAACAAGCTCTGGACCTTCGAACAGGCCCGAGAGCAGAATGCCAGCTGGCTGCAGTTGGGCCTGGATAGCCGGGCCTGGCGCCAGGGCCCGGAGCGCCTGGCCGGCGAGTTGGAAGAGGCCCTGCGGCCGTTCCTCGGTGGCCAATGCCCGCTGCACATCGCCTACCGCCGATCGGGGGCGCGTGCGCGCCTGCTGCTGGGGCCGGACTGGCGCGTTACCCCCACGGACGAGCTGCTCAAGCGCCTGCAGCGGCTGTTCGGGACCGAACGGGTGGAGGTAGTGTATGGCCGCCCCCGCCCTCAGTTCCCGGAGACCGCGGCGCCGGAACAGCGCAAGCGGGCCTGATGCCGGCATGCGCAGCATCCTGATCCTGATCCCCTACTTCGGCCGCTGGCCGGAGTGGTTTCCGCTCTACCTGGAGAGCTGCCGGGCCAATCCCAGCGTGCACTGGCGTTTCTTCACCGATTGCCCGCTGCCGCCCGATCCGCCGCCGAATGTCGGCTTTGAGCGCACCGACTTCGGCGCCTACTGCGAGCGGGTTTCCCAAAGCCTGGGGATCGACCTCAAACCTGCCCGTGCCTATAAGGTCTGCGACCTGCGGCCGGCCTTCGGCGAGATACACGCCGAGGCGATTGCCGGTTACGACTATTACGGTTATGGTGACATCGACGTGATCTACGGGGATATTCGTCGTTTCTACGATGACCGGGTGCTCAGTCATCTGTGCGTGTCCAGCCACTGGGACCGTTGCTCCGGACACTTCACCCTGCTGCGCAACCTGCCCCTGGTGCGCTCGGCGTTCCGCCGCATCCCCCGTTGGCGGGAGCGAATGGCCAACCCCGAGTACCAGGCCCTCGACGAGTCCAAGTTTGCCAAGGTATTTCTGCGTCACCGCAAACACCCGGACTGGCTGCGCCGGCTCTACCGGTTTCTCGACCCCCTCCAGGGCCGCAGCTGGTTTCGCGAGCAGCACACCACCATCCTCTCCCCCAAGCCCTGGTGGGACGGCTCGCTGGAACATCCCGAGGTCTGGTATTGGCGGCAGGGTCGGTTGACCAACGCCCGCGACGGCGACCGCGAGTTCCCCTATCTGCACTTTATGAACTGGAAGTCGGCGAGTTGGTTGCCCAAGTTTCGGGGCGAACGCGCCGCTTGGGAGGGCCTGGAGCGGCTGAACCATGTGCCGCCCGGGCGGGAGGGGGAGGGCTTTCGCATCGACCGCAGCGGGTTTCACCCGCTGGGGGACCCGGCCAAGCGCCAAGCCAAGGCCGAGCGGTAGAGCGAGCGCGGCCCGGCGAGGTTCGGCGTTCAATCCGATCCGCCCGCGGTACTGCCCCCATCCCGGCCGGGGTGAGCCTCTCAGGCGGCGCGGGAAGGCCATCCACGGTGCGCCGTTGCCCCGGGTTGCACCCGGGCTACCGAATCTTTGCCAACCGCTGTTTCTCCCGCGCCCAGTCTTTTTCCCGCTCGGAGGCCCGTTTGTCGTGCTGCTTCTTGCCCTTGGCGAGGCCGATTTCGAGCTTGGCCCGGCCCCGTTTCCAGTACAGGGACACCGGCACCAGGGTGTAGCCGGCCCGCTCCACCTGGCCGATCAGGCGGTCCAGTTCCTGCCGGTGCATCAGCAGTTTGCGGGTGCGGGTGGGATCCGGGTGGATGTGGGTTGAGGCGGTATTGAGTGCCGAGATATGGGCCCCGAACAGGAAGGCCTCGCCCTCCTTGACGGTGACATAGCTTTCCTTGAGCTGCACCCGCCCGGCGCGCAGGCTCTTGACCTCCCAGCCCTCCAGGGCCAGGCCCGCCTCGAACCGCTGCTCGATGAAATAGTCGTGGCCGGCCTTTTTGTTCAGCGCGATGGTGGCGCCGCCGTGACCGGACTGCTTCCGCTTCTTCCCCATGGCGCGCATTGTATGTCAAGGGAACCTGGGCCGCTACACGAGGGGCATGCCGGGGCTTCCTTGTCCTGCCGGCGGATTTCGCCGAAAATGGCGCGCTATTGTGTGCCGCACTCGCTCTCCGAGTGCGGCGGCCAAGGCAGCAAAGGGGACCTCTGCATGACCGAGCGCACTTCGATTCACGGCCAGTGGTCGTCGCGCCTGATGTTCATCCTGGCGGCGGCGGGCTCGGCGGTGGGCCTGGGCAATATCTGGAAGTTTCCCTATATCACCGGCGAGCATGGCGGTGGGGCCTTCGTGCTGGTGTATCTCGCCTGTATCGCCCTGATCGGTATCCCGATCATGATGGCCGAGGTGCTGGTGGGTCGGCGCGGCCGCCAGAGCCCGATCAATACCATGCGCGCCCTGTCGGAGGAGGAGGGGGCCCCTCGAGTATGGACCTTGCTGGGCTGGGGCGGCGTGGTGGCCGGATTCCTGATTCTCTCCTATTACAGCGTGATTGCCGGCTGGGCGCTGGCCTATGTGCTGCGCTCGGCGACCGGGGTGTTTAGCGGCGCCACTGCCCTGGGGGTGCAGAGCATTTTCAACGATCTTGTCGGCGACCCGGAGCGCTTGCTGGCCTGGCATACGCTGTTTATCGTGATGACCATGGGGGTGGTGGCCCGCGGCGTGCGGGGCGGCCTGGAAAAGGCGGTGCGGGTGTTGATGCCGGCGCTACTGGTGCTGCTGCTGGTTCTGGTGGGTTATGCCTATACCAACGGGGATTTTGCCGCCGGCCTGGACTTCCTGTTCACCCCGGATTTCGAGAAGCTGTTCACCGTCTGCCGAGAAGTGGCCGGGGAGCAGCGCTGCGAGTTCAGCGGCAGCCCGGTGCTGGTGGCCATGGGTCATGCCTTTTTCACCCTCAGCCTGGGCATGGGGGCGATCATGGTCTACGGCTCCTATATGCGCCGCAGCACCTCGATCGCCGGTGCCTCGATCCTGATCGCTCTGCTGGATACCCTGGTGGCCTTGCTGGCGGGAATGGCGATCTTCCCCATCGTGTTCGCCAACGGCCTGGAGCCGGGAGCGGGTCCGGGTTTGATCTTCCAGACCCTGCCCATCGCCTTCGGCGGTATGCCGGGCGGCAGCTTGTTCGGGACCCTGTTTTTCGTGCTCCTGGTGTTCGCCGCTTGGACCTCGGCCATCTCCCTGATCGAGCCGGCGGTGGCCTGGCTGGTGGAGAATCTACAAATGAGCCGAGTGCGCGCGGCCATCTGGGTCGGGGGATCGGTATGGTTGCTGGGGCTCGGCACGGTATTCTCGTTCAACCTGACTTCTGGGGAGGAGTACCAGCTGTTCGGCAAGACCTTCTTCGACCTGCTGGACTATCTCACTGCCAATATCCTGCTGCCCCTGGGTGGGCTGCTCATCGCCATATTCGCCGGCTGGGTCATGGCCCGCAGCTCCACGGTCGATGAGCTGAATATGGGCGATCGCCTGGGCTACCGCATTTGGCGCGGGCTGATTCGCTACATTACCCCGGTGGCGGTGGTATTGGTATTCCTGCGGGCCATCGAGGTGATCTGATTGGCCTTGGTGCGAAAATCCGCGTTGTTGCCGTTTGCCGCGCAACAGCTGTACGATCTGGTGGAGGACTTCGAATCCTACCCCCAATTCCTGCCCTGGTGTAAGTCGGCGCGCCTTATCTCCCGCGACGAGCAGGAGCTGTGTGCCGAGTTGGAGGTGGCGCGCATGGGCATCCGCCAGACATTTTCCACCTGCAATCGGCTGCAGCCGCCGGAGTCCATGGACATCGCTCTCAAGCACGGGCCATTCAAACGCTTGCACGGGGGCTGGCGCTTCCAAGCCCTGGCCCCGGACGCCTGCAAGATCGAGCTGGAGCTGGAATTCGAGTTCTCCGGGCGGTTGATCGATACCGCCTTCGGAGCGGTATTCAACCAGGTGGCCAATACCCTGGTGGATGCTTTCTGTAAGCGGGCGCATGAGGTATACGGTGGCTGAGGAAATCATCGAGGTGGAGGTGGCTTATGCCACCCCTCAGGCGCAGTGCATACTCAAGGTGCGGGGCCGGCCGGGACTCACTGTGATGCAAGCGGTGGAGCGTTCTAACATTCTCGAGCGCTTTCCCGAGATTGACCTGGCACAAGCCAAAATGGGGGTGTTCGGCAAGCTGGCGAAGCCGGACACGGAGCTGATGGACGGCGACCGGGTGGAGATCTATCGGCCCCTGATCGCCGATCCCAAGGAGGCTCGCAAGCGCCGCGCCGCCGAGGGCAAACCGATGCGAAAGGGTGGGAGTGTCGAGGCTTAGCTCGGGCGCCGCGGTCCGGCCTATTCCTGCCGGTCCTTCTCTCCGCTCATGCCGAAGGTGATTACGTCCAGGGCACCGCTGAGCAGGCCATCTTTGCGCCGCTTGTTGTCCGGCACCTCGATCACCCGCTCCGCCGGGGCCGGCTCTTGCTGGTCCTCGGGGCGCGGGTAAAGGTCGCCCTCAATGCGGGCCAGCCGGTTGTCCTCGAACCATAGCGTGACGCGCTGGCTGACGGTTTCTGCGCGCCCCTCTTTGAGCCGATATACATAGTCCCATCGGTCCTGGTGGAAGACGTCCCGTAGCATCGGCGTGCCGAGCACATAGGCGGCCTGGGTCCTGGACATGCCGGGGCGTAATTGGTCGACCGTCTTCTGTTCCACCACATTGCCCTGTTGGATGTCAGGCTTGTAGACGAAGGGGATGTCGTTCAACCAAGAGCACCCGCTGATGGCCAGGCTTGCGCCGAGCACCCAATAAATGAGAACCTTTTGCATTCTGTCGTGTTTGCTTCGGCTGGCTTCCAATAGGTCGGCGTAGAAACCGCTGACTGGTGACTGCGTAGCGGATCATACCCCAACCGAAGCGGAAACTCACGACCAACCAGTCAAGAAGGATGTAGCTTTGGGCAACCAGGAAATCAGAGACGCCGGTCTCAAAGTAACCGTTCCCCGGATCAAGATCCTGGGGATTCTGGAGGGTAGCGGCGACCGCCATCTTAGCGCGGAAGACGTCTATCGCCTGTTGCTGGAGACCGGTGAGGAGATCGGCTTGGCGACCGTGTACCGGGTGCTGACCCAGTTCGAGGCGGCTGGGTTGGTGCAACGGCACAATTTCGAGGGCGGTCATTCGGTGTTCGAACTCAACCGCGGTGGTCACCACGACCATATTGTTTGTGTGCGCTGTGGCCGGGTCGAGGAGTTTTATGACGACACGATCGAAGAACGCCAGCGCGAGATCGCAGACAAGCTCGGCTTCATCATCGAGGAGCATGCCCTGACGATCTACGGGCGTTGCAGCGACCCGAAGTGCCGCGGCGGCAAGCGTTAACCCTGCGCCTGCGTAACCATCTCGCGGGCGTGATCGCGGGTCTGATCGGTGATCCTGAGTCCGCCCAGCATGCGCGCGATCTCTTCTACCCGGGCCTCAGGCTCCAGCGCCGTAATCTTGGTATGGGTTTGGTTTCGGCTGCTTAGCTTGACCACCTGCAGGTGGTTGTGACCCTGGGCCGCCACCTGAGGCAGGTGGGTGACGCACAGCACTTGGCGCTCGGCTCCCAGCTGGCGCAGCAGCTGGCCCACGATCTCCGCCACGCGGCCCCCAATACCCACGTCCACCTCGTCGAAGATCAGGGTCGGCACTTGCCCGCAGTTGGCGGTGATTACCTGGATCGCCAGGCTGATGCGCGATAGCTCGCCCCCAGAGGCGACCTTGGCCAGTGGCTGGGGCGGCTGCCCAGGGTTGGCGCTGACCAGAAAGTCAACGTCTTCCAGGCCGTGGGCGGTGACCTCCGCTTCGCCACGGGGGCTCAGCGCCACCTCCAGTTCGCCGCCGGGCATGCCCAGGCCGGCCATGGCCTCGCTCACCGCGGCCGCGAGCCGTTTGCCCTGGCTGCGCCGCTTGCCGCTGAGCCGCCGGGCAGCTGCCAGGTAGTCGTCGCGCAGGCGCTTCTGTTCTGCCTCGAGCTGTTCCAGCTGTTCGTCCGCGTTCTCCAGTTCCTCCAATTCCTGGGCCAGCTCGGCCCGGAGTTCCGGCAACTGGTGCGGCTTGACCCGGTATTTTCGGGCCAGGTCGTGGATCTCCCCCAGGCGTTCTTCGATGCTTTGCAGCCGGGCCGGATCCTGCTCCAGGCCGTCCAGGTGGCTGCGCAGGCCGGCGGCGGCCTCCTGTACCTGAATCGCGGCGCTGTCGAGTAGGGCGCCGATCTCACCCAGCTCCGGGTCGCTCGCCAGCACCGTTTCGAGCTCGCCGGCTGCGTGCTCGAGGCGCCCGTGCAGAGCGTATTCGTCCTCGTACAGCTCTTGCACCAGGCGCGCGCATGTCTCCTGCAGACGCTCGGCATTGCTCAGGCGGGCATGGTCCCGGTCCAATTGGCTCAACTCCCCTTCGCCCAGCTTCAGGGTGTCCAGCTCGCCGAGCTGGTAGCGCAGCAGCTCCAACTTGGCTGCCCGGTCACGAGCCGCCGCCCTCAGGGCGTCGAGGCGGGCGCCGGCGCTGTTGAGCCCGCGGTGAAGCTCGGCGACCTCTTCCACCAGGGTTTGGTGGCCGGCATAGGCGTCCAACAGTCGGCGTTGCATCGCACGCTGAAGCAAGGATTGATGGGCGTGTTGGCCGTGGATGTCCACCAGTTGGCGGCCCAGTTCTTGGACCAGGGGCAGGGGGGCCGGACTGCCGTTGATAAAGCTGCGCGAGCGGCCTTCGCGCACCAGCACCCGGCGCAGGATGCATTCGTTGCCGTCGTCATAGGCCTGCTCGCGCAGCCAGGCCACCAGTTCGGGGCGGTCGGACAGATCGAAGCTGGCGGTGATCTCGGCCCGCTCGCTGCCAGGACGAATCATGGCGTTGTCCGTGCGGTCCCCAAGGCTTAGGCCCAGGGCGTCGATCAGGATCGACTTGCCGGCCCCGGTCTCGCCGGTCAGGACGGTCATGCCGGTTTGGAATTCCAGCTCCAGGGTATCGACGATGGCGAGATTCTTGATGTGAATATTGTTTAGCATGGCTGTCGACTACTTGGGGCGCCCGCCCCAACCGAGCTTGGCGCGCAAGATGTTGTAATGATCATGGCCGCTGGGGTGGATTAGGCGGATCCGGTGCTCGTCCTTGCGGATGTGAAGGACCTGCTGGCGCCCCACCGGCATATTGGTTTGGCCGTCGCAGGTCACCCGCACATGGTCGTGGTGAGCCGGACAGATCCGGATCTCTACCCGGCTGTCGCCGCCGATCACGATCGGCCGATTGCTAAGGGTATGGGGGCAGATAGGCACCAGCACCATGGCATTGAGTTCGGGGGTCATCAGCGGGCCGCCGCCGGACAGCGCGTAGGCGGTGGAGCCGGTCGGAGTGGAGACGATCAGTCCGTCCGAGCGTTGGGAGCCGACGAAGCGGTCATCCACATAGGTCTCGAACTCGATCATGCGGGCGATGTTCCACTTGTGCAGCACCACGTCGTTGAGCGCCAGTTGGGGCTTGCCCGGATCGCTGTCGGTACCGATGCGGGCCTGCAGCAGAAAGCGTTGTTCTTCCTCGTAGGCGCCGGCCAGGATCTGCTCCAGGCCCTCCAGCATGTGCTCCGGGGAAACATCCGTCAGGAACCCCAGGCGCCCCAGATTGACTCCGACCAGGGGAACGTTGTGGGCGGCCAATGCGCGCGCGGCGTGCAGCAGGGTGCCGTCGCCGCCGACCACGATCACCAGATCGCTGTCGCGGGCGATAATCGGCAGCGGTGCGGTTGCCGGGCGGTGCCTGTTGAGGAGCTGTGCCGTCTGTTCCTCCAGCAGGACTTGGTGGCCCCGCTGTTGGAGGAACGCGCCGAGGCCGAGCACGCGCTCCTTGACGCTGGGGTCGCCATGCTTGCCGATCAGGCCCACACGTTGAAATATTGCTGTCATTCGCTGCATCGATCCTGCCGCGGGGCGGGGCTCGCGGATGCCGAAGTTGCCCCTATCCGAGGACATTAGCACGCCGGAGCGGCCTGCGCCAAGGGGCGCCCTCAATTCTCACCGGAATCAGGAATCTATTGATTTTAATGAAAATTTCGGGTTCTCATTCGGTTGCAGACCGGTTTCTTGACAGGCGCTGGACCAGTTGGTAGGTTTGCCGGCTAGCACTCGTTCGAGCCGAGTGCCAGTTTATCCCACATTAACCCTCCAGCGACGAGGATCGGAATTGGCAAGGTGACCACCCGCAACCCCCTCAGCAGCAGCCAGGTCAACGAACGCGCTCAGTACTTCCTCAAGGTGCTGGTAGAGCGCTACATCCGCGACGGCCAGCCGGTGGGTTCGCGCACCCTGGCCCGGGACGCCGGGCTGGACCTGAGCCCGGCGACGGTGCGGAACATTATGTCCGACCTCGAAGAAATGGGTCTGGTGGCCTCCCCCCACACCTCTGCCGGGCGCATACCGACTGCCACGGGCATGCGCCTTTTCGTCGACAATCTGCTCACCCTCAAGCCGCTGGAGAGCAAGGAGGTCGAGGAGATCCGCAGCCGCCTGGCATCGGGTGCGGAGGGTCCCGAGGTGCTGGAGGCGGTGTCCAACCTGCTCTCGGGCATCACTCGTATGGCCGGAGTAGTAACCCTGCCGCGGCGCGAGCGCAGCAGCTTTCGCCAGATCGAGTTCCTGCGGTTGTCCGGGCAGCGAGTGCTCACCATTCTGGTGAACAGCGAAGGCGAGGTTCATAACCGGATCATCCAGGTCGAACGGGGCTTCTCCGATGCGCAACTGCAGCAGGCGGCCAATTACCTCAACGAGACCTTCAGCGGCCAGGACATGCGCAATGTACGCGAGCGGTTGTTAGAGGAATTGCGGGCCACCCGCGATCACATGGATCTGCTGATGCGCCAGGCCCTGGAGATGGCGGGCCGGGTATTTGATGCGGCAGGCGCCAAAGACGATTATCTGATTGCCGGCCAGACGAATTTGATGGGTTTTAACGAGCTGGCCAGCATGGAACGCCTACGTCGGTTGTTCGACGCCTTTACCGAGAAGCACGAGATTCTGCACCTGCTCGACAAATGCATGCAGGCCGAAGGCGTGCAGATCTTCATCGGCGAGGAGTCCGGCTACCGCTTGCTCGACGACTGCAGCCTGGTGACTGCTCCCTACGAGATCGACGATCAGGTAGTCGGGGTGTTGGGTGTGATCGGTCCGACCCGTATGGCCTACGGACGGGTAATCCCGATCGTCGATATCACCGCCCGATTGCTGGGCGCGGCCTTGAAACACCGATAACCATCCCCAACATGGGGGATCAGTTGCAGGGCCGGTGGCCCGCGGGCCCTGGCCCGTGTGGGGCATCCGCAGCTTGTTTGCGAGCAGCGGCCCGACCCGGCATCACCAAGTTGGCCCAGAATTCAGAGGTAGCAGGTATGGATAAGCAACCGCAGCCGGAGTCCTCGGCATCGCAGACCGCGGAGCCGGAATTGCAAACCCCGAACACCGAGTCGTCCTCGGTCGAGTCCCAGGATCCAGCAGCGGAGTCCGCGGCTGCGGCCGAGGCCGCGGACTCTGCCGAGGCTGAGGTCCCCAGCCCGGAGGCGTTAGGTCAGCTGCTGCGCGAAGCCCAGGCCAAGGCGGAGGAAAATTGGAACCGGTCGGTGCGTGCCCAGGCGGACCTGGAGAACCTGCGCCGCCGCCACGAAATGGACCTGGAAAAGACCCGCAAGTTCGCCCTCAACGGCCTAATCGAGGCCCTGTTGCCGGTGGTCGACAGCATGGAGTTGGGGCTCAACGCCGCCGCTGACGATGCCGCCAACGTGGCCAAGCTGCGCGAGGGCAGCGAGCTTACCCTCAAGCTGCTGCTCGACGCCCTCGGCAAGTTCAATGTGGAGGCGGTGAACCCCGAGGGCGAACCGTTCAATCCGGAACTGCACCAGGCGATGTCGATGCAGCCGCGTGACGATGTGCCCCCCAACACCGTGGTGGCGGTGGTCCAGAAGGGCTACCTGCTCAACGGCCGGTTGGTGCGCCCGGCGATGGTTATGGTGTCGCAGAAGCCGGCTGGCGCCGAATAGCCTTGAAATGGCCGGGGTTTCGCCCCAACTCAAAGAACGGTCAACAAAATTCAGAATTCAGAGCGGAGAAATTCAGACATGGGCAAGATCATCGGAATCGACCTGGGTACCACGAACTCCTGCGTGGCGGTCATGGAAGGGGACAAGACCCGGGTGATCGAAAACGCCGAAGGTGACCGCACCACTCCATCCATTGTGGCCTTCGCCGATGACGGCGAGGTGCTGGTGGGTCAGTCGGCCAAGCGCCAGGCGGTGACCAACCCCTCTCACACGTTGTTTGCCATCAAGCGGCTGATCGGTCGTAAATTTACTGACGACGTGGTGCAGCGCGACATCTCCATGGTGCCGTACAAGATCGTAAAGGCTGATAACGGTGACGCCTGGGTTGAGGTCAACGGCAAGAAGACCGCGCCCCCGGAGATCTCTGCCAAGGTGCTGCAGAAGATGCGCAAGACCGCAGAGGACTACCTGGGCGAAGAGGTGCGCGAGGCGGTGATCACCGTGCCGGCCTACTTTAACGACTCGCAGCGCCAGGCCACCAAGGACGCGGGACGCATCGCCGGCCTGGAGGTCAAGCGCATTATCGACGAACCCACCGCCGCTGCCCTTGCCTACGGCATGGATAAAAAGCGTGGCGATCAGAAGTTGGCGGTGTTCGATTTGGGCGGCGGTACCTTCGATATCTCCATTATCGAGATCGCCGAGGTCGAGGGCGAGCATCAGTTCGAGGTGTTGTCCACCAACGGCGACACCTTCCTGGGCGGTGAAGACTTCGACATGCGGGTCATTGACTACCTGGTGGAGCAGTTCAAGAAAGATCAGGGCGTCAATCTGCGCAACGACCCGTTGGCCCTGCAGCGCCTGAAAGAGGCAGCGGAGAAGGCCAAGATCGAACTCAGCTCGAGCCAGCAGACCGACATCAATCTGCCCTACATCACCGCGGACCAGAGCGGGCCCAAACATCTCAATATCAAGCTCAACCGGGCCAAGCTGGAGAGTCTGGTGGAGGAGTTGGTAGAACGCACCATCGCGCCCTGCCGCACCGCGCTCAAGGACGCCGGAATCGGCACCAATGACATCGACGAGGTGATCCTGGTCGGCGGCCAGACTCGCATGCCGATGGTGCAGGACAAGGTCAAGAGCTTCTTCGGCAAGGAGCCGCGCAAGGATGTGAATCCCGACGAGGCGGTAGCCATCGGCGCCGCCATCCAGGGCGGGGTGCTGGGCGGCCAGGTCAAGGACGTGTTGTTGCTCGACGTCACTCCCCTGTCGCTGGGCATCGAGACCCTGGGCGGGGTGATGACCAAGCTGATCGAGAAGAACACCACCATCCCGACCTCGGCCTCGCAGGTGTTCTCCACCGCCGACGACAACCAGTCGGCCGTGACCGTCCATGTGCTGCAGGGCGAGCGAGAGCGTGCGGGCGACAACAAGTCCCTGGGCCGCTTCGATCTCAGCGACATTCCGCCGGCGCCGCGCGGCGTACCGCAGATCGAGGTCAAGTTCGACATCGACGCCAACGGGATCATGCACGTCAACGCCAAGGACAAGGCGACCGGCAAGGAGCAATCGATCGTAATCAAGGCCTCTTCCGGCCTCAGCGACGACGAGATCGATCGCATGGTGCGCGATGCCGAGGCCCACGCGGAGGACGACAAGCGTTTCCACGAACTGGTCAGCGCTCGCAACCAGGCCGATACCATGATCCACGCCACTCGCAAGTCCATGGAAGAACTGGGCGACAAGTTGGAGGCCGACGAAAAGACGAATATCGAGACCGCCATCAAGGAACTGGAAGAGGCCATGAAGGGCGAAGACAAGGACGCCATCGAGGCCAAGACCAAGGCCCTGACCGACGCCTCCGCTAAAATGGCGGAGCGGCTCTACGCCCAGAAGGGCGCAGAGGCCGGGGCGGAAGCGGGCTCGGGCGACGCCGAGTCCGGCGCCTCTGCGGGTGGCGACGATGTAGTGGATGCCGAATTCGAAGAGGTCAAGGACGACAAGAAGTAACGCCGAGGGACCCGGCCGCCAATGCCGGCGGCCGGGTCCCTCGGGCGGGCTCCAGGGCGTGCAGCCGCGGTTCTCCGCGCCTGCGCGTCTTTGTGTTTCCAAGCCACAGCTTGCCGCAGCGCTGAGTGGGTAGTATGTCAAATCGCGATTTTTACGAGGTCCTCGGGGTCAGCAAGAACGCCAGCGAGGCCGATCTGAAGAAGGCCTACCGGCGGTTGGCCATGAAGTACCACCCCGACCGCAATCCAGGAGAGGAGGGAGAGGCCAAATTCAAAGAAGCCAAGCAGGCCTACGAGGTTCTGTCCGACCCCAAAAAGCGGGCCGCCTATGACCAGTTCGGCCATGCCGGCATCGATCCCTCCATGGGCGGCGGCCCCGGTGGATTTGGCGGTGGGGCCGGGGGCTTTAGCGATATCTTCGGCGACGTCTTTGGCGATATCTTTGGCGGCGGTCGCGGCGGTGGCCGTGCGCACCGCGGGACCGACCTGCGCTACAACTTGGAGCTGAGCCTCGAAGAGGCAGTGGCCGGCACCACGGTCAAAATCCGCATTCCCTCCCTGGTGGAGTGCCACACCTGCGGCGGCAGTGGGGCAAAGAAGGGGAGCAGCCCGGAGACCTGTCCCACCTGCCACGGTCACGGCCAGGTGCGCATGCAACAGGGCTTCTTCTCGGTGCAACAGACCTGTCCGCGCTGCCACGGCCGCGGCACGGTGATCACCGATCCCTGCGGCACCTGCCAGGGTCAGGGACGGGTGCAGGAGCAGAAGACCCTGTCGGTCAAGGTGCCGCCCGGGGTCGATACCGGCGACCGCATCCGCCTCGCGGGCGAGGGCGAGGCCGGGGACACGGGGGCGCCGCCGGGAGATCTTTACGTGCAGGTGGCGGTCAAGCCCCACGAGATCTTCCAACGTGAGGACAGCCACCTGTTCTGCGAGGTGCCGATCGGCTTCGTCACCGCCGCCCTGGGCGGCGAGTTGGAGGTGCCGACCCTGGACGGCAAGGTGGTGTTGAAGATTCCCGCCGGCACCCAGAGCGGCAAGCTGTTCCGCATGCGCGGCAAGGGAGTCAAGCCGGTGCGTGGCGGGCCGGTGGGCGATCTCCTGTGCAGGGTGTTGGTGGAGACCCCGGTGCATCTGACTGAGCGCCAAAAAGATCTCCTGCGGGAGTTCGATCAGACCATGCAAGACGGCGGTGATCGCCACAGTCCTCAATCCACCTCTTGGCTGGACGGGGTTAAGCGCTTCTTCGAAGGGATCGGGCTCTGATTCATTCGGTTGCTTTGATCGAGTCCGGAAAAATACCGATTCAACAGGTACTGATTATGAGCAGGATTGCCGTGGTGGGGGCTGCCGGGCGCATGGGCCGGACCCTGGTCGAGGCGGTGCAGGATACGCCGGAGTTGCAACTCGGTGCAGCCACCGAACACGCCGGCAGCGGCCTGCTGGGGGCCGACGCCGGTGAGTTGGCGGGGGTGGGCCGGCTCGGCGTCCCGGTGGCCGATTCTTTGCAGTCAGTGATCGATCAGGTCGACACGGTGATCGACTTTACCCGCCCCGCGGCAACTCTGGACCACCTGGAGGTGTGTCGGGCGGCCGGCAAGTCCCTGGTGATCGGCACCACCGGCTTCGACGGCGAGGGCAAACAGCGCATTATCGACGCCGGGCGATCAATTCCCATCGTGTTTGCCCCGAATATGAGCGTCGGCGTCAATCTCTGCTTCAAGCTGCTGGACATCGCCGCCCGGGTGATGGGAGACGAGGTGGATATCGAGATCGTCGAGGCTCACCACCGGCACAAGGTAGACGCCCCTTCGGGTACCGCCCTGCGCATGGGGGAGGTGGTGGCCGGAGCCTTGGGGCGGGATCTCAAGCAGTGCGCGGTCTACGGCCGCGAGGGCATTACCGGCGAACGCCGACGCGATACCATCGGTTTCGAGACCATCCGTGCCGGGGACGTGGTGGGCGAGCATAGCGTTTGGTTCGCCGCCGAGGGAGAGCGGGTCGAGATCGTACACAAGGCATCCAGTCGCATGACCTTTGCCCGTGGGGCGGCTCGGGCCGCCGCCTGGCTCATCCAGCAGGCCCCGGGATGCTATGATATGCAGGACGTGCTGGGACTGCGGTCGGCATCCTGACTACACGGTTGTGTCGGGCTGCACGTCGAGAGGGGCATCCTGCCCCGCAAGGGAAACGCATTGAAACAGCGCTTCCCTGGCTAGCTGTTCGGGGCTGAGGGGGTAGGCCGCAGATGCGACTGCTGAAATTGCTGGTGATCCTGCTGTTGATGGCGCTGGGGGCTGCATTCACAGTAATGAACGCGGTTGATGTGCCGGTGGACTACTACTTCGGACAGCGCGAACTGCCTCTGCCGGTGGTGTTGCTGGGGGCCCTTGGCGTGGGCGCGTTGCTCGGCATGTTTGCCGGCCTGGGGGTTATCCTCGGGCTCAAGCGGGACAATGCCCGCTTGCGCCGGCGGGAACGGCTGGCCGTAGAGGAAGTGAATAACCTGCGCAACATTCCGCTCAGGGAGCAGTAGCCGGGTGATCGAGCTGCTGATACTGCTGCTACCGGTAGCCGCGGCCTCCGGTTGGTTGGCGGCCAGGCGCAGCCAGCGCAGATCGGAAGATCCCGGTGTCGCGGGCCGCAACCCGAGCTATTTTCAGGGCCTCAACTACCTGCTCAATGAACAGCCGGACAAGGCCATCGACGTCTTCGTCAAGCTGATCGAGGTCGACAGCGAGACGGTGGAGACCCACTTGGCTTTGGGCAACCTGTTTCGCCGTCGCGGCGAGGTGGACCGCGCCATCCGTATCCACCAGAATCTCATCGCTCGGCCCAGCTTGAGCCGTGATTTGCGGGCTCAGGCCCTGCTGGAACTGGGGCTCGACTATATGCGGGCCGGCCTGTTCGACCGGGCCGAGAGCCTGTTCAACGAACTCACCGAAGACAACCTGTACTGCGAGCAGTCGCTGCGTAACTTGCTGGTTATCTACCAGCAGGAAAAGGACTGGGAACAATGCCTGCAGGTAGCCGAACGGTTGGAGTCCCAGACCAAGCAGTCCACTGCCGTCGAACGCGCTCACTTTCATTGCGAGCTGGCGGAGGCAGCGCTGGCGGCAGATGATCGGGCCGCGGCCCTGCGTCATATCGAGCGCGCCCAGGCCACTGACAAGGCCAGCGTGCGCGCGACCCTGATGCAGGGCAATCTGGAAGCCGCTCGCGGCGATTGCCGGGCAGCGGTGAAGACCTTCGAACGGGCAGAAACGCAAGACCCGGACCTGCTCACCGAGGTGTTGCCGGCCCTGGCCGATTGCTATCGTCGGCTCGGCGAGACCGGGCAGTTGCGCACCTACTTGCAAAAACTCTACGCCAAGCGCAGGGATATTGCCTCGGCGCTGGCGCTGACCGAGCAGATCCGGGAGCATGAGGGTGAGGCCGAAGCCACGGAATTCATCACCGAGTATCTCGGTTCGAATCCTAACTTGCGCGGCCTCGAGCGGCTGATCTCACTGAAGCTGTCCCACGCCGACGCGCCGGCGGCAGAGACGCTGCATATCCTGCGTGACCTGGTCGACCGGCTGCTGCGTAATCGCCCGGCCTATCAGTGCGGGCACTGCGGTTTCACTGCCAAACAGTTGCATTGGAATTGTCCAGGTTGCAAGACCTGGGGCAGCATGCGCCCGGTGCAGGGTTTCGAGGCGGAGCTGCGCTAGAGCGGCGCTGATTTGTAGCCTTTCCCAAATGGCGTAAGGATTGCGTTTTTTGAGCAAGGGACGGCGTGACGAGGACTAGGATCGATGAGTGAACCCAAGCTGGTCGGCCCGCGCATTATCGTGGCCCTGGATTATCCTGCCCAAGGGCCGGCCCTGGAGTTGGTGGAGCGCCTGGATCCGGGGCTGTGCCGGCTCAAGGTGGGCAAAGAGATGTTCACCCGGCTCGGGCCGGGGTTCGTCTCTGATCTCAGCGGGCGAGGGTTCGATGTGTTTCTCGACCTCAAATTCCACGACATCCCCAACACCGTGGCGGCTGCCTGCGCGGCGGCGGCGGATCTCGGGGTGTGGATGCTCAACGTCCACGCCTCTGGCGGGCGGCGCATGCTGGAAGCGGCGCGCGAGCGCCTAGAGCAGTGCCGCGAGCGGCCGTTGCTGATTGCGGTCACCATCCTTACCAGCCTGGGGGCGGATGACCTGAGCGAGATCGGCTTCAACGGCACACCGGCGGAAAACGTGCTCCGCCTGGCCCGGCTGGCCGAAGAGGCCGGGGCCGATGGTGTCGTCTGCTCGCCGCTGGAGGCGCTCCAGGTGCGGGCTGGGGCGGGAGACGGTTTCCTTCTGGTCACCCCCGGCGTGCGCCCGGCGGCGAGCGCTGCGGACGACCAACGCCGAATTACCACCCCAGGTCAGGCGGTTCGGAATGGTGCCGATTACCTGGTGGTGGGGCGTCCCATCACCCAGTCCGCCGACCCCCTGCAGGCGCTGCGCGCGATCGGTGCCGAAATCGATGCGATAGCCGCCGCTTGACACCCGGGGCAATCCCCATTTACTTTGGGCGTTTTTATTTTGCCTGGGTTACCGCGTGTCTGTCCCTAGGGGCTGGCAGTACACGCTCGCCAGGCGGATGTCCCATGGCTCCCGAGGTTTGATCGATGGCGGAAGCGACGCGCAAGAGCAGTAACGTAGTTTGGCATCCGGAGCTGGTACAGCGCACCGACCGCGAACGGTTGAATGGGCACAAAAGCGCGTTATTGTGGCTCACTGGCCTTTCCGGGGCCGGCAAATCCACACTCGCCCAAGCGGTGGCGCATGAGTTGCAGCAACAGGGTTATCGCTCCTATGTGCTGGACGGGGACAATGTTCGCCACGGCTTGTGTGCGGACTTGGGTTTTTCCGATAGCGATAGGGTCGAGAACATTCGACGTATCGGCGAGATGGCGAAGCTGTTCGTGGATGCCGGGATGATCACCCTGACTGCCTTCATCTCGCCGTTTCGAGCCGACCGAGACCGCGTTCGCGCCATGCTGCCGGAGCAGGATTTTTTCGAAGTCCATTGCGCCTGCGCCCTGGAGGTCTGCGAGCAGCGCGACGTCAAGGGGCTGTATCGCAAGGCCCGGGCCGGTCTGATCTCGGATTTCACCGGTATTTCATCGCCCTACGAGGCCCCCTTAAAGCCGGAGTTGGTCGTGCATACGGACAATCAGAGCTTGCAGGAGAGTGCTGCGCGGGTCATCGATGTCCTGCGTGAGCGGGGAATCGTCCCGGCCCGCCCTTGAATCAACCAGGAGTAGCCATGACCAGAGTCGTGAGAAAGGCAGTGTTTCCGGTAGCCGGAATGGGAACCCGCTTTCTGCCCGCCACCAAGGCCAGTCCCAAGGAAATGTTGCCGATCGTCGATAAGCCGCTGATCCAATATGCGGTGGAAGAGGCGGTGGCGGCCGGGGTCGAAGACATGATTTTCGTCACTGGACGCAACAAGCGGGCCATCCCCGACCACTTCGACACCGCTTACGAGCTGGAGGCGGAGTTGGAGCAACGCGGCAAGACCGAGACGCTGGCGCTGGTGCGCGATATTGTGCCGCCCCATGTCACCTGCATCTACATCCGCCAGAACATGCCGCTGGGCCTGGGGCATGCCGTGCTCTGCGCCCAGCCGGTGGTGGGGGACGAGCCCTTTGCCGTGGTGCTGGCAGACGACCTGATCGACGATCCCGGTCGCGGCTGCCTGCGCCAGATGGTGGAGCAGTATCAGAACAACAACTGCAGCATTCTCGGCGTGCAGCGGGTGCCGCAGGAGGCCACTGCCAGTTACGGCATCGTCAAGCCGGCCGGGGCCGACAACGGCAAGCTGGTGGAAGTGGCGGGGCTGGTGGAGAAGCCGAAGCCGGCAGATGCACCTTCGGATCTCGGTGTCGTCGGCCGTTACATCCTGACCCCCGAGATCTTCCATCAGTTGGCCAAGACCGGCCGCGGCGCCGGCGGAGAGATCCAGCTCACCGACGCCATCGCCCATCTGCTGGATGTCGAGAAGGTCCTGGCCTACCTGTTCGCGGGCAAGCGCTACGATTGCGGGTCCAAGGTCGGCTATTTGGAGGCTACCGTGGATTTCGCCCTGACCCATCAGCATCTGGGACAGGAATTCACCGACTTCCTGAAGAGCCGGGTCGCCGAGTTGGATTGACGCCTGGCCCGTCCGGACACCGAAGGGGAGCGAAAACCTATGCGCAAGCTGTTTTTCCTGTTGCCAAACATCGACAGCTGCCGGGCGGTGGTAACCGAACTGGAGAACGCCGGCGTGCCGGAGCGCCACCTGCACGTAGTGGCGAGTCTAGAGCAGTCCCTGGGTGATTTGCCGGAGGCCGGCGTCCTGCAGAAGACCGAGATCCTGCACGGGCTGGAATGGGGCCTGGGCCTTGGGGCTGTGGCAGGATTCCTGGGCGGGCTGTTGATTGTCAAGTTCCCTCCCACCGCCAATGACCTGGGCAACGGCACCCTGGCGGTTGCCGCTGTCCTCGGGGCCCTGTTCGGGGCCCTGGTCTCGGCGCTGATGTCCAGCCATGAGCACAACCACAGTCTGGACAAATACGAGCAGGCGATCGAGAACGGTGAGATCCTGCTGCTGGTGGATTTGCCGCGCTCCCAGGTAGAAGCCACCAAACGCATGGTCCTCGAACATCACCCGGAGGCCGAGTTCGGGGTCGGGAAAACCGGCCGCTGAATGACTTGCGGCGTGCTGCCGGAGTTGCCGGTACGGCAGGCGCTGCCGGAGTTGCTGCAGGCCCTGGATCATCATGGCACTGCGGTGCTCAGCGCCCCCACGGGTTCCGGTAAGACCACCCTGATCCCCCTGCTGCTGTTGGATCGCCCCTGGCTCGCCGGGCAGCGCATCCTGATGCTGGAGCCGCGCCGCCTGGCCGCCCGCGGTGCCGCCGGCTATATGGCCCAATTGCTGGGCGAGCCGGTGGGAGAGCGGATCGGATACCGGGTGCGCCTGGAGAGCAAGGTCTCGGCCCGCACCCGGATCGAGGTCATTACCGAGGGTATACTCACCCGCCGCATCCAGCAGGATCCGTTGCTCGATGGGGTCGGGCTGATTATCTTCGACGAGATCCATGAGCGCAGCCTGCACAGCGACCTGGCCCTGACCCTGGCCCTGGACGTGCGGGGCTCGGTGCGCCCCGACCTGCGCCTGCTGGCCATGTCCGCCACCCTGGCCGGCGAGCCCCTGAGCCGATTGCTCGATGCCGCTCCCCAAATCGAAAGCCTGGGCCGCAGCCACCCGGTAGAGATCGAATACCTGCCCAGGCTGGCAACGGTCGGTGGGCCGGTCGACGTCTGCCTGGAGGGCATCGGTCGGGCCCTGCGCGAGCGCAGCGGCGACATTCTGGTGTTCCTCCCCGGTGGTGGCGAGATCCGGCGTCTGGCCGCTCGCTTGGAGGGGCTGGCCGCCGACCAGGGGCTGCTGATCTGCCCGCTGTACGGCGATCTGAGCTTCGAGGCCCAGCAGCAGGCGATCCGGCCCGATCCCGGGGGGCGTCGGCGCTTGGTGCTGGCCACTTCTATTGCCGAGACCAGCCTCACCATCGAGGGCATCGATACCGTGGTCGATGGCGGCTGGGCCCGAGCCCCTCGTTTCGATCCCAACAGCGGCCTGGGCCGGCTGGCTACCCTGCGGGTATCCCGGGCCGCTGCCGACCAGCGTGCCGGACGTGCCGGTCGCCTCGGCCCAGGCTACTGCTACCGGCTCTGGGATCAAGCCACCCAGCAAGCCTTGAGGCCCCAGGACGACCCCGAGATCCTGCATGCGGACCTAGCCCAGCTGGCCCTGGAGTTGGCGCGCTGGGGTGAGCCGGATCCGAGTCGCCTGAGCTGGCTCGACCCGCCGCCGGCCGGCGCCTATGCCCAGGCCCGGGAGCTGCTGCAGGGACTGGACGCGGTGGACGCCAGGGGTCGGCTCACGGCGGACGGCGAGCGGATGGCGCGCTTGCCCCTGCACCCCCGCCTGTCCCACATGCTGTTGCGGGCCCAGGGCTTTGGGCTGGCCCAACTGGCCAGCGATCTGGCTGCCCTGCTCAGTGAACCGGATCCGATTCGGCTGGGTCCCCGGGGCGAGCGCAGCTGCGATATCGAGGATCGCCTGCACCTGCTACAGCACTGGCGCAGAAGCGGCGACGCCGCCCTGCGGGGCAGCGGCGGCGCGGCGGCGGCATGCCGTCGCTTGGACCGTATTGGCCGCCAGTGGCTGCGCAGCCTGGGGAACGGGCCGGAGGGGGACTCTGCCGACTGGTCCCCCGGAGCATTGCTCGCCCTGGCCTATCCGGATCGCATCGCCAAGCGGAGAGGCGGCGCCGGCAGCAGCTATCTGTTGGCCTCCGGGCGGGCTGCCAGCCTGCCCGAGCAGGATGGCCTGAACTCCGCTGACTATCTGGTGGCGGCTTCTCTGGACGCGGGCCGGACCCAAGGCCGTATCCACCTGGCGGCGTCCTTGGCCGAGTCCGAGCTGCGGGCCCTGCTGGGATCGCATATCGAGATCACGGAACGGGTATTTTGGGACTCGGAGCGGGAACTGGTGGCGGCCCGCCGCGAGGAGCGCCTGGGGGCCCTGCTGCTGAGCGCCGAGCCGCTCCCTCGCCCGGACCCGCAACAGGCGCGCCCGGTGCTGCTGGAGGCGATTCGCTCTCTGGGGATGGACTGCCTCCCCTGGAACCCGGATGCCAGGGGGTTGCAGGCCCGGATCGCTTTTGCCGCCGCCCTGGAGCCGGAGGCAGGTTGGCCGGAGATGGGAGACCCAGAGTTGTTGGCAGAGCTGGAAAGTTGGCTTGGGCCCTATCTCGGCGACAGCCGTCGACGCAGCGATCTGGAGCGCCTTGACCTGGCCCAGATCCTGCGCCAGCGTCTGGATTGGCAACAGCAACGGCGCTTGGAGGAACTCGCCCCGACCCACCTGCAGGTGCCCAGCGGCAGCCGCAAGCGCCTGGATTATTCGGGGGAGGGGCCGCCGGTATTGGCGGTGCGGCTGCAGGAGCTGTTCGGTCAGGCCGAGACCCCACGCATCGGCGCCGGCCGGGTGGCGGTGGTGCTCCACCTGTTGTCGCCGGCCCAGCGTCCGATCCAGGTCACCCAGGACCTGCGCGGCTTCTGGGACCGCACCTATACTGAGGTGAAGAAGGAACTCAAGGGCCGCTACCCCAAACACCAATGGCCGGATGACCCCTGGAACGCTATGCCCACGGCACGGGCCAAGCCCCGGCGCTGAGCCGGATCGGATGGGTTGGAATTGAGCAGAGCAGAAGCCGGGGCGGGAGCGCAAGCAGCCCGCGAGATCGCCCCCAAGCGGCGTATGCTGGT